>JAISAB010000011.1 GCA_031266915.1 Rickettsiales bacterium | reverse complement strand
GCTATCTGCTATATGCTATTTGCTATGCGCTAATTTTTTTGCTGGACACGGTCGCCACAAAGGCGCAGAATGTATTCACAGGACCGCTAATCCAAACCATCGTTGGATTGTACATAGTTTTCGTTTTCAAAAATCCCGCATTTCCGCCTTCTCTTATTTCCTATTTATTGCCTAATCTAAACCATGGTTTTTATGCCCTTCTTGGCAATGGGGAAAAGAGAGATGAACAGAATAATTTCCAGGTTATCGTGTGTGTTATTATGTATGGCGCTTATCGCGTTATTCGCGCCCGTGCTGGCGCGGGCCGAAATCGCATCCAAATCCTATGTTGACAGTCTGGCCGCGGCCGGCGGCGGGACCATCGGCGGGTTGATTCCCTGGGCAGAACTGAGGACGTATGCAGACACGACCGAATCCGATGACCCGCACTGGGGCGATACATGGGAAGCGCGTATCAGCACCCACATGATAAGAGGCGTCGCAGCGTGCCTTTCAACGAAAACCAAATCCGGAAATGCCCCTGATGTGTCATTATACGGCGGCAATTGCTGGTGCCGTGTAAGTTCGGTAAATGGAATTGAAACATTAGGCGCATGGGTTTACAGCCTGACGTACTCGCTTACCGATTGTCATTCCAGCTGCGCGCCGGCTTGCAGCAATTGCGTCCGCAATGGCCGGGATAACGCGTGTTACCGGTCCGCATTGTTCGCCGCACCATAATGAATGATGAATAATGGATGAGTAATGATGTTCTCAACTTTTAATTATTAATTCTTAATTCTTAACTCCTGTGGCGTCGCCTAGAAAAAATTTGCAACTGGCGCGAATATTGGCTAATATCAGAATATGTTACAAGGTGTTCGCATATATACCACCGATGCCGTATGGCGCAAAGTGCTGCAAGATTTGGGCGCTATGATTGTCGACGGCGCCTCCGTCGCGGATGTCGATTTCGATTCGCTGGACATACCCAGCCCGGTATTCCCGATGAAATTGAAATCAATAATCCTGGCGTCCATCGACAAAGCTCAGCGGGATATTATGGAAAAAGTATTTCATATGCCCGTCGCTTTGCCCAGACTGCAGATGCGGATAGTCGTGCTGTTGCACCAGACGGGCGGAATGTTCATAAATGATTTAAAAAATGTTCTGGGCATACTGCCGGATGTCGCCACGCATGCGATAGACACCGCCATATATCAACTGAGGAAAACATACGGCCGCGATTTTATAAAAAACGATAACGGAAAATATTCGATTGGCCGGCGATGACTTATAAACTGATTTCTTTTGATAAAATCCCCAGCACCCAGCTGTACGCGCACAAGCTGATTTCGCAATCGTGCGCGGCGGACCGCACCGTCGTCCTGGCCGACGCGCAATCCGCCGGCCGCGGCCGATACAGGCGCGCGTGGGTTTCGCACCATGGCAACCTGTACGCCAGTTTCATTTATTCCGCCGAAGAACGCGACCCGAAATTGTCCTATGCGGTCGCGGTCGCGATTGCCGAAACGCTGGTTTCTTTTAATATCGAGCCGACAATCAAATGGCCGAACGATATTCTAATCGATGGCAAAAAGGCCAGTGGCGTATTAATAGAATATGCAAAAAATTTCGTCATCATAGGAATCGGCATCAATATAAAATCGAATCCGACCGTTCCAGAATACGAAACGGCCAAGTTGGGCGATTACGCAGACGTCAGCCGCGACGAACTGTTGGCGGCGTTGATTAAGAATCTGGACATATGGCTGAAACGCGATTTCGAGATTGTCAGAAACAGGTGGACCGATTTGGCGGCCGGCCTGAACAAGACAATCAAGCATCGCGGGCGTTTGGTCGAATTAATTGGCATCAATGAAAACGGCGCGCTGGTTCTGCGCAAGGGGTCGGAATATATCATGGCCTATGGCGACGAGATTAGTATTTGAAGAAGGCAGAAGTCAGAAAGCAAAAGGCAGAAGTAGGCAAGCTTGCCCCAAATCATAAATCTTAAATCATAAATCAGAAATTTCCAGCTTGACTTTTATCTCGAATTATGGTATGATAGATATATCAAAATAAAAGTCATGTCCGCGCATCGTCGCGGTTTTTTTATGTCTTTTTTCGCCCGCGAATTTTATTCGCGGGTTTTTATTTCTAGATAAAGGCAAAACACAAATGCATCTGACGTTGATTAAAAACCCAGACGAATCGAGAATCATTGTTTATAAAATCGCGCGCGTGGTTTATGCGGAAACAAAAGCGTCGTCCCTGGCTGCGGTCGAGGCTTTGGCGTCCATGATTGCAAATCTGCGCACCGCGTCGAACCAAGATTGGGCTGATATAATCGAAGATAAAAATATTTTCGAATCGCTGAACGCTGATTCGACGCGTCACGGGGATTTGCGGACCGATTGCGCGTCGCGCGGATTTCAAATGTGTCTGCGGGTCGTTCGAATGATGATGAAGGGCACGCTGGCGGACAAATGCTGCGGCGCGGCGAAATTTCATCGCTCGGAATTGTTGCCGTACTGGGCGGTGTCGCGCGGATACATCGCGGAAATCGACGGCTTGGTGTTTTATCTTCAGGAAAACGGGTGACGGTCATGATGTACGGCAAAATCATAACGGGCGGTTTTTTGCGCGGACAAAGAACCTATATCATAGCGGGCATCGGCATATTGTCGGCAATTGGCGCCTATCTGGTCGGGGACACCGACATTTTCGATATGCTGCAGGCAATCTTTACGCTGGGCGGAATTTATTTTCTGCGCAAGGCCGGCGACGCCGACAAAAATTCTAAAAATTAAACAGGAGATAAATATGGAAAACATCCCGGAAAAGTTTCTGAACGACGATGGAACTCTGAATTCGGACGCGCTGATAAAATCGTATGCCGAACTGGAAAAGAAAATGGGCGCGATGGTATCTGTGCCCGGCGCCGACGCGGACTTTGACGCGCGCGAAAAGTTTAATCGCGCCATCGGCGTCCCGGCGGACGCGGGCGAATATCCCATGCACGACTTGTTCGACGATGAATCGGTCCGCACGCGATTTTGTGAAATCGGACTGACAAAAACGCAGGCGGAAAAAATTTACGAGATGGCCGAAGAATTTCTGTGTCCGGTTTTGTCGGAAATTTTTCAAACCGGACGCGAAGCGGACGCCGTTTCCGAATTGCAAAAGTTTTTCGGTTCCCAAGACAAGATGCTGGACGCGCTGAAAGAGATAAACGCGTTCGGCGAAAAGTTTCTGCCACTTGACGCGTTCGAATCGCTGTGCGCCACACCCCAGGGAATCAAAAGCGTTCACAAGATGATGCAATCGATGGAACCGTCCGTCGAAACGGAAAAAAATTCCTCGGCCGGTTTGTCCGACGCGGAATTAAGACGCATGATGCGCCATCCGAAATACTGGCGGGAACGCGACCCCGAGTACGTTCGCAAAATTGAAAACGGATTTAAAAAATTATATTCATGAAATTTTAAATTATTTAAACTTTCTTCTTTACTATTTTTTTTGTTTTAGATAAAATAGAAACATGAACAAAAAAATTTGTTCTACCGAGAAAACAAAGAAGGAGAAGAAGAATGGCATTTACATTCTTAAAGCCAGCTGCGAAGAAACCAGCTGCAAAAAAGCCGGCCGCGAAAAAAGCTGCCGTAAAACCAGCTGCTAAACCTGCTGTTAAGAAGGTTGCCGCGAAACCGGCAGTAAAGAAACCAGCGGCGAAAAAAACGGCCGTCAAAAAGCCAGCTGTTAAAAAACCGGCGGTAAAGAAGCCAGCGGCGAAAAAAGCGGTTGCGAAAAAACCTGCTGCGAAGCCGGTTGTGAAAAAGGCCGCGGTTAAAAAGCCTGTTGCAAAAAAAGCGGTTGCGAAAAAACCTGCCGCGAAAAAAGTTGCAAAGAAAAAATAATAAATCTGCGTCAGTGGATTTATGCGCCCCGGTTCGCCGGGGCGTTCTTATTTGCGGATTGAAAAATCAGACCGACGTTGTACCGGCGTCATTCGCGCGTGAAAGCGTGCCCGCGCCGCGGCCGCGCCTTTATCATGCGCGCAATGCGGAAAACGCGGTCGGCCTGATTTTTTTATTCTATTCAGCGGATAATCCCGGACCCATTCGTTCGGACCCGCGCGTTTTGTTTTCTGGCGCGTGGCCGCCGCGGCCCAAGGGCCCGTCGGAACCAAGGCATAACCCGAAAACAAAATTCATAGCCGGCGCGCGCTTGCGCGCTTTTTTTTTCTGAACAAAGAAACAACAAAGGAAAAATAATGTCAGTTTCCATAGACCAGGTCTTCGTAAAGCAATTCGAAGCCGAAGTCCATTTGGCTTATCAGCAAATGGGCACCAAGCTGCGTTCCACAGTTCGCAGCAAATCCGGTGTTGTCGGCGCCTCTACCACCTTTCAAAAGGTCGGCAAAGGCACGGCCAGCACAAAATCGCGTCACGGCATCGTTCCAGTGATGAATCTGAACCATGAACCCGTCGAATGTCTTTTGCAGGACTATTACGCGGGCGACTGGGTCGACGCGTTGGACGAACTGAAAACGAACATCGACGAACGCCGCGTCGTGGCCAGCGCCGGCGCCTATGCGTTGGGACGCAAAACCGACGAGCTGATTATCAGCGCGATGAACGCCGCGTCGAACGAAGTCGGCGATTATTCGACCGGCCTGACCAAGGATTTGATTTTGGCGGCGGTTGAAAAACTGAATGCGAACGATGTTCCCGACGACGGCCGCCGGTTCGCGGTCGTCGGCGTTCAGCAGTGGAACCAGCTGCTGTCCATGGACGAATTTGTGTCCGCCGAATATGTCGGTGGCGAAACGCCGCTGGTATCTGGGTTTGAAACCAAGAAATGGTTGGGGCTGGTTTGGGTGCTGCACAACGCTCTGCCGGCCGGCGAGGGCGAACGCGACTGCTTTGTCTATCACTCGTCCAGCGTCGGACACGCCTGTGGCCAGGAAGTCAAGACGGACGTCAGCTGGCATGGCGAGCGCGCCGCGCACTTCATATCCAACAGCATGTCCCAGGGCGCGTCTTTGATTGATGCGGACGGAATCGTCCGCATCAAATGCGAAGAAGCGTAAGCGCGACATGCGACACGTGATACGAATCATGAAAATATTGTAACTTCCAGGAGGAAAACCACATGGCATTTCAAAACAAGAACTTGTCTGTAATCGCGTACGCCAACGGATTCACACTGTGGCATTACGCCGCGGGCGAAACCATAACGACAATATCGGCGAACGGTTATTTCAACAGCGTAAAAAGCCTGATGAACATCGGCGATGTCGTTATCATCAACGCGTCCGACAATACCGCCATCAAGAAAATAAACATAACCAGCCAGAATGTAACAACGGGCGCGCTCGCATAATTTTGCACGGAAAAATTATGCGAATATTGAGCGTTGAATGTTGAGTGTTGAATTCAACACTCAACATTCAACACTGAGAACCGAAGGTTTTTTCATCATGCTTACCAAAATTGATTTATGCGCAGCGGCGCTGCTGAAGCTGGGAGAACAGCCGATTCAGTCCTGGAATGATAACACCGCGTCAGCGCAGTTGTCCCGGACTCTGTTCGACCCGGTCGTCGACACATTGATTGCGTCGCATCCGTGGAAATTCGCGACGAAAAAATTCAATCTGAACAAAACCGCCGAAGGCGATTTCCAAATACCAAGCGATGTCCTGCGCGTGTTGCATTGCGGCGGCCAGGTGCTGGGGAACAAAATAATATCCGCGGACGAGACGCTTTCAATCACGGCGCTGGTTCGGACGCCGGTCGAAAATTTTCCAAGCTATTTCATTTCGCTGGCGGCGACGAAGCTGGCGATGGAATTCTGCATCCCGCTGGCCGGCGATCAGACGGTATTCAGAATGCTGGTCGCGCTGTACGAATCGGAATTGAAATCCGCCAAGTTTATAGACAGCACCATATCGGCGAACGCCGGTGTTAAGGAATTCTCGCTGATTAGTTCCAGGTTTTAAATTCGCGTCTCGCGTCTCGCATCTCAAATCTCAAAGGATGACATTATGGGAAATTTTATTCATACGCAGAATTCTTTCGCGGCCGGCGAAGTGTCGCCCGAATTCTTTGCCCGCGAAAGCATCGACGGATTGTCGAAACTGGAAAATATGGACGTGCTGTCCAGTGGCGCGCTGTCCAGGCGCAAAGGTTTGCAGCGCGTCGCGGAAACGTCGCAAGACGCGCGGCTGATACAGTTTTCCGTTAACGAGGGCGAAAATTATCTGCTGGCGCTGACCGACGGAAAACTGAACGTCTTTTGTGACGGCGTCAAGGTCGCAGCGCTGATTTCCCCGTGGGGCGCGGATGATTTGACATGTCTGCAATACGCGCAGAGATTCGGAACAATCATTTTCGTACATCCGGATTACCAGCCGCAGACATTGCGAAAACAAGCCGATTCGTTCGATTTGTCGCCATTCGTTTTTTCATCCGAGAACAATACGACGATCAACATGCCGTTTATGAAATTCGACGACGCGGCCGCGGTAAAGATTACCGTCACGGCGAACAACGGCGGCAACAACTACGCGACCCTTACGGCCAGCCAGAGTTTCTGGACCGAAGATTACGTCTTTGGCCATTTGTTTTTGCTGGGCAGGCAATGGACCGTGACCCAATACGTCAGCCCGACGGTCGTGGTCGCGATTACCAGCGGCGGATATACGTTGCCCAGTGCCGCCGTGACGGACTGGGCCGAGGCCGCATTCGGCAAATCCCGCGGATGGCCGCGCAGCATTTCGTTTCACCAGGACCGCCTGGTGTTCGGCGGGTCGCGTGATTGGCCCAGCGGCGTGTGGATGTCCAAGGTCGGCGTTCATAACAATTTTGACGTCGGCACGGGTTTGGACGACGAGGCCATCTTTATCACGCTGCTGTCGGAACAGCGCCAACAAATCTGCACTGTGGTCAGCAGCGACAACCTGCAGATTCTGACGTCGGCGGGCGAATGGGCGATTTCGAACAAGCCGCTGACACCGTCGTCGGTGAACATAAGGCAGCATACGTCCGTCGGCAGCGTCGCGTCGCGCTATCTGCCGCCGCAGAAAATAGAAGGCGGCACCGTCTTCATATCCGCCGGCGGCAAAGACATCCGGGAACTGACGCTGGACGATTTGGGCGAAACGTACAGCGCGGCTGATTTGTGCGCGTTGTCCAAACATATGATGGCCGGGCCGATGGATTTGGCCTATAACGACCGGACTAATCAATTGTTCGTCGTGATGGCGAACGGCCATGCAGCGGTTCTGAACAAGAATTCCGCGCTGGGGATTTCTGCATGGGGCGTCTATAAAACCCAGGGCGATTTTAAATCGGTCGCCGTCATGGACGGCGAGACATTCGTCGTCGTCCACCGCGGCGACCAGACGTTCATAGAAAAATTCTCGGCCGATTCGATGACCGACGGCGATGATTGCGGATTCTCGTATCAGGCGGCCGGGCTACCTTTGCTGTCGGGCAAGCACGCGCCGAATAAAATCCGGCTGAGAAAACTGACGGCGCGCGTTTTGAATACGAAATCATTATTTATAAACGGATTTCGTGCGCCGCTGCCCAATGAAGTCTATGGCGCGGATTCGCCGGGATATTCCGGGGACGTGTCCATCAATCTGCTGGGCACGTGCGCGGACGCCATCAAACCGCTGTGGAAAATAGAGGGCGCGGAACCGCTGCCCGCGACTGTGTTGTCCGTCACGATGAACGGAATATACGGAATTTAAAAAAAGAAAGGAGAGAAAAATGGGACAAATCGTATCCGACGTAACGACGATACTGGATTATAACAAATCAAAAAAAGAAGCCAAAACACAGCGGCAGAAAATCTTGGCGCAGATTGCCGAAGACGAAAAGAACAAAACGAATCTGGTGAAAAAAGCCTTGGCCGCCCAGCGCGCGAAATACGGCGCCGACGGAATGTCGTCCAAGGGAATTACCGAGGGGGCCGTTTTAAAACGCCTGAAAAGCGAGACAGAACAGCCCTTTGACGAAAAGAAAAGATTAAATATGGAAAGATATAGAAGCATAAAGCCTGACAATCATAATTTATTAAAATCAATATTGAAGAGACTGGGCAAACAATTTGACTTATGGGTGCGCGAAAAAGAAAAAAACAAGCAGCAGCAGCCTGTGGAAGATATTTCATGATTTTAAGCATCAAAGTATAATAATATGTTTGGCATAGATAATTTAATGGAAGAGATGTTATAATTTATGTAAAATACTAAAAAGTGCAAAGAGGCGGAAATGAAGAACTGGAAATATTATTTATATTGGGTAATTGCAATTCTTGGTTTTTGTTCTTTTTTATTTTTTTTCAATGAGTTGCAAGCAAGCGCGACCATCGGAAAGTGGGATAGTTTTTGGGATGGATATTGCCGTGACAATTATGCAATGCAAACAGAAGTATGTTGCACGAATTTTAATATAATTTTTATCTTTTTGTCCTCTGTTGTATTCTGGATAATGTCGCTGTTGTTATTCGTGAGATATAAATGGTGGGTGCTGTCCATTCCGTTTATATCGGTGATAACATGGGTTCTGGTTATTATGTTGTTAGTTATATAGAGATGATAGATAAAACGTAAAAAAATCGAAATACCGTTGCGTTTGCGACGGTATTTTATTAATCAGGAGTAAAATATGCATAAGATTTCTTATATCGGCGACGGCGCGACGACGGAATTTTTATTCGCGTTCCCGTTTTTCCAAGAGGCCGACGTCCGTGTCGCCGTCGACGGAAAATTACTGGACGCGTCGCAATACGACGCGCATGCCGACGAAAATTTCGACGGCGGATATGTCGTGTTCGCCGCCGCGCCCGCCGCCGGCGCGGCCATAGACATATTCAGGCAAATCTCGCTGAGCCGAGTCGTCGATTACCAGCCGACCGCGAAAATCGACCCTGAAAATCTGAACACGGACTTTAATTTTCTGCTAGAAGCGTTCCGCGACCTGCGCGCCGTCGATATTGATTTAGCAGAATGGAAAAACGTTCATGACAACGTGCTGTCTTTTATCAAATACACGACGGATATTATCGAAGATAAATTGTCCGGCGGAAGCGTGCTGGGGCTGTACAACAATCTGTTGTCCGTTTTGGATAACGCGCTGCCGCGATTGATAAACGATTACGGCAGCGTCGGCGCCGCCGCGCAGAACGAAAACAGCGATGATTACGGAATGCTTTAGGTTTTTAGACGATTGGAACGGACTGCTGAATCTTGAAACGCCAGGGCATCATAAAAAGATAATGGAATTTCTGGCCGAGGTGCTGGATAATCCGCCGCGGCGCGGATTGCTGAAAGCGTTCCGCCATTCCGGAAAATCATCCGTCGTCGGCGTGTTCGCCGCGTGCGTTTTGCGTCTGCGGCCAGAAACCCGGATTTTGATTTTATCGGCGGAAAGCAATCTGTCGTCGCGAATGGTATCGCATATCAGGCATATTTTGGAAAACCATCCGGCCTGCGCGCATATGCTGCCGGCGATTCGAAAAGAATGGGGCGCGCACAAGATAACGATACAGCGCCCCGTCGGGATTCGCGAACCGTCGGTCATATGCCAGGGAATTCACGGAAACATAACGGGCATGCGCGCGGATTTGATTATTTGCGACGACGTAGAGGTTCCCAACACCTGCAACACAGCGCAGAAACGGGAAATCCTGCGCACGCGTTTGCGCGAACTGGATTTTATCCTGTCGCCAAACGGCGCAATGATTTATATCGGAACACCGCACGCGATGGACACGATTTACAAAATAGCAAATAGCAATTAGCAAATAGCAGATGGGGTGCCGTTTATAGCACCACAGCCCAATCTTGCACCAAATTTGCTATTTGCTATTTAAAAACGCCCCAACGGGGCGTTTTACACGCTGCTGACATAGATTCGCAGCTTGGACAATAATTTCGTTCCCGCTTCGCCGAACATTGGCAGATAGGTTTCGTATTCCGGCAAATCCGCCTGAATCTGCGCGCGCGAGCGTTCCGAAATCGGCGACGCCAGCATGTCGTTCGCAACCTTCCATAAATAATAGGCGCGGGCGGTTTTGATGACAACGTTCCAGCTTTCCTGCAGTTTCGGTTCGTCGAGCAGGGCGCTGCGGATGGCGACCTGCCATTCGTCGCCGAATTTTTTGACGACGTCCAGGGACTGTATGCGCGCCAAGCCGTCCGAATCAGGAACGAAAGAATCCAACGCGCCGCGCAGTTGCGATATTTCTTCGCCGGACAGGTGGGTGGATGCGACGGCCTCGGCCATCAGGCCGCCGTACGGCATCAGTTCGACGGAAATGGAATCCATCGGTGTCTTGCCGCTGCGCAAGTTCGCGATGTGCTGGGCCAGCATGCGGCCCGTCGGCAAATTCGGCAGTTCCGATATGACGTCGTCGTCGGCCTCGGCGATAAAAATTTGATTGACGGTTTTCCATCCGCCAAAGATGACGTGCTGCTGGCGGTAAAGGTTCAGCAGTTTCTGCGCGACGATGCTTGGTCTTGGCTTCACGATGTATTCTCTCTCTGGTTGGATATTTTATTCCATTACAATCATGACGACTTTGTGCATTGTTTTGGCCGTGATTTTTTCTTCAGGCGAAAACAGCTGGCCGTACAGCCGACCCTTGGGGTCTTCGCGCACGACCGAGACCTGGGCTGCGACCGTTTCGTTGACATCCATCTTGTCAAAGTCCGCGTCGATGAAAACCGCCATATCGCCGACGGCCGGCTTGGTTTCGCTGTCGGCGAAAACATAGCATTTGTCGGGCAGAACGTTGCACATGCGTTTAGAATTCGGTTTGACGGCATAGACGCCTTTGCGGCCCTCCAGCGTCAAGGGCGCGACAATCATCGTCTTGTCGGATTTGCGCAGCGTGATGCTTTTGGCGTCGGGCGTTCCGAAAACGGGCACCAGTTTCGCGCGCGCGCTGTCGTATAATTTCGCGCCGTACAGGTTCGCGGGCAAATCGATTCCCGACAGCGGACTGCCCGGGATAAGAACGGATTTTATGCGTTCTTTGACTTTGCTGATTTGCTTGTTCAATTCGCCGGCCTTGTACAGGGCGGCGATTTCGTCGAACAGGCCCCCGATATTATAACCGAAAGATTTCGCCAGGGGTTCTACCTCGTTCTGATAAACTTCGCGCTGGCCGACCTCGATTTTATGATAAACGGACAATGTCATGCTGGCGGCTTGCGCGGCCTGAGCGATGGTTTTTCCGGACTTTTGACGAATCTTGCGCAAACCCGATCCAAAGATTTTCAGACCGCTGCCCTCGTTGTCCGTCAGGCGGCGCTTGATTTCGGATTGCCATTCGCCGGCGACTTCGTCGGATTCCTTGATAAAGATGTCCGACAGCTTGCATCCCAGAATGTTGCATATATTCAGCAGCTGCTTTTGGTTCAGGCGGCGCACGCCTTTTTCGATTTTGGAAACCGCCGATAAAGACAGCTTGGCGCGTCGTGCCAGTTCGGTCATTTTCATGCCGATTCCCAGACGGATGCTGCGGATATTATTCGGAAAAATGATTTCTTCTTGGGCCATCGCAAAACTCCTTGATTCAACAAAGTTGTCAATAATTACATTCTTGACAAAATTCTAGTCAAATTTCTTTGCTTACGCAAGCGAATAATTATAAAGGTTACATTATGTTGTCGGGAATCTGGTCGATGTCGACGATGTCCGATGTGGGCGCCGGTGCGGCCGGACGAGCTGGCCCGGCGGGCTGTCGTGATTCGAATTCGTCGAAATCGTCAAACAGACTGTATTCGCCGGCGAACCGCAGGCTGATGGTTTCCGGGCGGCCGTGGCGGTTCTTGCCGATGATGATGTCAGCCTTGCCACGTGCGCGGTCCAGGCGCGCCTTCCAGTTATCGCTGCTGCTGGTATTGTCGCGGCCGGATAGTTTGTTGGACGGGTCGCGGCCGTCAAGATAGTATTCCTCGCGGTACGTAAACATGACCAAGTCGGCGTCCTGTTCGATAGAGCCGGATTCGCGCAAATCCGCCAACTGGGGCCGCTTGTCGTCGCGGGATTCGACGCCGCGCGACAACTGGGACAGGGCGATGACCGGCACGTCCATTTCCTTGGCCAGCATTTTTAATCCGCGTGTGATTTCGGAAATTTCCTGGACGCGGTTGTCGTTGCGGCGCCCGCCCGGGGATGTCATCAATTGCAGATAGTCGATGACGACCAGCGCGACGCCGCCATGCTTGCGCGCCAGCCGGCGCACGCGCGTGCGCATCATCGGCACGGACATTCCAGGCGTGTCGTCGAAGAACAGCGGAACCTTGGCCAGCGCGTCGGAATACTGCGACATCTTCAGGAATTCTTCGTCGGTCAGGGAACCGTTGCGCATGGATGTCATCGGAACCTTGGTCTGGGAAGACAAAACGCGCGCCGCCAATTGGGACGCTGACATTTCAAGGCTGAAGAACACCACGCAGCCCTTGTACTGCTTGTTCGCGCGGCCCGACAGAATCGCGCCGGCGGCGTTGAACGCGATGTTCATCGCAAACGCGGTCTTTCCCATCGCAGGGCGGCCGGCGATGACAATCAAATCGGAATGGTGCAGGCCGCTGACGGATTTGTCCAGGTCACGGAAACCGGTGGTCAGGCCGGACAGCTTGCCGTCTGCCTTGTATGCGATTTCGGCCTCTTCCAGCGCGGCGCGCAGGGCGCCGCCCATGGACATCGCGCCTTTTTCGGCGGCGCCGGTCACCGACATTTCGAACAGTTTCTGTTCCGCGATTTCAATCTGGCGCGCGGCCGGGGTGTCGGGGTCTTCGATAAAAGCCTTGTCGGTAATATCCTGGCCCAGGCCGATTAATTCGCGGCGCAGGGCGTTGTCGTGGACGATGCGGCCATATTGGTCGACGTTGACGACCGTCGCGCCCGCGCCGGACAACTGAGTCAGATAATCCACGCCGCCGACCGATTCCAAAACGCCCTGTTGTTCCAGATAATTCTTTGCGGTGATGATGTCGAATGGAATTCCGGCCGCGAATTGCTTTTCTGCCAGGCGGTATATTTCCTGGTGCGACGGATGCGTGAAATGTTCGGGCTTCAGGAATTCGCCGATACGTTCCAACGCGCGGTTGTTCATCAGAACCGCGGCCAGAACGGCCTGTTCGGCTTCCAAATTGGTGGGCAATGTTTTAGGTGTGAAATCCATGTTGGGCATTGTTATCTGTCTTTATTTTGATGAACGACAGAAATTATTTTGGATTTTGAACAAGGGGTGGCGCGCAATCCGTATTGGACATACGGATAAGCGGAAACCCGCCGTTATAAATCCAAAATAATTCTGCCCTTCGGGTGTTTTGTAAATAACACATCTGCTTCGTCAAACCTCCTTGACGTATGCTTATACGTCTTTGTCGGTTTTCCTTGCATATATATTATTTACAAAACATCGTTCTATTAAAATAAAGATAGATAACAATGTCTAGAGTATATCAAAGTTTTGAAAATTCAACCCCTTTTTTAATCGGGTATCGGGAATTGAAAATTCCGATTGTGGATTCCGACGGAACGCCGGCCTGGCCGCAGCTGTTCCCGCTGAGCAAGGTCGAACAATTGCGCGAAACCGTGGGCGCGCGGCATTTTTCGTCGCAGATGATGCTGGAATATATCAGCGAGGAAAAAGCGCGCTTGGACCCTGGCGCTCTGCATTTTTACAGCGGCGAATTCAATCCCGGAACCGCAACAATAGAGGTGGAAGAGCGCCTTGCCGCTTCGCGGCAGAGCGTAGAGCGCAGGTCGCAGGTGGAAGATGTTAATAATAACGAATCACCTTCGCTCTGCGCTCTTCGCTCTTTCACCTTAACGGGTATGGCCATGTACTGGGACCCGTCGGGCGGACGCGTCAAATCCGACGGCAGCGTCTGCGTCCTGATTTACCGCGACGACAGAAACAGGCGCGTTTTTATCCACGATATTTTATATTTGACGGTGTCCGACGAAGACTTGCATCCGTTGGCGACGCAATGCGGCGCGGTTTTGGATTTTATGCGCCGGCACGGAACCAACAGAATCGCCATTGAGGTCAACGGCATCGGCAACGCTTTGCCAGAAATCATGCGCAAGGCCGCGCAAAAGCGCGGCCAGCCCGTCGTCGTTCAGAAAATCGTCAACCACCAGAGAAAGGAGACCCGAATCCTGGATTCCATAGAACCCTTGCTGACAACTGGCCGGATGCATGCGCACAGGCGGGTTGCGAACACGCCGCTGTTGTCGGAAATGCTAGGCTGGTCGCCGCTTGGTGCGTCACAGTATGACGACGGATTGGATGCGGTTGCGGGCGCGCTGCGCATACAACCGATACCGATTCGGCCGCTGTCCGCGGGCGCACAAATATTAAAAGCCAGGACGGATTTTAAAGTTTAAACCAAGTGATATGAATGTACCTTTTTCGACATTATTCCCTCTTGTCGTCACCCCTAGCAGTGTCATCCCTGGGTCAAGCCCCGGGATGACACTGCTAGGGGTAACGGCCACACGGCGCGTCATGCATACAGGAGTTAGGGTTCGAATGGTGCTAATAACGCAGACACGAAGTCGGGCTGCTCGCTGACGTAGTACGCGCAATCATGCGCGCAGAGCCTCGCGCAATAGTCGACCGTGTTGCCCGCGAAGAAGACCCAACCGACAGAGCTAACATTATCACTTATTCTCTTCAAACGGCAATAGCAATATATTTCGTCATCACTAGGATTATTATCAAGATTAGTCCTTGGAACATCACAACTCCACTCGGCATAATCGCCACCTCCAGAAGCGCATACGCTTTGAATAAGATAATCGTTTATATCAGCATATAAGTAATAAGTATAAATATCAACAATCTGACCTTTATAGTATTTAGAGGACAAGTATTGCGCCCCGGTATTATAAGTCGTATATATGCCATTTTCGTAGTCGGTTTCCGGGGTCGAAATCTCAAAACCATCAGTTTCATAACTTCCGGTAATATCTGAAACTGTAACTACATCTGCAAAAACGCCTTGGAATACAACCGCCCAGACAAGTAAAGCTATTATGGTTGATTTTTTCATTCAAGACCTCCATTTTTCGGCAAGTAAAAAACCACCGACGAATGTGGTGGTTGGAGGTTAGAAACAATCTTTAGAATTGCACGCCCTATTCGATATATTCGGGAGTCCTCCAACCAACGGTTGGAGTTTTTTCGTCTTTATCGACGCTAAAGAAAGGGTTTCTACGCCCCGCCGCAGGAACACCCTGCGACAAAGAAATTATATCCGACCGCCGCGCATTTTGCAAGGCGATTTTTAAATAAAAAAAGGAACATATATGCACAAACAACTTTTGCAACTTTATAAAAACGCCATGGACGCCCGCGCGCCGTGGATAACCCGATGGGAACAGGCACAGCGTTATACCATGCCGCTGGCGGACGACGATGCGGCGACCCTGTTCGACGCGACCGCCGGCGACGCGGCGGACAATCTGGCCGCCAGCATCTATTCGCTGCTGACGCCGCCGGAATCGGCCTGGCTGGAACTGGTCCGCGAAAGCGACTTGTCGCCGGACGCGGACGCCGCGGCCCGGGTCTTGCGCGCGCACCTGAACGATTCGAATTTTTACACGACCGTTCATCAATGCTATTTGGATTTGATTATCCTGGGCACCGCATGTCTGTTTATGTCTGAAAATCCAATCGGTTCCGACAGCGCATTTTCATTCACTGCGATTCCGATGGCTGACATCGCGATTCTGCCGAACGCAGTGTTTCACACGACATCAATGTCTGCGGCCGACGTTATGGAAAAGTATCCCGAATGGACGCCGCCGGTGGACATGCGCGATACGATTCGAAACAATCCCCAAACGCCGCTGAAACTGGTCCAGGCCCTGATCGGCCAGGAATTCACGGCCTGGCTGGATGTCGGCGGTGACATCGAGAACAACATCGTATCAACCGGAATATTCGAAACGAATCCCTACATTATTTTCCGCTGGTCCGTCGCCAGCGGCGAACAATACGGCCGCGGCCCAATTCTGCGCGCTTTGCCGGACATCAAAACGGCGAACAAGGTCGTCGAATTGGTATTGAAAAACGCGACGATTGCCGTCAGCGGCATCTGGCAGGCGGACGACGATGGCGTTATCAACCTGTCCAACATCAATCTGACGCCGGGCGCGATTATTCCAAAAGCGGTCGGCAGTTCCGGCCTGACGCCTTTGTCCAGCGGCGCGGACTTCGACGTGTCCCAGATTATTCTGGGTGATTTGCGCGACCGAATCAGGCATTCGCTGCTGGCGGACAGACTGGGCCTGTTATCGGACCGCGAAATGACGGCGACCGAAGTCCTGGCGCGCAACGCGGAAATGATGCGCGTGCTGGGGGCGACGTACGGCCGGCTGCTGCACGAATTCATTCGCCCAATGTGCGAGCGCGGATTGCAAATCCTGTCGCGTCGCGGATTGATTGAGCGGATTTCGCTGCACTCGGACGCGGAATTAAAATACGTCGCACCGATTGTATTGATGACCAAACAAGACACTATTTTATAAAAGGAACGCGAAAATGAAAACGGAAATCGAAAAAGACTTCGCGCGATGCTTCGCGGCGCCCGCGGGCACGGCCGTGCTGCGGCACCTGCGCAAAATTACCATCGAGCGCTTTTTGGGCGCCACCGCGACCGAGGCCGAATTGCGCACGCTGGAGGCCCAGCGCGCCCTGGTTCATCAAATAGAAACTTTAATAGAAAGGGGAAAATAGTCACTAGTACCCAGTACCAAGTACCTAGTAACTATTAATAAAATACATGATAGAAAAACAGAGCATAACAGGAATAATTGATTTTCTGCGCGGCAGTTGGTTTTTAATTATGTTCGTAGGCGGCCTGGTGTACTGGGCCGCGCGCCAGGATTCGTCGATGGCCTATGTGCAGAAAGACGAAGTCCGAATCACAGCGCTGGAAAACCGCGCCGCCGTTTTGGAATCGGGAATAGGGCAGTTGAAAATGAAAATCGACGGAATCAAGGAAGACGTCACGCTGATTAAAGCCGCGGTAATAAAATAAAGAATAAATAATAAAGAATAAAGAATAAATATATGCTCGGTCTAAGTTCTCCTCCTGTGGAGGAGTACCGTCGCGCCGAAGTTCGGACGCCGCGGCGGCGGCGACGAACGAAGGCAGACGGGGAGGTGGTTAGAGAATAAGAGTTTAATCTCGAAGCCTCAAACCATCCCGTCATGCTACGCATGCCACCTTTCCAAGGGAGGGGAACTTAGACCGAGCATATATTTATTCTCTATTCTTTTTTCTTTATTCTTTAATTAACTGCTATCTGTGCTCTGTTAATTGTTAACTGGAAACTGCTATTCTTCGTAATTGCATGTGCCGCTTAGGTCATAGGTTCCCGTGTCGTCGGTGTATGTGCCGGCTTCTTGAGAACACGCGATTATGTTGGAATTGTCTTCCGGACGATTACTGGAAGTTCCGCCGTACGGACATGCCACGCACGCACCAAGGACGACGTCCCGGTAATATCCCATAATGCAGTATCTGCAAATCGGGTCGATGGTGGAATTATAGCCTTTTCCGGTAGGAGTGGCAACCGAGCCCGTTGGACAATCTGTGCAGCCATCACTTGAGTAGCTTTTGTCTGGTCTGCAGGCATAGCTATTGATAGTGCAGGTAAAAAAATGATTTCCATCGGACCGAGTGTAGGTAATATTCACATAATCGTACGCAGTGTTTAGCTCGCGATAATCTCCGTAAGATGGGCCTGTATAGCAAATAGTGTCAACCGTACCAACATAGGCTGTGTCGGCCATCAAATCTGTTGCGACAAGCAGCGTCAGCATCAATGCCGCGATGATTTTTTTCATCTTATATCTCCCTTTTTTTTGTATAGAATCAAAAAACCGCCAAGGGAAATTGGCGGTCGGGAGGTTCAAAAAATCATATAATCGAATGACCCCGTTGGTCTTCGACTCGTCCGCGCAAGCGCAGCCGAGACTATTTTATAACCAACAGCCCCCCGACCAAGCGGGGATGCAACAAAAATCGGGCATAAAGCCCGCTGTTGCTGTGCGGGATTGCAGCAATTTTTACATTGCTGCCGATTATATGGTCTTTTTGAAGGACCCGAACCCATTCCCTATGGATTCGTCATTGAGTATACAAAACGTTTAGACAGAAATCAACATAGAATTTAAGATTTCAGATTTATGGATTTAAGATTTGTTCAATCTTCGCCCGATTGACATGCAAAGAACTCGTTATTCCTTGCTGTGTCATCCCGTGGTCAAGCCACGGGATGACACAGCTATTGCAAAGATTTGTTTGAAAAAGATATTTTTCTGTCAGTTGAGCCAAAAATAATACATACAAGGGATTCCCGCCACCGGGCCCCGCGAAAACCAGCCGGATTTTCGTGGGTGGTCCAAGCGGGAATTTTAAAACCCGCGCAATCGCGCGGGCTTTATCCAATCGTATGCAGTCGGACCTATATTACTTTCCGCACGAACCAATGATTTTGGAAATGGAAATATCTTTGTGGAACCAGAAATCATATTCGCAGTTGCCTGATTTGTAAGAACCTGTGCAGGCAGACAGCATGCCAAGCGCAACTAATGCCAACATTACTTTTTTCATAAGTTTCTCCTTTGTTTAAAACGCAAATATTTTAACGGATAAAATATCTGTTTTCAACCGAATTATATAACGTTCTGAATCCAGTAAACTTTGTTATTGCAAACCGCGATTATGTCAAACCGGGCGTCGCCGGTCCAATAAATCCGGGATATATAATTCTGGGCGGCTTTGCGCAAACGTAGGGCCTGGGCGGGCGTCACCGCATCCAACGCCGTTTCCAGGTCAGCGCGTTTTTTGACCTCGCAAAATACAATCAGATTTCCACGGCGTGCGATGATGTCGATTTCGGCGCGACCCGTATGGCGTCCTGTGATATACCTGGATTCCAAGATTCGAAATCCATGCAGCCGCAAATAGCATCTGGCCACGAATTCGGCAAGTAATCCCGATTTATAAGAATTCAGATAATTTCTGATTCCTGATTCCTTTGAACTGATTCCTTAAAACGCATACGGTTTCGCGCGGAAATTTTCGCGCGAATCGTTCACGTTCTTGGCTGCGTCGCTGGCGTTGCGCCCCATGTCCACCAAATCCAGCGATCCGTAATACGCAGTCATCATCGGGTCGTACGCGTTGCCGGTGGACAGCCATTTGTCGCCCCCAGAATTCGGCGCGGCATACTTGTCCAAGACGCCCTGCCAGAACGCCAGGATTTTTTTCTGGCGCTGGTTTTCGAATTTTTCCGCGCTGCCTTCGACTTCATTCACGTCGTTTTTATATGTCACGCGCCACACGACATTGTCCGTCGCGTTGCTGGTGAAATAAATCTCTATCTTCTCGTTGGTCTCGGGGCGTTCCAAGTGCAATTCGGACGCGTACAGCAATCCGCGGCTGCGCGCCAGCGTATTAATGCACTTTTCCAGTTCCGCAGGCACGTTGATTTTCCGCTGGCGGCATTCGTAATCAAGATTGTATTTCCAGTCCTTGTGCATAGTGTAGACGATGCTGTTTTTTTTTCGCGGAGTGTACAGAGATTTTGTTTTAAAGAACAATGTCTGAACATCTTCGAACGGCATGCCCAGCATGGCGCCGGCAATGTCGAATCCGCCGACGTTCGCGGGCGCCGCGTCCGAATCCATTGCAATCGGATTCGCGATAATATCCGAATCGCTGCTGTCGACAATTGCGAAATCGTCCGACAGAAACGAATCATCGGCCACGCCGGCCGCGCCGAAACAGAGCAGGACACAAGGAACAAGAAACAGACCGCAAGCGTGACGAAAAATATTTCTTAATGAAAACCGTTTCTTATCGTTCATTATCTTTGCACTTCTTCTACTGTGAATTTGAAAATCGCGGCAGGGTCTCCGCCTTTGCCCAAATATTTCTGAGCGTCGAAATCCTGCCCGTTTATTTTGTCGCGGACACCCTTGTCAAAGGACAGTTTCAGATACATGACGCCGTCGCTGACGACGGGCTGCGCATCCATATCATTGGGTACGTCCCAGGTTTTCAATTTGTAATAGACTTCCCAGTAATCGCCTTTTTGAATAATCTCGTCGGCGACGGCGACCGTGCGCATCATTTTTTTTCCAGACAGTTTTTCAATAACGTCGGCCTCGGTCTTTATCCATTCTTTGAACACGGCCGGCGATGCCATCGCGGCCATGACGCTGTTGGCGCGGGCGCGCCGTTCGATGTTCGCCAGATTGGGCGTCACATAAAAATATTCGACAACGAATTTTTTAATCAATTTTTCGCGTACGAACTTGTCAGACAGCCGGTCCAAGGGCAAGGGATGGCCTATCCTGTATGCCGACAGATTATTCGGCTGGAAAACGAAAGCGCTGATATATCGTTTGTTGCCGGCGTCGAACAGCGCGCCGGAAAAATACAGCGTCGCGAACGTCAGCAACAGCAATGCAAGTCCGGCAAAAAACATAATCAGTTTTCTCACTGGTCAATCCTGTACGAATTAAAGTCCGCCACATAGTACCCAAGCGTTTTCGGATAAAAACTGTTGTTGCGCGCGATGGTGACAAAGGCAACAATTTTAAAATCCCCCGTCGCGTCCGATGATACGGTCGACTTTACCGTCCAGGTTCCGCCGGCCGGTTCGATTTGCCCCGCCGGCAATATCGTCATGTCATTATCGTTAAGGGACCAGACATCGCCATATTCGGCGCGCCGCTGATAGCCCGGCAGCACGTCGAAAAAGAAACGCGAAAACATTTCGTCGCTGGCGTTGCAATAAATCGCGCATTGTTTCGAACCGAACATCAGGCCTTCGTCCGACCCGCACGCGGCGCGGTCGCATCGCCGCCACACGATTTCATTCACGACGGGCGTTGGGGATATTCTGAACCAGTCCCTGGTGAAATTCCCGGCCAAAGATTCCTGCATCGTGTATTCCACGGAATAGCTGGCGCCGTCATCCGATTTGCCCAGGGCCCGCCATTCGCCGGTCGCGTTGTCCGTGGAAATCATAAATGGAACCAGACGATCGGAACGCGAAGACCATAGCAACACCGCGCATAAAAATACAATGACCAGGAAAGCGGTCAGCGTGCCAATAGCCATAAAGCGGGAAATCGCAATGCGCTTTCCCGCCGGAAAAACCGGTGTTTCGAAATTATCCGGATAGTTCATAATCTGCTCCACAAACCCAACGACGTCGGCCGATACCGGCGGCCGGCCTAGGCCTGGTACACCATGATACACGCGCAGGGCGACAACTTCAGCTCGTCGTTGTCATAGCCGACGCCGACAGGCTCGCGGTCATAGACCTGACCGCACCCGGCCAACGCCAGGGCGACAAAAACAGCCAATAAAATCTTCTTCATCCCTTTCTTCCTTTCCTTATGCATGGAAATTATAGAAAAAATCCGGGCGCAGCGTCAAGTTTAAAACAATTTGACAATCTTTTAAAAAAGGATAGAATAAACTGCTCGGACAAAACAAAAGAGATTAAAAGCAAAATGTCAGACAACGACCCGGATCCGGGAAACACAAATTCCAATATTTCTGAAAAATACTTTCGTGAATGCTTTCAGGTTTGCGCGCACGACACCCATATCGCGAACGTATTCTACAGCCCGTCGAAACAGGAAAAAAGCAAATCCCGTATTTTCGAGGCCGACCACGGCTATGGCGGCAGCCCCGTCGAGCACTGTCTGCGCGAGGCTTTGGCAATCGCCCAAGACCATGGCTTTGATATTATGGCGATTGAATGTGTTCCGCTGTCCGCGACGGATGGTTCCGCAAAAATTCTGGCGAATATGAAACTGGTCGATTTGCGCATGGCCATATTTCACGCGATAAAATCACAATTCGTTAAAAAGAGACTGGCCAATTCGGTCTATCACGCCGTGCTGTTGCACTCGCTGGCCACCCGCGCGCGAAACGATTTGAATAATGATTCGCATCTGGTCAGGCGGGCCGGCGACGAATACGTCTGCATCCAGCCTTATTTGATGACGGCGCCGGGCCTTCACGAACGAAAGGCCGTGGTGATGTCGCGCGACCCGTCCGGCGGATTGTGGAAAAACTTTTCAGCCAGGCAGAATTCCGAAGTAAGAATCATCCTGGACAATCAGTGCAACATACCGGCCTGCGCGGCATATTTCGACATAGACGCCCAGCTGCCGCCCGAATGGCTGGGCGCGTTTTCCGATTACAACCTGTTCGTCAGGAACGTGATTAAGGCAATCAGGCAGCCGGACATAGATATTTTTGCCGGGAACGAGGGCTTTATCAGCAAGGTGTCGGAAAAACTGGGCCAAAAGAAGAAAACTATCGTCATGGGCGGTAAAGACAAGCAGGAAAACCAAATCATAAACAAGGCGATGTTCAGCAAATTGGAACAAATAAAACCGGACGTTTACAAAACTTTTTTTGTCTCTGGCGCGGATCATTACTTTGAAAACAAGCGCGCGGAATATGCGAACATCATGTGCGAAGTCATATACGGCATGAAAGACAAGGTGCGCTGTTAACGGATAAATTGTGGGGGCGAATTGCATTCGCCCGAATTGTCCCGTCCCGAAAGCTTGCATGGTTTTTTAATTGGAAGAATAAGTGCAGCTGGTTCCGCTTATCGTGAAATTCCCGGTCGTGTCTGAGAAATTTCCACTGACATAGCAGGAAGCTATGCCGATGTAATAACCGTTGTTATGACTATATTCGCTTTTCACTGTGCCGCCGTTCGACGTCCAGTCGGTCGAATAATTCGGGCATTTCTTGCAACCCTCGGGCATATAAGAACTGGCTCCGTAAGGGTAATATCCGCTGATGCAACTATTCCATTTGCATGTTTGGACTGTAGAGCAATCGAAACTGCAGTTCGGCAAAGTGCCTGTTTTCGAAACCGTGCCGGTTCCATAACCGCTTACGCTGTCGTCGTCGGGGTCGTAGAGATTGCAATCGCAAGTTTCCGTCCCACTGCAGGATGAAGATCCTGACGCGCTATTGTCAACAGGACTCCAGAAGCCGTTTTGACATGTGAAATAATAATATAAGCTGACGCCCATGCTGCCGCCTGAATTGGTAGTAGTGCAGCTGGTACAATTCGCTGAAGCGCTGGAACACGATGAGCAAACATTTGTTCCACATGAATAACAACTGCCCGAGCCATTGTGGACTAATTGTCCGCCGCAAAGCGTTGTAAACGGCGACCAATTATCTCCGAAAGACGGCCCGGGAACGCCCGCGCAAATTACCGCGATTATCACCGCCGGAATCACATTCTTTAAATTCATAAATCTTAAACTCATTGCAAAGCCCCCGTTTTGTGCAAAAAGAAACCGCCAAAAGAATTTGGCGGTCGGGGAGTTCAAAAAATCACGTTAAAGTATGACCCCGCCGGTCTTTGTCCAGCACCGCAAGCAGTGCCCGGACTGTTGTATAACCGGCGGCTCCCCGGCCTAAAAGCGGGGTGTTCCCGATAAAACAAAAGGCGCTTTCCGCGCCGCAGTTCCATCAGGCGGATAACAACACGAAGATTCGCATTGCTTTAACGTGGGCTTTTTGAAGGCCCCGAACCCAAATCCCTTTGGATTCATTGCAGATTCTAAGAACAAAACCAACACTAGTCAAGCATAAAATTATGCGGAAAATAATAAGTTATCAGACGGGTTGTTATTGCAAATCTTAAAGTTGTCATTGCGGGGGGCGCAGCCCCGCTGCAATCCAGTGGAAAGAAGTTGCGCCTGGCGGGTCCTGTGCGATGTGCTCGGTTTTCGATTTTTCGCACCAAATCAGCAATCAGAAATCCGAAATCATAAATCAGAACTGTGTTTCGAACGACAGCAGGAATTTGCGCTCGCGGTCGTATTTGTTTGCCTTCAAAGGCCAGCCCCAGCTGAAATTCATCGGGCCCATAGGCGTGTTCCAATAAATGCCGACACCGACCGACGTGCGCAAATCCTGGTCAACCAGGTTATCCCTGCAGTCCGCGCCGTAACAGTATGTGTATTCATCTTTCGGCGGTTTGCCCAAAACGCCATAGTCCGCGAAAACAAATCCCTTTATCGGATATTCGTCCGGGATAAAGATGGGGAAATTCAACTGCGTGGAACCGTTCAGTTTCCACATGCCGCCCAAGGAATAGTTGCGGTACGCCCAGTTGCGCGAACCGACGCCCGCGACGTCGAACCCGCGCAGGGATTCGCCGCCCAAAAAGTAACGGTAAACGCGCGAGATATAATCGTCTTCCAGCGGCTGCACCATTCCGAATTCCAGGGTTGATTTCAGCTGCCATCTGTCATCCAGGAAATTTACCAATCCGATTATATCCGCGTTATAGCGCATGAACGTTTCCGTGCTGCCGAATCCCGTATAGGACAATCCCAAATTCGCGACGACGCCGGTATGCGTGTTCTGGGCAAAATTAGTATTCAGATTATGATAGCGCACATTCGTGCCCAGCGTGTACAGGTTCGCGGCCCGCCATCCGGAACTGTGCAAATCATAGTTCTGGTCGAACGACGCCGACAGGCGCAGGGTCTGGCTCCAGTGGTCCGTCAATTTCCAGCCCAAGCGCCCCGCCACCATCAGGGAATCGCGGTCATATCCGAAGCTGCCCAGGGACGAATAGTCGTACATCGCGTATGAAATATCGAATCCGCCGGACAGCGCGCGGTCCCACAGATACGGTTCGGTAAAGCCCAACAAGGCCTGTTTCTGGTACTGGGCGACCGAACCCTTTAGCTGGACAGTCTGGCCGCGGCCCATAAAGTTCGTTTCGGTAATGCCCGCATCAACCATGAATCCGTTGATGTTGGACCAGCCTATGCCGCCGGACAATTCGCCGGTGGGCTGTTCTTCCAGTTTGACGTCCAAATTCATCAGGTTTTCGCCCGTGACGCGCGTCGGAATCATCTGAACGTCCTTGAAATAACGGGTGCGCATCAATCTTTGGCGGCCTTCCTCTATCGTCTGCAGGCTGAATGGGTCGCCCGCGCGCATCGGCAGCAATTGTTCGATAACGCCGTCGAATGTGCGGACGTTGCCCAGGATATTTATGCTGTTCAGATAAACGCGGTTCGTCTTGGCGATGATGAATTCCAAATCGATTGTCCGGTTCGCGTCGTTTTTCTTAGGTGTGGGCTCGACATTAATAAAAGCGTATCCATGGCCCGCGATAACGCCGCGCAGGGTCGCGACGGTTTCCTCGACCTGGTCCACGTTATAGACATCGCCGGTCGCGACAGTCAGCGCCCGCATCAATTCCTGGTCGGGAATATCGTCAAAGGGATTCTTGACCGACAATTTTCCGATGCAGTATTTTTCGCCCTCGTCCACGGTAAAGTTCACGGAATAATATTGCCTGTCCGTGGTAAAGACGCCGGTCGCGTCCCGGACCTGGAAATCGACGTAACCGTTGCGCAGATAGAACTGGCGCAGCATCTGCTGGTCGTATTGAATGCGGTCTTCGTCGAACACGTCGAATTGCGTCATGAATTTCCACCAGGCGTGTTCTTGGGATAAAATTTCGCCGCGCAGGGTGCGCGCGTTGAATACTTTGTTGCCTGAAAATCGAATGCGGCTGATGTATGTCGGGTGACCTTCTTTGATTTCATAGACGACGTTCACGCGATTATCTGGCAGAGTGATTTTTTTCGGTTCGATTTTTGTTCCGAAAAAGCCCTTGCGCTGATACAGGACCAGCATTCGCTGCACGTCGCCGCCGATGACGGATTCGTCGTACGACGCGCGTTCCGCCAGGCGGATTTCCTTTTTCAAATCCTCGGTCGATATGTCGTCGTTGCCCTCGACGGTTACGGCGGCGACCGTCGGCGCCTCGGACAGCGCGACCAGCAGCGCGCCATCGTTCAGCTTGACATTCACCTTGGAAAAGTATCCGGATGTCTGCAGGCGTTTCGCGACCTGGTTGACGTCTTCGGATGTCAGATTGTCGCCGACTTTCACATCGGCCAGAATGCGCACCGATTCCGCGTCCATGCGCTGGTTTCCAGTGATGTCAATGCGCGACACCGTCGCCGCAGACGCGGTGCAAATGAATAAAGAATAAAGAATAAAGAATAAAGGTCTAGAAAACGATTTCATTATAAAACTTCTCATATATTTATTCTCTATTCTTTACTCTTTATTCTTTAAGCGAGCAGCCTGGCGATGTCGTTCCACATGGTCAGCGCGAACAGTCCCATAATTAAAATCCAGCCGCAGATTATGGCAATCTCCATGCCTTTGCCACCCAGCTTGCGGCGAATGATGGCCTCTATGATAAGTATCATCAAATACCCACCGTCCAGCACCGGCAGCGGCAGCAGATTGATAACCGCCAAATTCACGGACAGCAGCGCGATGATAGACAGCAGCGCGAAGAATCCCATGGCCATTGCTTTGCCTGAAACCTCGGCAATTGTGATGAACGAGCCCAATTGTTTCGACGAGCGCTCGCCCGTCACGATTTGCTTCAGCACGACCAACAGCGTTTTCGATTGGACATATGTCTCGCGCAGTCCCGAATACATCGCGCCGATGATTCCTTTTTTGCGAAGCTCTGTCTTCGACCCGTCCGCAATCAGACCCCATTTTTCGGCCGGCGTCAATTTGATTTGGACCAATCTGTCGCCGCGCGCCAGCAACACGTTCGCGTCGCGGTTGGCGGCCAATTCCTTGGCGATAATCAATTCGCCCCAGTTTGTGATTTTCGCCTGGTCCACGCGCACAATGATGTCGCCGGCCTGGACGCCGGCCCGGAACGCGGGCGTTTCCTGGACAACTTGTCCGATAATCGGCAGCTGGACTGTTTTCGGCTTGAACGCGAACATCGTGGAATAAATGCCCCACGCCAGAACAAAGTTCATCGCGACGCCGGCGGCGATAATAATAAACTGTTTCCAGGCTGGCGCGGACAAATAATGGCCCTTTTTCTTCGCGGGCGTCATGCCGGCGTATTTCTTGCGGTCGAACATGTCTTCCTGGCCGTATATGGAAACGTATCCGCCCAGCGGCAGCGCGGATATTTTCCACACCGTGCCGCGCCTGTCCGTCCATTTCACCAGCGCCGGCCCGAATCCGATTGAAAACACGTTGACGCGCACGCGCGCCCAGCGCGCCGCCCAAAAATGTCCCAATTCGTGCACAAAAACCACCACGCCCAAAACGACCAATAATGCGACAATTGTCAATAATGTTTCCATACTTTTTCCCTTTTTATCTTATCTTTACAGCATCACCAGCCAAACAATCGGCAGGACGTAAATCCATCCGTCGAATCTGTCGGCGACGCCGCCGTGACCCGGCAGGATATTGCCAAAGTCCTTGACGCCCAGCTTGCGCTTAATCCAGCTGGCCGTCAAATCGCCATACTGCGACATCAGCGATATGCTGACGCCAATCCACAACAGCTGGGGCAAAAAGGTGTCTGTCCCCAGCAGCCCATACATGACCGACGCGAACGTGCCGCACAGGATGCCTGCAATTTGTCCTGCCCATGTTTTGCCCGCGGACAGTTTTTCCCACATCTTGTCGCCGCCCAACAGCCGGCCGAAAAACCACGCGCCGACGTCGGCCGCGCTGATTGTCATCAGCAGCAACAGGATAATCCAAGGCCGCCCGCCCACCGCGTACGCCGCCGCCAACAACGGCAGAGCACAGATAACAGAGCACAGATAACAGATAAATTTATTTTTGATTTTTGATTTATATATCGCCCGCAAGACCTCGCCCGTCATCAGGGCGACAATCGCGACGGTCAGCCAGTGAACCGCGTGTATGCCAAAGTATTCGGCCGCGCCCGCACAGGCGGCAATCAGTCCCATAACGGCGCCCACCAAGATTCTTTTTGTTGTATTGGTCATGTGCGTTCCCCCCTGATTATTTTCCGTATCTTCGCTGGCGCTTGTCGAATTCATCCAGCATTCTGGCAAAGTCGCGCGCACGCAGCGCCGGCCAGTCCTTTGGATAAAACATCAATTCCGCATAGGCCAGTTTCCACAGCATGAAATTGGACACTCGCTGTTCGCCGCTGGTCCGAACCAGCAAATCAATCGGCAGGAATTCGCCGGTGTCCATCAAGGCCTCGAACGTTTCAGCGTCGACTGGTTCGCCTGCCGCAATTGCCGCGTTGGCCGCGCGGACAATCTCGTCCTGGCCGCCGAAGTCCAGCGCGAACACAATCGTGCCCGCCGTGTTTTCGCATGTGTCGCGTTCCAGCCTGTCGCACATTTCGACAATGGCCGGCGACAAGTGGTCGCGGCGGCCGACGAACCGCACGCGGATGTTTTTTTCATCGGCGCGCTTTACATGCTTTGGCATTTCGCGCGACATAAAGTCCATCAGGAACTTTACTTCTTTTTTATCGCGGCCCCAATTTTCAATCGAGAAAAGAAAAAAACTGACGGTCGTGACGCCGTGTTCAATTAAATATTCGGCCGCCGCATCGACAATATCGGCGCCTTTTTCATGACCGTACGATGCTGGCATACCGAGCCGCCGCGCCCAGCGTCGGTTTCCGTCGCAGATAAACGCCACATGCCCGGGGGCGGTTGATTTTTTCTTCCGTTTGAAAAACATATATTTTCCTTACGCTTTAGCCTACGAGAAAGAATCCTAGCGTTTTAATCAACGAAAGACAAGCTTTTTTAGTTCTGGAATTATCGCGTTTTATAATTTATAGTCCGAAAAAAACGAATAGGAGACGTCCGGCATGTCGCTGAAAACCGAACTCTTGAAAATTGCCGCCGATATGGATGTCATTTTGGATGAAATGATTCCAGGCGACGAGTATGAAAATTCCCCGGCGAATGTTGCGCGCTACGCCGTTTTGGACGCCGGCAAGCGTCTGCGCAGTTTTTTGACTGTGGCGTCGGCGGGCCTGTTCGGTGCGTCATATGAATCCGCCATTCGCGCCGGCGCGTGTTTGGAGATGATTCACAATTTTTCCCTGATTCACGACGATTTGCCGTGTATCGACAACGACCGGCTGCGGCGCGGCCGCCCGTCCGTCTGGGCGAAGTACGGCGAATGCAACGCGGTGCTGGCGGGCGACTTTTTGCTGAACCGTGCGTACACTACTTTGGCGAACGACACGCGTATTTCTGGTGATGCCGCAGTGCGGATGGAATTGGTCAGAATTTTGTCCGAAATGACCGGCGGGATGATTCAGGGTGAATGGCTGGATGTCGATGCCGAGACGAAAACCAACCAAACTGAAGAAGACATTTTGCTGATTCAATCGTTAAAGACGGGATGTCTGTTCAACGCGTCGACGTCAATGGGCGCGGTGCTGGGCGGCGCGAATGCCGAACAACGTGCAGCGTTAAAGAAATTCACGGACGCGATGGGGTTGTGCTTTCAGATAACGGACGATATTCTGGACGCGGTTGGCGACGCGGACAAAGTCGGAAAAACATTGCGCAAGGACGTGGCCGCGAACAAGGCGACATTCGTGTCGCTGCTGGGGCTGGACGGCGCGCGCCAGCGGGCAGGGCGGATTGCGGCCGAAGCCGATGTCGCATTGGAAATATTTGGCCCACGCGCCGACATACTGCGCGAATTGATGGATTATATCATCGTCCGGGAATATTGAATAGCCGGCAGTCAATAGTAGTTATTTGCTATTTCCCTTTGCCTGATTTTTTCCGTTTCCAATCGCACATGGACCAATATTTTTCGTCCCATTCCCGGATTGAAATGCTGCTGACTTTTTGAAAGTCGCGTTCCAGCGCAAGCAGCTTGGCCGCCGCGTCGCGGGTGTCTAAATGAATTCGGCCGTTCTCGGCGGTCATGCGTTTGACCCGCGCGGCCTGTTTCTCTATCTTCTTGTATATCGCATAGGCCCGGCGCGCGTCGATTTCTTTCAACCGTTCGGCCAGGGTCGGGATGGGTGCGCAGGCCTGCATCTCGCAATGAATGGACATCAGAACATCTTTGAATTCGCGTCCCAGTTCGCGCGCCGCCGTCTTGATATTTTCCCTGATATGCCAAAAGCTTTCCGCCAGCATTTCATCGTCGCGGTTTCGAAAAGCCTTGTCTTTGACGCGCGACAGCGTCACCCGCGGCGCCGCCAGTTTGTAATCTTCGGTCCACTTGGCCAAATCGGTCGTCCAGTATTCCCGGCGGTATTTATCGTAAAGGGCTGACACAGGCCTGTTCGCAAAGAACAAATCCGAACTGATTGCCTTGGACGAACGGGCCGGACACGACAGATTCATAATCGCATCGTCCATTTTTTCGGTCAAAAAGTCGCAATTCATCATCGCCGTGGCTTCGCCAACCATCAGCGCCAGTTTGTCTTCTTGCGGGATTTTATCGCCCATGACGGACAGCAGCCATTTCAATCCGCGGGCGTCGCGAGAATAATTCGCATATGATTTTCCCAAGTTCAACAATTTTTTTTGCATTCTTGGTTCGGCTTCGACGCCGGGGAACATCGTTTGAAAAGGCGTTTTCTTTTCCGTCATTTGAATTTACCTCTTATGTTCGGCCAATTCGTTAAGCAAAGCCTGGCGCAAATCGCGTTCCCGGCATCGCTCGCACCCGCCGGTGAAATCCGAACGCGATACGACCGGACTTTTCCAGCCGTCCAGCTGACTTATTTTCTCGGCAAAGTTCCGCATTTCGGCGAAGATTTTTTTCGCGGCTTTGCTGTCGCGTCTTGCGTGCATTTGAACGTATTCGCCCAGCTTTTTATGCAGCGTATGCAATATCGACAATTCTTTCTGTTTCAGCGCGGCAACATCGGCTTCATAGTTTCTTTTATCATTCAGGTTCACCATCATATCCGCCGCTTGACCAAAGTCGAACCGCTGAGTCTCGATTTCCAGCAAACGTTCCCGCAGAGAATCGATGTTGCTTTCCAGCGCCTGAATCGCCGACGGATTGATTTCATTCTTGAAAATGTTTTTCGGTTGCATTCTTGCCTCCATAGTTCTACACTGTCCTTGTCATTATAGAACAAAAACCATTTTTGTCAACCCAAAAGGCATCCCGATATGATACGTCCATCCCTGCGAAAAAACGACCAAATACGCCCCGTTTCAATGGAAATCAATGTGAACAAGTGGGCCGAGGGCAGCTGTCTGATTAAAATCGGCGGAACGCACGTGATGTGCACCGCGTCGGTCGAGAATCAACAGCCGACTTGGAAGCGTGTGCAGAACAAGACCGGCGGCTGGGTTTACGCCGAATATTCGATGCTGCCGCGGTCGGTCGGCGTGCGCAAGAATCGCGAGCATTTGATGAAAGACCACCGTAGCGCGGAAATATCCCGCTTGATAAGCCGCGCGTTCCGCAGCGTCGTCGATATGGAAAGGCTGGGCAAGCACTCAATTTATATCGACTGCGACGTTATCCAGGCCGACGGCGGCACGCGCTGCGCGTCGATTACCGGCGGTTTTGTGGCCTTGGCGTTGGCAATAAAGTGGCTGATGGACCAGGGACGCATTCGCGAAAACCCGATTTTGGATTTTGTCTCGGCGGTCAGCGCGGGCGTTTGGAAAGACAATGCGATTTTGGATTTGGATTTTGAAGAAGATTGCGCGGCGGAATTGGACGCGAACTTTGTGGTGTCGGGCAACGGCAAGTTTGTTGAAATCCAGGCCACCGGCGAAGAACACCCGTTCACCCAGGAACAGATTATCGAACTGATGGGTATGGCCAAGGCCGGATGCGAAAAACTGGCCGACTTGCAGAAACAGATTTTGGCGCAATGTGAGTAATTAACGCCGCTTTGTCATTGCGAGCAAAGCGAAGCAATCCAGTAGTAAAATAAGCGCGGCAAGGCCGCGCTCTAGTATATTATCTGGATTGCCGCGGGGCTGACGCCCCTCGCAATGACAATTAAGAGATGAAATTTCAGGTCTTTAAAACCGAACCCGTCAGATAAAACTAAATGTCATTATCAGGATTTCTAATTTTATGCCTAACGCGTTTTATTCCGTTGTTTCACAATATTCTCAAAATCGCAGTCTTGGGAAATAACCGTGTACGGATTATCTTTTCTGAACGCCGCCCGACCATCAATCGGCATCTGAATGACTTTTTCTGCGACATCCATATGAAAAATACCGTCCAGATGGTCCAGTTCATGCGACAAAACAGTCGATTCAAAACCCTGGAACACACCGCGTTGCTTGGCGCCGCTCGCATCCCAATAATCCAGAATGATTTCATACGGACGGCTGACCAATCCCAAGTTGTTCAGGCAACTTAAACAGGCCTCCCAAAACTTGGTATGGCCTTTTCTGGAAATGACAACAGGGTTTATAATGATACGCGCTTCATCTTGTTTCACATCCCCCGGCGCAATGTTTGGATTCGTGCTTTTTATATAAACCATTCTTTTTGGAATACCGATTTGAACCGCCGCCAGCGCAAAACAGGCTGTATTTGAGCAAAATTCTTCCAACCGTCCTATTTCCTGTTTCAAATCCGCACTTGTAAAATCCACGTTTTTGGAAATCTGGCGCAAATAAACTTCGTCTTTTTCAATAGTTTTACGATTTATCTGCATTGCGAGCTTTTTTTCTGAGATTATTAGAGCATAAAAATACGAAATCTCAACAAAAAAAACCGCAACACCGGGTTTTATTTTATAATGGGGCGAATCCGAGTATGTGAGAACAAGCTGTTATCGCGCAGTTCGAACAACTACGAGGATACGCGAACAGAGTGAGCGAATAACGGGCCCGTTATATCGCCACTTATTTATAAAACAAAACCCCGAATTTCGGGGTTTTGTTTTATATATGGGGCGAATAACGGGGCTCGAACCCGCGACAACCGGTACCACAAACCGGTGCTCTACCAACTGAGCTATATCCGCCATGAACCAGTCACACAGACAAAAAAACGGCGGCCCTTGCCGAACCGTATGCAAATTTCCTGACCGACCAGGCCGATAACGAAAATCTGCGGCTTACCACCCGTAGCCCACAGGACGAACGGTGGTGGAAGAGATTAAATGACTTCCAAACTAGCCGAGATTATAGAGAACAAATCCGCGAATTGCAAGAAACAAATTGTGATTGGCATTTTATTAATACAAGTTTTTATCTTGTTTTGGCTATAGAATCTAGCTCTATTGTTTCAAACACGTCGCGATAATATGCAGTCGCCTTGCCATATTTACTAAGGATATCCCTGGCGCGAAAGTATAATGCCGACTCTGTAGAACTCGATAAGTCTAATACTGCTGTTTTATCAGTAATCCCGTCGCCATCCAAGTCTAAATTAACATGACCATATTTAAAATTTTGCATGGTGCCACTTGGCACTTTGCCTTCGAACTCTATACTTGATACAGAAGACACCGGCGCGGATGTTTGTTTAAACGTGCCGCAGCCAACTAAATATATTAAGGTCCCAAAACCAAAATACTTTGCATGTTTTAGTATGTTTTTATTCATTATTACCCCTGTTGTTATTTAAATATACTACAATATTTACATTTGTCAAAACAAATAAATCTAATGATTGTAAGCAAACCAAGAAAAATAAAAATCATCCTTTTGGATGGTTTTTATTTTTCTTGGTGGAGCTGATGAGACTTGAACTCACGACCCCTTGCATGCCATGCAAGTACTCTACCAACTGAGCTACAACCCCAATGTTGCGCAATAGTAACCTATAAAATCTTAAATTACAAGCGTTTTTTATTTTGTGTTTTCAGGTTTGACGCCCGGCATCGCGTTGTCCTGTGCTTTCTTCATATCCAAAAATTTTTCCAATTCAAATCGATAGCGAAAAAATCCTATTTCTTCCTTGTCAAACAAATCTTCCAGTTTCATATCCTTGGTCATCATCATCCAACCGTACGTTTCTTTTATATACCATTTCATATATTCCAAATGCAGCGCCAGTTTTTCAGGTGATTCTTCGCGGCGACAGCCGTCGACATAAGCCTTTTGCGCCACAGACGTTATGCCGTGGGTTACCTTTTTCATACAGTTTTCGATAAAATCCCTTAGCTCGCCGACCGTCGCGCGACGGAACGATGCGCGCATCAAGACCGTGTCCGCTTCTTCCATCTGACGGGACAAATGGTTCATATAGTCATAATTACGATTGTTTCGTCCATAATCGAATTCCACCACACAATCAAAGTCTATGCCATCATGCCCGGAAATACGTCCCATAGTTTCACGGGGCACAGAACACGCTTTCAATAAAGTCGAATAATCTTTATTCATGTTTATATCTCTTTTTTATCATATTATTATACGATAGTATTATTTGTCAAGTATTTTATGAAACACCCCTACTAACGACTATAGACTAATGACTATTGACTAACGATTAACAACGATAATCTTCTTGCCAAAACTCAAATCAATTTGCTATCTTCTCTGAGTACCGAAGGAGCTTACTTATGGATTATAATGCGTTAAAGGGCGATGCCGAGGCAAAAACCCTGCAGACCATCGACGTGTTAAAGAACGAATTCGCGGGCCTGCGCGCGGGTCGCGCGTCCGTCCGCCTGCTGGATGGCGTCCAGGTCCCCGTATATGGGTCCGAGATGCCGATTACTCAGGTTGCGACCGTATCCGCGCCGGATACCCAGACTTTGTCTGTGACCGTTTGGGACGCGTCGAATGCGGCGGCTGTGGAAAAGGCCATCCGTGAATCAGGCCTGGGGCTGAATCCGATGACCGCGGGCGGCGTTATTCGCCTGAATCTGCCCCCGTTGACCGAAGAGCGCCGCCGCGAACTGGTCAAAGTTTCCGGCAAATACGCCGAAGAAGCCAAAATTTCAATGCGCAATATCCGCCAGGACGTCATGGGCAAAATCAAGCGCGCCAAGGATGACAAGGAAATTTCCGAAGACGATCAGCGCCGTTACGAAGACGATATTCAAAAGGTCTTTGAATCCCGCGCGGCCGAAGTGGACGCCCTTGCGAAACAAAAAGAAATAGATATTATGTCTGTTTGAAAAAACCGCCGGATGGCGGTTTTTTAAATAGCAATTAGCAAATATCAAATAACAAATAGTGCATTTGGCACTTTTCCCACTTGGTAAAGGGGGAAAGAGTTGGCTTGCGCGCAGAGCGCGCTTAGCAACTCTTGGGGGATGTTGGGTAAAACAAGTCGCAATTAGCGTCACAACCGGACGGCTATCCGTTACGTGCTATACGCTATCTGCTATGCGCTAGTGTTTGAAAAAGTAATCTCCCCGAAAATCTATGGCAACAAGTTGCCAAGATTTTCACCCCTCTTTAACAAGAGGGGACTGTGCCAGATGCGGGGAAAGAGTGTAAAACAATTTATGGCAGGCGCCCAGAACCGCGCATCGGCACAAAACTTGACTCTTATCCCCCTTGGTTTGGCACTTTTCCCACTTGGTAAAGGGGGAAAGAGTTGGCTTGCGCGCAGAGCGCGCCTAGCAACTCTTGGGGGATGTTTGGGTGAAACAAATAGCGAATAACAGATAGCAAATAGCAAATGGGTGATAACCTTTAGTCATTAGTCAATAGTCTATAGTGATTAGTGCTTAGTTTATAGTGATTAGTGAACTATTAACTATGCACTATAAACTAATCACTATGCACTACTTGTTTGTTAGTGCGCCTTGTACTCCACTTTATCAACG
>JAISAB010000014.1 GCA_031266915.1 Rickettsiales bacterium | reverse complement strand
AAACCACCGTTTGCGGTGGCGGTGGTGTTGGGGGAAACGTTGCATAATCGAATATCGGCTTTTGGAAATGGCGCCAGGAAACTCAACAGCAAATTACTGCTGATGGGGCTGTCAGCCGTTTTGGGATTTTGCAAGGCATCCTCGCAAACAGATTCCAACCCTACTCAATTTGACCACTGGCCTACGATTAATGAAATTTTGGCGTTGGATAAGACACTTAAAATAGACACCGTAATTTTGGACCATCCTGACCCGGAATTTCTGCATAAATTCAGCCCGGCGCATTATGATGCCAGAAAAAACGAGTTGGTTATAGGCCTGCATATTCCTGCCAAAAATTACGGATTCGGCATGTCTGAAACAGACCGAGCCTTGCTTGCGAACGGATATGGTCTGAAATACATGTGTGATTTGTTGAACGAATCCGTTCCCGTCCAATATATCCACGAAGACGGGCACAGGCTTGTCGCCAATCATGTGAATGTGCACGGATTGTCTGTCGACGAATTGGCCAAAGAGATGATGCACGAAGAAATCGCAATGCGAATCCGAGAACTGTTGTTTCGCCGCGGGATTTTTTTGCGCTCGGGCTCTGCCGAGCAAGCGTTCAAAGGAGAGCCCAGGCGTCATACATCGCAGTACATCGATACGTCTTGTTTTCGCTATGAGAGATGGATCTCGAACAACTCGAAAAATATGAAGGCCGCGCCGTCGGAACGGGAATGGGAGGTTATTTTGGATGCGGCGCTGGACGATTTCCAAGAAAGCTTTCCAATGTACGCGCAAAGCATTCCTAATGTCGTCAAGTATAAGATTAGAAAATTAAACGGGGTTTATAATTGTTATTTCAACGTAGATAAGCGCGCCGGAAATAAAGAAAATTTAAATGGGTACGATTCTGCGGTCTTTGAAATATATCGCACCGCCGGCATGCCGGAATTCGATGTGAACCTGCGGATGGTTAAAATTAACAAAAAAATCAAATCTTTGCAAAGCGAGCGCGAGTTCCGACATCGAATTAATGCGTTGAAGAAAGAGTTTGCCGATTTCGATGCCATGGCAAAAGCATTTTTTGTTGAAAATGCGCTTGATTTAAAAATAACAAAAGAGAGAGAAAGATGATGAAATTTATCATCGCATTTATCGTCGGCATTTTTGCAACCTCGGCTGCGAATGCCAGCTATTCATTTTATATGTTTGCCACTGAGGATAATATGACCCTGAATTGCGCCATAGCAACTAAAGAAGGCGCATATTTGGATTGCGATTGTTCTGGCGGCGGTCCTACTTACGAAAAATACTACAGCGGTTATAGGTATTATGATTATATGACTCATAGCACAGATTATGGCGGCAGCATAGATTTTACGCTTTCGAATGGCGCTAAATGCAGCATCGGTTATTGGCAGTGTCCATCCGGTACAACAGGTCGAGATGGTAATCATCACATGGGAAACGACGGCTGTTGTTACAGCGACAGCACATGTCCGACTACTTCAAGCTCAAGCTATGATACCAGTCATGAAAAGGTTGTGACAAGTGTTCGAAACAGCTCTACATGCTCTTGCACATCAACAACGACATACCGCTGTAAAGCGGGATATTACGGTGCATCGGGAACAGCATCTCCGGGCACATGCACGCCATGCACCAGCTTGTCTTCGCCGACTGGGATTCCAACGGCCACGGCGACCAACAGCGGCGCTGGACAAACATCTGCGACCAGTTGCTACATACCAGCGGGTTCCAGCAGCGACGGTACGGGAAGTTTTTCTTGGACCCCTGCATGCCCGTATGTATCGTAAATATCAAGTTTTAAGTTGAATCCCACCGCTCTAAAGAGGGCGGATTTTTTATGCTCTGAAAAATTCGTCAATAAAATATGAAACCTCCAAAAACCTGCCAATCCAATCCACCGTTTGCGGTGGCGGCGGTCATGGGGGAAACATTGCAGAATCGAATATCGGCTTTGGGAAACGGCACGAAAAAAATAAATCCAAAACTGTGGCTTTTGGGCGTCTCTGCCGTTTTGGGATTTGCCAAGGCCCCCGCCCAGGAAGCCCATACGCAACTGTCCAAAGATACAATTGTAAACACACGTGTGGCAGACGTTCGGTCTAATTCCCAGGCCCGGGATTCTTTGGCGCCAGATTTCATGGCACTGGATTCCCTGAAACCGGCTGCGCGGGGCCTGTCGCCAACCGATAGCGTCTTGGCGCGGCGCAGGCAATGGCTAGATTCGACGCCGCGCGGGCAGATGCTGCCGATTCTGCGTAACTATCTGAAAATCGACCCTAAGATTGAAAATATCCGCAATTTTTTGGACGCGTTCAAAGTCCTGTCCCCGAGTATCATCATAGACAGCATCGGCGTAAAGAACCCGTACGACCTGGCGACGCGCCAGGGATACTATGACCCCAAAACTCAGGTTACCCGAATCTGTTATTACTATATGGAACTGACCGAGTCCGAGCATAATTTGCGCGACGACCCGCGCAACCGCAAAATCACCTGGCGCGAGCTGGCTAAAGAAGTCAAAATGGCGAACGCCAACATTCCCAATATTTTCTTTCATGAATTCTTCGGCCATTTCGTGGACAGGAACTGCTATATCCCGTTCGGATTCACCAGCGGCCAGATAGAGCAAATCAATATTCACGAGGAAATCATCGGCCCGCTGCAGGAACTGATTTTGGCGCGCGAAAAGGTTCGGGCGGGATGCGGCGTCGACGCCGCGTTCGCCGCCAAGGAATTCCGCGAGGATTCGAAAATATTCCATGACAATTATTCATACAGCACTGCGAAGTACGCGGACTGGTTAAGGAAACACCCCGACATCGGCGAAATTCCGACCGTGGAAGAAATCGACGTCATGATGACCGCGTCCCTGCGCGCGATGAACAGCGGCGCCGATCAATATCGCCGCGTAATGCCGTCGCTGATAGAGGATGATTTTCACCGTTCCAAATACACGCTGAAATATCTGGCGTATCCGGAAAAATACGAACATATCGCGGTCGGGTTCGACGACGCGCTGCACCGATTCTACACCACGCCGTACGGAATCGATTTCATTGGCGCGATGGGCGACCGGATGCGCGCGACTATTATCGATTACACGAACAAATTCAGGGCCGACCGGCAATTTCGCAAACGGATGGACAAGGTGCATAAAATTTTCGAACCGGCCGATTGGAACACGATGACGGGCGACATGATGGATAAAATCAGACAGTCCCATGAAAGCCCGTTGGATGCGGACGGCGCGACGGCGCAAACAACCAACCCACTGGATTGCCGCGGGGCTGACGCCCCTTGCAATGACAAAGGAGAGTTTGAGGTTTCAAGTCTTGAAATCCAAACCCAACAAACAAAACCAATTGTCATTGCGAGCACAGCGAAGCAATCCAGATAGAATAACGGATAATGGATAGCCACCCAGATTTTAGATAACAGGAGAGAAAAATGAACAAGTTTTTGGCCATTTTCGGATATATCGGCACCAGCTTTTTAATCACCGGAATTTACGTCAGCAAGGCGCTGTCTTTTGTCACAGGCATGAAGACGGCCACGTATGTCAACGGATATTCGCGCATAACGGATTCTGGATTCGAAGGCGGATATTTGGATCTGACAAAGAGTACCTGCAATCAAGGGACAGCGGAATGTTACAGCAACGGCGTCTGCTGCTGCGGCGTGCGCAATACGCAGGGACAACAGGTATGGGTTCCCGATAGTTATCAAACAGAATATTATTTTCGAAATTCACAACGTAATTGCGACCCAAATGTTGTTTATACAGAAGCGGAATATAAACAACTGCCGCATAATGCCCGCAATCCCAGCTACCCTGGCAACGGCGATCCTTATCTATTAAAATATTGTCGCATACGTAACTATTGCGGCTACTCAGTTTGTATCTACAATAATCCGGAATCTTGCACATATGGTACTAGCCAATATAATAGTTGCGACACATCATGGAACGAAACGGCAAAGGCTTGTGTTGGAAGCTGCGTAAATGTCGGGGGTCATTATACAACCGTCTATGGCAACACATATTCCTGTTCCGCCCAGGGATGCGCAAACCGTATGGTCCCATATGGCGGCACCAATTATGCATCAATGAATCCGATGTATAAACTTGAGGGTTTGACCAGTTCACAAAAAGGAATTTTGGTAGATGGCTCCTCCTCCAATTTTTTCTACGGCGTATCATGCATGACGTGCAACGACAAGGCGGCTGCAATAGGAATCGACGGATTCCTCCAGGCATTCACTGTGAATAAAAGCGTCTATTCCCAGTTCTATGGCACGAATAAAAACATTAACGCCTGCGAAGGTTATATCAACGATTCAACAGGGACTTTCAAGTGTTCGGGATTTTAAAACTGCGCACCTCATGCATCCGGGCGCAGCTGGATGCTATACAAAACATGCTGATTTCGAACCGCGTGGATGAAGCGGCGTGCATGCCTAACGTTGTCGTGCGCAAGCTGTCCGTTCACCTGGTGGACCACTGCAATCTGGGCTGCGCGAATTGCAGCCACTTTTGCCCGCTGGTCAAAAAGGATTCCTTTATCCTGTCGCCCGACGATTTCGAACGCGATGCCCGGCGCTTTTCGCAACTGGTCGACGGCCGCGTCCAGGACATCGAACTGTACGGCGGCGAACCGTTGCTGCACCCAAACGTCGAATCCATTATGGAAATTGCCCGCCGCAATTTTCCCGACAGCCTGATTAAGATTATCACGAACGGAATCCTGTTGCCGACAATGCCAGAATCTTTCTGGCTGGCCGCGCGAAAACACCAAATCGTTATCGAACCGACCAAGTATCCCATTGACGTCGACTGGGAACGCATTCAAAAAATCGCCGCGCGGTACGGAGTAATGTTCCGATTCTTCGCCAATACCGGCGACGTCTGCAAGACCATGTATCACAAGCCCCTGGACCTGAACGGATTGCAGGACCCACGGTTTTCATTCTTCAACTGCTATCACGGCATGGGCGGATGCGCCCAGCTGTACCAAGGGAAACTGTACATGTGCGCGATTGTCGCATACGTCAAATACTTTAACGAATACTTCGGCAAAGATTTGAAAATTCACCGCGACGACTTTATCGACATACATCGCGAGGGGCTGAGCGACCGGGACATCTTTGAATTCCTGGCCAAACCGATTCCGTTCTGCCGGTACTGCGCCATCGGCCAATGCACGTTCGGGCACAAGTGGCGCCAAAGCCAAAAGTCGATTTCGGAATGGAGCCTGTTGCCGTGAAGTACAACATCATCTTGCTTTCCAACCAGGATATTTTTTGGATGCTGGACATCATGCTGCATTCCATACACTTGAATTGCGACACCGATTTCATCAACAAAATCTTTATCGCGGACATCGGCTTGAATGAAAAATCCCGCCGGAAAATATCAAAATACAAGCTGGTCGAATTCATCGACACCGGGATAAATATCAACGGCGGCAACGGCCCGGTCCACAGCGCCGAATGGTCCGGCGCCGTCTGGCAGAAAACAAGATACATACAACACGTCCTGGAACGCACCGATTTGCCGCTGATTTATTCCGACATCGATACGATAGTGTGCCGGGACTTCGCCAGCTTTATCGACCCAGAATTCGATTTTCAAATCACGCGCCGCGTCGCGCCGGCGTCGTTTTCCGGTTTTGTCGCGCGTTATATCAGCAGTTTTTTTATATTCAACAATCATGAAAAATCTTTGGAAATGCTGGACGCCATTCGCGCGCATATGAAAATGCTGCAGGATTCGGGCCAAAAGCCGCCCTATGAAACCCAGGCCCTGAATCAAATCGACCTGAGCGGATGGAACGTCGGGTATCTGTGGGACGAACATATATCGTGCGACAACGACTATGTGGAAAACAGCACCTGTATTATTCATTACAAAAGCAACCAGTTCTGTCGCGACAATACGCTGCTTAGACTGTTTCTGATTTATCTGCGGCGCACGGACGTCGTGCGAAAAAATATCCCGCGCCGGTACTGGCGGCTATTGCGCCAGTGCGCGGTCAATCCGCCCTGGGCCAGGACGATAAAAATATGAACGCAAAAGTATCCGTCATCATACCGATATACAATGTTGCGCCGTACTTGGCGCGCGCGTTGGATTCATTGATTTACCAAACGATTGGAAATCTGGAAATCATATGCATCGACGACGCCAGCACCGACGGCGGCGGCGACATACTGGACGCTTACGCGGCCGGCAACAAAAACATCATTGTGATAAAATTTCCAAAAAACCGCGGGGTGTCGGCGGCGCGCAACGCGGGCCTTGAACGCGCAGGCGGCAAATATGTCGGATTCCTGGACCCTGACGATTACTTGGACCGCAATTTTTACGCCGAATTATTCGCGGCAGCAAACACCGCGGACGCCGATATGGCGATGGGAAACGTCTATTATAAATCCCGGGACCAAACAGGCACGCGCGACGATTTGATGGCGCGCGTCGCGAATAACAAATTCGAATTCATGTATTGTTGGTGGGCGGCGATTTATCGCCGGCAGATGCTGGATGACAATGATATAAAATTTCCCGACGGAATCATCTGCGGCCAGGATTTCGTCTTTTTGAACCGCGCCGTCGTCGCCGCGAATGCGGTGCGCGTCGTGCCGGGCACTTTTTATCATTACGAGATGCGCGAAAACAGCGCCTTTTCGGCGGCCCTGTCTGGCGAGAAAATAGATTCCCAGCTGCGGGCGCGCGCGATGCTGTTGGAATTCATGAATGCGCAAGACCTGCGCGAAGAAGATTATATGATTGTCTGGCTGGCGATGCTGAAAAATTTCCTGGCCCAATTGTTCGAGCGCAACAGCAACAAACAAACGCGCCGACTGGTTGTCCGGGGCGCCATAGACTTTTACTGGAACGCGAAGTTCCGAACAGCGGCCGTGATGAATATCCGCCGCTTGAATGATAATCTCTATCGGTTTTTCGAAAGCCGCGACGCGGACGGATTATTGGAATATTTAATCGAGAACGAAAAAGAACATACCAAAAACCAGATAGTAGAAATCAAATGGGTTCGTATTTTCGGTTTGCTTCCGTTCATAAAGATTGAGAGTTTCAACACGAAAAGCCGCCGCGTCAGACTGTTTGGTCTGGTAACGGTTTATAATATTCTTGTCCGTGAAGAAAAAGCCGCCTTTCAAATTTGATTTTTTCATATTTAAAATCAAAAAACCAAATTCCTATTACGGATTTATTTCTTATATTTCGAAATCCGCAGGTTTTTCTACCTATGTGAATTATGATTGTATTCATATAGAAAATTACGATTTTTTTATGTTTTGTTTTTGTCTTGAAAATTTTGTCAATCGATAGATTTTTTTCCCAATTTGCGCCAATCCAATCCACCGTTTGCGGTGGCTTTGCGGGCATGGGGGAGATATGCGAGAAAAAAACTTTTCAGACATCGGCATCGGTTTTTACGATTACCGATGCGCTTCAGATTACGTCGATAAAATTTCACAATATTCTGTTATCCATTATGTTCGAAAAACGTCGCCAATCGTCAAGTGCTTCCTGTTCTTCGCCGCATTGCTCAGATTCCTAGGATTCAACCAATCCGCATTTGCGGCGGTACAACCGTGCGACCCGGTGAACCAGCCCGGTTCGGTGCATATGTTTACCCTTAAGGGCAATGTTTACAGGTATTGCTATTACGATACCTGTGTGCCCGGTTGCAACTTGTACGAATGGTGGCCGGGAAAGCACGATTATGAATGGGCACAGCCTATACATGACACCAGTTGTCCGAGCGGCAAAGAGTGCACATGTATTTCTCAGAATACTTGCGACCAGCCGATTTACAAACGTCGTTTCGCCTGGATGGGTTGCGATGATGGGCGTTTCTGCCAGAGTGACGACAGATGCATGGCGTCGAATCCGTCCCCGTTCATTATTCCTGAAATTTTCGATTACACGTATAATTTTTCGGATTACGTCGGGGCCAGTATTTGCACCGGAAACTGCGCCGGGGTGCCGTTCAATAAATGGTCCGATTATTCTGACACGACCGGAACTTTTACCAGCGTACCTGGTGCGCCAAGAAACAGCGCGACTTCTTGCAAATACGTAATCGACACTGGCCAGTATAGCGACCTTAGCGGAACATTCGTATCAGTGGGGGGGACATGTCTGGTTTACTAGCAAGACCCAAGCTGTCGGTCATAATCCCTGTCTTCAACGCCGAAATATATTTGCGCGAATGTCTTGATTCGGTTGTCTGTCAGACCTTGCGGGATATAGAGATTATCTGCATAAACGATGCAAGCGACGACGCAAGTCCGGACATATTGGCGGAATACGGGCGCCGCGACGGCCGGATAAAGATAATAAATTTTCCTGAAAACCGCGGCGTGTCGGTGGCGCGCAACGCGGGGATGGATGCCGCGGCGGGTGAATACCTTGGCTTTATAGACAGCGATGACACCGTCGACCCTGATTTTTACGAGAAATTAATCGCCACTGCGACATCCAATCAGTCACAGATGGCGCTGGGCAATATCAAATACCTGCGGAATCAAAACAGCGGCGAAGTGACCAGGAATGCGCTGCTGACCGCCGTCAGCGAAGATAAATTCTGCCATACGTTCTGTTGGTGGGCGTCCGTGTATGAAAGCGGTCTTATCAAGAATAACAAAATCAGATTCCTGGAAAATTTGCGCTTTGGGCAGGATATTGTTTTTCTGACGCAGTGCGTGACATTCACCAATGCCTGTCCGGTAGTTTTCGACACTTTCTATCATTACAGAACGAACAGCGCCACGTCTCTTTATTCCGTCGCGCTTAGCCAGGATAAAATAGAATCGCAAATCGCCGCGCGGATGGAAATCCTGAAATTCATGAACCAACACTTGCAAATTATTGGAGAAAAACCGTATTTGCACCGCATGCTGCCATATTTTCTGAACTTCTTCGGACTGATTTTTTTGAAAAACACAAAAAAAAGCGTCAGGCTTATGGTGCTGAAAAAATCGGTGGAATTCTTTAAACAAGTGAAGTACAGGGAACCTTTCGTATCGGAAATCAAAAGGCAGGACATCAAGCTATACATGTTTCTTGAATCCGAAGACATTGAAAACCTGTACATGTATGTAAGAAAAATTTTGCTACTCAAGGACAAATACGAACGCGAACGGTATGAGCTTACCGTTCACAAGTTCAAATTCTTGAATTTTGTCACCTTGGCGTCCAAGACAACCAGTGCCGCCGGAACGACAATCAAAATCCTGGGAATCCCGCTGTTTCACGTAATAAATGAAAAGCGCGTTCCGTTCACCGACACTGATACAAAAACTGTTTTCGTGGACACGCTATGGGATTGAAAACAAAAACTTTCGCGTTGGGCGCCCTGTGCCTTTTTCCTTTTCTTAAACCAAACGCCCAGGGATTTTCCCTGGATGACTTCATGTCTCCAAATAAGTTTGTGGAAAAATTCTCGACGCGCGCGCCGCACATAAACCATGATTCAATCCGCGTCCTGTCTGGGGCCGCTCGGAAAAATTTTGTATTGAAACAACGATGCCGCCCGCCTCAGATGGAAGTCGAATATATAAACGCGGCCGATTACGAAAAGTTCTTCATTCATGGCTTCGTTGGTCAAACAGCCTGTTATGACGACGAATTCAACATAATAAAAATACAGCAATTCGACATAAGCGCGAGTGACGACGTTCCCGAGAAAATAAAATATTTTCTACAAGTTTTGAACAAAGAGGCCGTTTTAGAATACGCGCATGAATACAAGCATTACGAGGACAGAATTCTGAAAAGCCTCGGCGGATGCAGCACTGCCCAGATTCTGCAATTTGAAATCCACTTGGAAATAGTGGCGCGAATTCGCAGAATGCTGCTGAGCCGCAAAATTTTCAAGAGTATCCGAAATTTGCATGACGCTTTTCCAGAGGCTATGTTCGCTGCAGCTTGCGAATATGAAAAAATATTCGGTAATTTCGACTGGGAACGATTCTACAGATTCAACGCTCTTGAACGATGGTCCATAGTGTATCGAAAATATCTGATTTATTTGGCAAATGAACAAAACCTGGCGGACACTATTTCACAGCATGAATCGGACATAATAATTCTGTCGATTCTAGATACTTTGGACGACGTTATGGACACGTACATGCGCGAGCAAATAACAGCAACGCGTTTAAAATTATCCCTCAGAGACAAATATTATGACATCGGCGCGCACCGCGAGAATATTGTGGGCTTTGATAATTTGTTGAACCAGATGTATTCTTTTGACGATGGGAATTTCCTGGATATAACAAGCGCCAGCGTGCAAAAGAAATTGTTTGCCTTTGTGCGAAAATACGCGAACTCACCGGATAGCAGAAACAAAATAAAGATTGCGGACGAAGCGTTTCTGAAATACGGCGGACAAAAACAAACGGATATTGACGAAAGCAATTCGATATATGATATTTCAAATCCATTAATTGAGAACATATATCGGCAGAAGCATAGATAAAAACGCGCCGACAGTAAACGAACGCCCCTATTGCCCCATGATTTCCGGGCATTGCGACGAAAAAATAAAAGCGCAAATCAAAAGCCTATTTTTATAGGCTTTTTTTTATGCTCTGAAAAATTCGTCAATAAAATATGAAACCTCCAAAAACCTGCCACCACAAACCACCGTTTGCGGTGGCTTTGCGGGCGCGGGGATTCATATATGAAATTCTTTTTAAAATCTTTGCATTGGAATAAAATCGCAACGGCGTTGCTTTTGATTGTCTTTAGCGTCCATGTCGCCGATGCAGACCGAGGCGATTACAGCCTTTCTCCGAACAAAAAATGTTTAATGTCAAACGAAGGTAACGGATATTCATCATGCGCGTCATGCGGCAATCCGCCAAGTACCGACTGCGCCGAGGTGTCATGTTATTCATCAGAACAACGTTATTATGGTGAAACTTATGGTGGTTCGACAAACACAGAAATAGAAGGAAATTATTTTTGCACCAGAAGTGGATGGTGCATAACGCCGGACCATTACTATGTCCCTTCGTTAAGTGTGACGGGTGGTTTATGCACTGTAGTTTGTGAAAGCATTGACCTTTATGATATGAATTCTGACGGGACTTGTAAATGTTTTGTTCCTACATGTTATGAGCCTGATGCCTGTAGTGCCGGATATGTCCTGAGTTATGTTAACAATCAATATACCTGCGTTCAATGTCCTTTTGTTAACGGCACCAGTGCACCGCGCGGTCAGGGAGGGGGCAGCTATTACGCCGAGATAACGGATTGCTATGCAGCCAAGAATACAAATTACAGCGACAGCTATGGTACTTTTCAGTTTAACCCTGAATGTTATTACACGAAATAAAAACAAGAGAGAATGTAGTTCCAACCAAAGGAATACACCATGAAAAATATAAAAAACATATTAAAAATCGTCGGCATGAATGCGGCCATCGCCCTGGCGGTTGCCGCGTGCGGCGAGGATGACAATATCATCCCTGATGTGCCCGACAAGCCAACCCGGCCGACGATAAAAAACGACACGGTTCGCATGGATATAAGAACCATCGCCGACTTTGATAATTTTCAAAAACGCAGCGAAATGTCGGCCCCGACAGATTCGACATACATTGCGAATGTTCGCGGCGATATTCCCGCTGACAGCCTGGATTTAACCGGGAGTTTGGCCAGTCAGCACAAGGACGCTTCGGCGCGGCGCATCACAAACTGGGGCGATTACGGCATCGCGCCCGCCAAGGATACCGTTCACATCACGGACGCGGACCATGAAAAATCCGGCAATCTTCTTTTAACAAAAAACAAATCGGAAAAATCTTTCTTTGCGGCCACCGAACAGGACAGCATCGCGTTTGACAAGAAAGGTTACACTCTGCGCGTAATCAAGGAAAAGATTATTCCAAACGCGACCGAATACAATATAAACAGCGCAGGCGAAATATCCGACAAAGTGGCCGCCATTCTGGCCAGCGTCGAATTCGGCAACACGGTTGTCGCGAATATCGCGGGCCGCCTGTACGTTACCACCAAATACGTTTCGGATTTGGAAAGACTGGAACACCCAAGCATTACGCTTGTAAAGCAAATCAACGGCGAAATCGTTCCGAACGAGGCATCGGTAAATATCGACGGCAACCTGTTGAAAAAATATATTGAATTGGGGCTGGCCGTTGAAAACAAGCCGAATTACTTTCTTGTGCCAAGGGATAAAAACTTGGATGCGGTCAAGGGCAAAGGCATGGTTGTTCGCACCGACCAAGCGGACAACTTGGACAACGCGAGCTGGGCGATTCCGCAGCTATTGAATCTGAACGGCAATATTCGGACGGATGATTTGTCTGGATTGTCAAAATTCGAAGACGGAAAAATCACAGTTTCCGGAAATCCGAAACTGGAATCGGTCAGCGATGAATCCTTGGGATGGTTCAGCTCGCCGGCCGCGCCGAATTCGGGCAAACCGTTTGTGTTTGAAAGCGACCCTGTTATTCTGTCGCTTGGCAAAATAACAGCGGCCAACGATTCAGTGGACAACATGTCGGTTCAGAAATTAGGGAAATCATTTTGGCTGCAGAACCCAGACTTGGTTTTTCACAGCATACAGGAATATTACTATTACCTGGAAAACGAATATAATCCGAATGCCATAGCGGCGGTCCGCCCGGCGCGGTTGACCAAGGACGATATAAAGATTAATTGGTATAACGGCAAGGATTTTATTGATGACAGCTGGAACGATAATTACAAGGGACTTATATATGTCAGTTATTACAACTTTGAAAAACTAGCACTTTATTTTGGTATCGGCGGTGGAAAAATTGTTAACAATAACGACAAGACATTGATTGTGATAACCGACGATAACGAATACCAGTGGCTGCATGACAAACGGACGCCTGACGAACGTCGGCAAAAATTGGAATCTTTATTGCCGGGTGGCGTTGAATGGACAGGCACTTTGAAACATAACAATTATTCCTGGCCTTTGTACCTTAATAAAAAGATTCGAATATTATAAAAAATTGAGCCTTTATGTTCTAAGGAAGAACCGTCTTTGACGGTTCTTTTTTTCTGCCATAAAATCGCAAGACGAAATTCCAATAACGAATCGATTTTTTATCAGGCTCGAAATTTTGTCAATCTATTGAAATTTCCCGCCAACTCCGCCAATCCAAACCACCGTTTG
>JAISAB010000017.1 GCA_031266915.1 Rickettsiales bacterium | reverse complement strand
AGTGAGTAATGTTTAGTTTATAGTGCTTAGTTATTAGTGAAATAGTTAACTATGCACTATAAACTAAACATTACTCACTATGCACTACTGGTTTTACGAATCACGAGTCAAGAATCACATTTCACGAAAAAACCGCCGGTTGGCGGTTTTTATTTTTATCTCGAATAAAATTCGACAATCAGGTCAGGCTGCATCTGCACCGGATAGGGCACGTCCTCGAACGCGGGCAGGCGGACCAGCGTCGCCTCGAATGCGCCGCTGTCTACTTTGACATAGTCGCAGAACGCGCGCTCGGCTGATTCCAGGGCCAACACGACCAACGGCATTTGCTTCGCCTTTTCGGAAACGGTGATAACGTCGCCCGGCTTTACGCGGTACGACGCGATTTTAACGCGCTTGCCGTTAACATTGACATGACCGTGGCTGACCAGCTGGCGGGCCGAGAACACCGTCGGCGACAGTTTCGCGCGATACACCACGGCGTCCAAACGGCTTTCCAACAGGCCGATAAGGTTCTGCGCGGCGTTGCCTTTCATGCCGGTGGCCTCGGTATAATAAGCGTGGAATTTCTTTTCACCGACGTTGCCATAATAGCCTTTCAATGTCTGCTTGGCACGCATTTGTTTCGCATAGTCGGTCTGGTTTCCGTTGCGTGCGGTCGGGCCGTGCTGGCCGGGTTTGTATTTGCGCTTGTTCACGGGGGCCTTGGCCTGACCCCACAGATTCAGTCCTAGTGCGCGGGTGATTTTTAGTTTGCGCGTGCTGCGTTTTGCACCATCTCTTGCCATAATATTTTCCTTTTTTACATTTTTGGTTTTGGGGCGACGCCTGCGGGCATCGTGCAAGCCAGATATTCGGCAGAATCCTTATCGTTTGAAGCCAAAAACATCAAACTTAGTCAGTTCTGATAACCCGGCGACGCCCAGTCTATACGGAAAATCCGTAAAAATCAAGAAATTTATGATTTTTATGGCAAGACACGGATAAATAAGGTATAATCGCAGTGCCGTTGGAAATTCCGTCGGCAGGGACATCAAAACTCCCTATTCATATACGTTCGGGTATCGCGTTAGTACCCCCTGTCTAAAGGGCAGGGGTCCTGTGAATATATTGAATCAGCAGGCTATTTTATATGAGTAGGTTTTGAACCCCTGTCCGCCCTGTATTTCCCGGGCGGCTTTTTTTATTTGCAAATCCAGGGGGGGGCAAAAATGAGAAAAATAACCAGAAAAGAAAAATTATTAAAACAATTGGTTGAAATGTATGTAAACGACCCAAATGCGGACCTGACGGATGTGTATTACCGCCTGTCCATGATATTGAATGATTTAAAGACGATTATGGAAAAATGCGCGAAATAAAGGCAGAGGTCAGAAAGCAAAACATGAACATCGGGTTGTCATTGCGAGCCCGCAGGGCGCTGCAATCCAGTGAAACAGAGTCGTACGCACGTTGGGTGCACACTCTCTTTTTCTCCCCCAAAATGGGGGGTACCCGCGGCTTGTCACACGTAGCCTTGGCGAAGGGTGAAGCAGGGGAGGGGGAGCTCCCCCCAGTCGCCTACGGCGCCAGCCCCCCTCAAAAAGGGGGGCAAATAGAATTGAGCTTATTTTATGACTGGATTGCTTCGCTGCGCCGCGCAATGACACAGTGGCGATTTAGTACCTAGTACCCAATACTCAGTACCAAATTACGATTTACGAAAAAAACGCCAACCGGCGGTTTTTTATCACGCCTACTTTTCGGAGCGTGATGAGGCGACAAGGGACGCCGTGTAGTGATGTAAATTAAACCAACCTTGACTTTTGAAATTAGCAGGTTTATAATGTTCAATATGTTAAAAAACGAAGGCATCTTTGATATTGCATCTGGTCGGAATTTTTCCGTTGTGTCTTTTGCATCTTTTTTGACCACTACCACAACCGCCTAGGCGGTCTATATATTTCCCCACTGGCGATTGTGCCTGAATATATCAATAATAGTAAATAACAAATAATCTTGGGATTATATATGTGGTATGATTCCAATAATAAAAAGGTCAAAAAAATTGAAAAACGAAATTGAAAATAACATTGAATCTGGTCTGCCAGAAAACGACCATCGCCGTCTTGGTAAAGAACTTGATTTATTCTCATTCTCACCCGACATAGTCGGCAGCGGGTTAGCTTTATGGCATCCGAATGGCGCAATTATCCGCGAAGAAATTGAATCATTTTGGAAAGAACATCATCGCAAGCATGGATATAAATATGTTTTTACGCCTGAAATCGGGTTGAAGAAGATATTTGAAAAATCCGGTCACCTTGCACACTTCGCTGACGCAATGTATCCGCCTATGGATATGTCGCTGAAAGATAAAGCAGAACAGACGGCGTATTATGTAAAACCGATGAGTTGTCCGTTTCACGTCTGTATTTATAATTCCGGGCCGCGCAGCTATCGGGAATTGCCTATCAAATACTGCGAACTTGGTCGCGTGTATAGATACGAAGCGTCCGGCGGTCTGCACGGAATGTCGCGAGTGCGCTGTATCACGCAGGATGACGCGCATATAATCTGCCGAAAAGACCAATTTATGGACGAATTGAATAAAGTCATTGATTTCGGCCGTGACTTTCACAAGGTCTTTGGATATGACAAATTCAAAGTCTATTTTTCCGTTCGTGATTTGGAAAACAAACGCGACAAATACATAGAAAATGAACCAATATGGCAATTCGCGGAAGAATCAATCAAACAAGTCTTGAAAGACAAAGGCATTGATTATGACGTAGATGTCGGCGGCGCAAAATTCTATGGTCCGGCTATTGATTTTAAGGTGATTGATTGTGGCGGACGCGAGTGGCAGTGGATGACGATTCAACTTGATATGAATCTGCCTGAAAAGTGGGGAATGTCATACGTTGGCGAAGACGGAAAAAAACAAGTCCCAATAATGATTCATCGTGCTATTCTTGGCGCGCTTGAACGTTATTTGGCTGTATATCTTGAAAATTGCAACGGTAACCTGCCTGTATGGCTGTCGCCTGTGCAGGTCAAGATTTTATCAGTGTCCGACAAACATTCGGAATATGCGAAGCAGATAGAACAAAAACTGATAGACGCAGGAATCCGCGCTGAATATGACGGTGATGGCAATACGGTCGGCTATCAAATTCGCGCTGCTGCCAAACAAAAAATTCCATACGTGATAATTGTTGGCGATAAAGAAGTTGTCGATAATAGTATCTCAGTGCGTTTTCGAGGTGGCGAACAGGAATCAGATATTAAACTATCTGATTTTTTGGCACGAATACAAAAGGCTATAAAAGATAAAAGTTTAGAATTATAAACGATACGCAACAGAAATCCTTGCGATTTGCAAGGATTTTTATTGGCGACATACATGGCAAAATCACATTCATCAACCCATACCCCGTCTGCGCTTCGCGCATCCACCCCTTTCCACAGGAAAGGGGATTACTTCATCACAAAGTGCACGCTATACTGCGGTTTCTTGTCCGCGCCCAGCGACGCGCGCACAACCCGGTTGGACGCCGTCTGGACGACCGCTTTCAGATTATTCTGGTCCTTGCGCTCGGCCTTGGTCAGGCCGTCGATTGCCTTGGTGATTTCAATCTGAATCTGGCGCTTCATGAATCCGGTGTTGTCGGTCTCGAAGATGCCGGCGCTGGAAACCTCGGGCACGCCCTTCAGAAATCCCTTTTTATCCACCGGCAGGGTCACGAACACCGCGCCGGATGTGGCGATTTTTCGGCGGTTCTTGTAGACCTGGTCGTTGGCGCTACGCTCGGTTTCGCCCTCCATAACGACAAAGCTGGTTTGAATCGTTTCGGCGACATAGGGCGGCTGGCCGTCGGACAGCGCCACGACATCCCCGTTTTTGACCAGCATCATATGCTTGGCGCCGCCGCGTTCCATCGCCATCTTGCCGTTCAGCATTTCGGTGATGTATTCGCCGTGCATCGGAATCGATACCTGGGGATGAACGATGTCATAGAATCGCTCGAATTCAGGCCGGCCGGCGTGGCCGTTCGCGTGAACTTTGTCCGTGTCGTAAATCGTGTGCGTGCGGATGCCCATGCGCGCCAGCTTGTTGTACAGGAACGACACGTCGGATTCGCGGCCCGGGATGATAATCGCGCTGAAGACAATCGTGTCGGTCGGCTGCAGCTTTAACTCTTTGACATGGCCGCGGCACAGGCGCGTCAGCATCGCGTACTTTTCGCCCTGGGAACCGGTCAGGAATATGGCCTGCTTTTCAGCGGGCAGGTCACGGATGTCTGAGTGCAGATAAACGTCGTCCTTGTTTAAATATCCGAAATTAATGCCGATTTCGCGGAACTCGGGCAGGCCGACATAAGGGACGGGATTCGGGTTGCTGCGCTCTTTGATTGCGGCGACGCGGCCGGCCTTTTTGGCGGCGTTCGCGAACATCTTGATACGCGCGATGCTGCGCGAATATCCGGTGACGAAGACGCGTCCCGGTGCGTTTTTCATGATTTCTTCCAGCGTCTGGCCAACTTCGCCCTCGGTCGTTTGGACGGTCTGGCGCTCGGACGATGTCGAATCGCACGCCACGGCCAGCAGTTTCGGGTCCGAGCCGATTTCGCGCAAACGCGCATAGTCCGTCGGATTTTCAATCGGAATATCGTCGTTGAATGTCCAGTCGCCCGTGTGCAGGATTTTTCCCGCGCCAGTTTTGATAATCAGCATCTGGGCCTCGGGGACGGAATGCGATATGTGAAAGGTCTCGACCTGGAACGGATTCAGGTCCAGATTGGCGCCGTTATGGTCGAAAATGACCAGGTCCTTGCCATCTTTGAAATCGATTTCCATGCCATTAAAAGTCCTGCGGATGATTTCGCCCGGGAAACGCGTGCAATAGATGGGCTTTTTGAATTTTGGCCATATGAATTTCAGCGCGCCGATATGGTCTTCGTGCCCGTGGGTGATAACGAATCCGACGACGTCTTTCTTGCGCTTTTCCAGCCATGTCGTGTCACAGTATTGAACGTCGCCGGCGCCGATTTCCTCTTCCAAAAATCCCATGCCGCAGTCGACGACCAGGTATTTGCCTTTGTACTTGTAGACGTACATGTTCTGGCCGACGTGTTCCAATCCGCCCAGGGCCATAAAGTAGACTTTTTCATCGTTCGCGTCGGATTCATGGCGGGGCTGGCCCGAAATTTTGCCGGGCTTTTTTGATGCCGCGGATTTTCTGTCGTTTATCACAGTCGTTATGATAGTGTCCAAATCGTCCTCTTGGACGGCGGGTATTATTTTCTTTTCTCTTACTTTAACCATTTGTTAATCCTTTTGTTATGGTTTCAGGTTGCGCGCCATCACAGAAATCCATTGCCAATAAAGCCGAATGCTTTATTTGTAGTGAATCCGTGATGGCACGGTTTACACGACACATTATGTCATAAAAACAATAAATTCAGAAGGGGATTTTATTCGGGCGCTAAATAAATCGAAGCCCTGAATTGGTATTGCACATCTATTATAGTATCTTTATTTCAAGTTTTCAAGGGATATTATTAGTAGGAACGAGGAACCCGCCTTCGCCGAGGCTACGGCGGGCAGGCAGGAACAAGGAACAGAATATAACACTCTGTCCTATAGAATGTATCTTTTTGTGTACATTGAATCCTCTACAAAATTATCAGAGATTTTTTACTAGACAAAACATTGCTTAATTTGTAAAATTTCTAATTGACAGGTAGGCAATCTATCTGTTGGGTCTTTAACAACCCTTGTTTTAGTGTCAGTGATGACAATAAAAATCTCCAACCTATTGGTTGGAGTGCGTGAATATATTGAATAAACGCGGCAATCCTAAAACATTGTTGTTAAAACTCCAACCACCAACAGGAATGGTCTTGTTAGTGGTTTTATTCATTGAAAACTAAAAGGAGTTAAATATGAAAAAAATCTTAACATCATTGATTATTATTGGTGGAATTATTGGTTCTGCCAACGCAGCAGATATTAACCCCGGTGTTCAAGATGTTCTTAACACCGAGAATCAAGAGCAAGCATTAAATTCCTTGAATCAGGCTTGGTATGATTTTGGCACGCTTTATCCGACCCCCGCTGACCTTTTTACAGCCTTTGGAAATCAAACTCTGGATATTACAAAAGTCAGCGACACCATCAACCATTTAATTGCGCTTGATAACTATGAAAGCGTGTCTATTAATAATCTGAACAATGGACTTACATTGACGAATGGCAGAATTGATGCATTGGATAACAAAGTTAATGACCTGCAAAAGAACTTATCTGCCGGCGTTGCTTCCGCAACTGCATTATCAGCGGTCGCTGTCGCTAATGTAGAAAAAGGCGAAATATCTGTTGGTGGTGGTTATGGCTCGTTCAATGGAGAGAATGCAGCTGCTTTTGGCGCTGTTGTTGGAATCGCAAACGGGTTTAGCGTGAATGCCGGAGTAGGTTTGAATTCTTATGAATCTACATTCCGTGCAGGTGCGAACTATAAGTTCAAGGCGTTTTAATAAGAGATGTTTCTTTTATTATACAACAAAACCTCTTTTAGAGGTTTTTTATTTGTTTGGAAAAGATACATTCCTGTCGCTTGAATATTTCTAAAAATTCTTCATCCACAAATCTTAAATCCGTAAATCACAAATCTTAAATCCCTTGACTTTTTTCAACAGCAATCCCTTTTCAGAATCGATGTTTTCAAAGTATCCCTGAACGTCGCCGATAATTTTGCCATCGCGCCAGAAAACCAGCGCCGGCAGTTCGGAGATATTCAATTCCGACAATAATTTTTCTGACGGATTCATAACCTTGATATGCGTCCACTTTTGACCCTGCAAAAAGAATTTAAGCAAAGGGATTAACATCGCACGAAAGTCCGATTTATTTAAGATTTAGAGGAATATTATCTGTATATCTTGAATAGATATGTTTTTGCCGTAAACGTCGGCACGTTCGCCACTTGCCAGCACGGCGATAGAAATTACCTTGTTCTCGTTTATATAATCATGAAAATCGCATTCGCCTTCGACATCGCCGAATATCAATTCATCCACTACTTGATGTTCTGAGGAATCTTTTTTGAATTTTTCTCCGTTATATTCTATTTCTTTCGGGAACGGTACTGAATAGGGCAATGCGGGCACAACCTTGCCAAATATTATTGGGACTTTATGATTTGTAAAAACCAATATATGATGTTCGGACAAAAATATCTTGTAATATTTATCAAGACCTGCGTGGTAAAGCGCCTTGCCCAGAACAATATATTTTTGTCCGTCTATTTGCAGCACTGAATCAATGTTGATATTTTCCATTTTTACTCCGCCAAGGTCGGTTATTCTGCCGCGTCCCCTATCACCGCCTTGATTCGGCGAACGCCGGCGGCGCTGGATTCTTCTTTTACAATTTTAAAAGCGCCCAAATCGGCGGTGTTGGCCGCATGCGGGCCGCCGCAGATTTCCTTGGAATATCCGTCGATTGAATAAACCTTGACCATCTCGCCGTATTTGCTTTCGAACACGCCCAGGGCCCCGGCGGCCTTGGCGTCGGCGACCGACATTTCCGCGCAGACCACGGGCACGGCGGCCTTGATGGCCTGGTTCACGATTTTTTCAACCGCGGCGATTTCTTCGGGCGTCATTTTGCGGTCGAATGAAAAGTCGAATCGCAGGCGTTCGGCCGTAATATTGCTGCCTTTTTGAAACACGGTGTCGCCCAGGACGCGGCGCAAGGCCCCCTGCAGCAAATGCGCGGCAGTATGCAGCTTGGTGGTCTCGGCGCTGTGGTCGGCCAGTCCGCCTTTGAATTTCTGCTCGGCGCCGGCGCGAGATTTTTCCTGATGTTCGGCGAACAGTTTATGAAATCCATCGACGTCCACGGCGATTCCGCGCTCGGTTGCCAATTCCTCGGTGAATTCCAGCGGAAAGCCATATGTGTCGTACAGCTTGAACGCCTTGGCCGCCGCCAGTTTTCCGTTTTGCGCGTAATCCAGTTCCTTGGTCGCAATCTTCATTCCGGTTTCCAAGGTGCGGCTGAAAAGCTCTTCCTCGCGGTCCAGATTTTTGATGATAAATTCGCGGTTGCGCGTCAGTTCCGGATAAACGTCGCCATAGTTTTCAATCACGACGGCGGCCACGGCCGACATGGTTTTCGCGGGCGCGCCCATCTGGGTCAGATAGCGGTACGCGCGGCGAATCAATCGGCGCAGGACGTATCCCTGGTCGACGTTGGACGGCGCGACGCCCTTATCGTCACCCAGAATAAACGTCGCCGCGCGCAGATGGTCCGCGATTATGCGGAACGCGCGCAGGTTGGGCTCGGCATATTTTTTGCCGGTCAGCTCTTCGATTTTACGAATGAGTGGAACAAACAATTCGGTGTCATAGACGCTTTCGACGCCGGTCTGAATGCACAGGTTGCGTTCCAGCCCAAATCCCGTGTCAACATTCTTTTGCTCCAACGGTGTAAAGTTTCCGTTTTCGTCCTTGAAATATTGCATAAAGACGTTGTTCCAAATTTCGACATATTTTCCGCAATGACATCCGGGCTTGCAGTCGGCGCCACATTTCGGTTTGCCCGTGTCATAGAAAATCTCGGTATCAGGGCCGCAGGGTCCCGTGACGCCCGCCGGTCCCCACCAGTTGTCTTCTTTGGGCAGAAAATGGATTCTGTCGTCCGGATACCCCAGCGAGCGCCAGACATCCGCGGCCTCGTCGTCGCGCGGCGCGTCCCGGTCGCCCGCAAAACAGGTTACCGAGATTTTTTCCTGTGGGAATTTCAGGGCTTTGGTCAGCAGTTCGTGGCTCATTTCAATTGATTCTTTTTTAAAATAATCGCCCAGGGACCAATTGCCCAGCATTTCGAAAAAAGTGCAGTGATACGCGTCGCCCACCGCGTCGATGTCGCCCGTGCGCAGGCATTTCTGGCAATCGACCAGGCGCCGTCCCAGCGGATGCTTTTCGCCCAGCAAATACGGCACCAGCGGATGCATTCCGGCGGTTGTGAACAAAACGCTGGGGTCGTTTTCTGGCACCAGGGACGCCGACGGAATCCGCTTGTGCCCGCGTTCGGTAAAAAAGTTGATATAAAGGTTTCTTAATTCATTGGCTGTCATATTCGGTCCTTTTCACGGATGCGATTATAAACGCCCCACGGCGCCTGCGCAATAAAATATATTGAAAATTTAACTAAATTGACGGTAATGTACCTTAATTTAAAACAAAAGTTTGTTTTACAAACTTTTGTCATTCCGCGGGATGACAAAAGAGAAGAAATATTAATAATCTTGGAAATAAAATACAAACTTGTCATCGTGGGGCTTAACCCCACGACCCAGGTAAATGAAAGTTATTTTATGACCTGGGTCCCGTGATCAAGCCACGGGATGAAATGTCAAGAAGGACAGCCCCGGGATGACAAGTTTTCTTAAATCATTGCTTGCAAAAATCGCCTTTACGATGTACAATAGCCCCCGTCGCGGAGCGTTTCCGCGATGAGGCTTGATAACCTGTGCCTAGAAATTCCAGCGATGGCTGGAGGGCGGCGAATATATTGACTCAGTCGTGCAATTCTAGGATTGTTATCAACCTCCAGCCGCTTTTTCAAACAAGCGGTTTTTTGTTTCCATATGTGGGAGTATGGAAGCAGATAGTGCGCATGCGGGGGGCCTAATCAACCCCCCGTTATCTTATATTGGCGATTTAAAAGGCTCAAGTGATATGGGTGTGGTTTATTAAAACAAAAATTACTTTGTAATTTTTGTTCAAAAAGATATGTTCTTGTCAGTTGAGCCAAATTTTCTATAGAAATTACTGCCCAGCCGGGGCGGCCGGCCGCTGCAATTGCTCTGCGAATAAATCGCAATAGCGCTGGATATTTCTTTCGTTGAATTCAGCGGGCCTGTCGCAGCGAATCGAATTGTGTCCCAATGTCACGGCGATATAGTTCGTCTTGTCCATATATATAGGCCTGGCGTCCGGATTCAGATGCCTGGCATACATCTGCAGATAAAACCACATGACAATGTTTTCCGGCGCGCGGGCGGCCGGCGTCGCGTCCAGCGCCATTATGTTCGGCATTATCGGCCGAATCAGTTCGCCAATTCGGACCATCATGTCCGTGCGCACCAGCGTGCCGACGATGCCGACACGCGCGCGCTCCATTATTACGTTGGAATTGTCGACATTATAGTTTTTCGGATTATTAATCACGCGCAGCAAATCCAAAAGGCGTTTTCGGATAAAAAGCGTATTCTGCATGACGGCGAAAACGCCGTCCCTGACCGCAGGAATTTCCGCGTCGTTCATCAAGCCGTCGTCATCGGCGAAAATCATCCAGTCGGACCGAATCTTCAATTTTGGAATCGCGGCCAGAATATCCAAACGCGCGGCGCGCGCCCCGCCGCTTTTATTTACATTGATAATATGCAGCGGCCCACTGTACCCCAATCGGCGAATGCCCCGTTTCTCGACACGCGCATTCGGATTGTCGTTATGAACGATTAAATAAATGTCCCCCCTCAGCCGGGCCAACGCCGGAACTGATAACCGCAAAAACTCGGTATCAAACGTCGTCAATCCGACGATAACGCAATTCTTTCTCCGCAACATGACGCCCAGTTTATAACCTATGAGCAAAAATTGCAATGAGATAGTTTTTTGTGATATAATAAAAGTGTAAAAGGGGCGAAATATGAAACCGACAATGTTATTTTCAATCGTGATGATTACGGCCATCGTTCTGGCGGCGTCTTTCGGCCTGCATATCCAGCCAATCGACCCTTTGTACAAGCTAAGCGAAGATGTGGCGGCCGGCGCGCTGTACGTGTGCCCGGCGGCCAGTTCCGTCTGGGATTCGACGGCGGCGGGCCTGCGTCCGTTCGTCCGGTATATAACCATGGCGTTTTTCTTTGCGACGATGCTGCTGGTGTTCAGCTGGTGCTGGGCGCTGTACCAGAATCTGCTAAAGGACAAGTTCGAAGACAAGGCGTTCAAAAATTCATGGATGATGACCAAGGTTGTCTTTTGGATTGCTATGGTTGTCCTGATACTGGTGTGGACGCCCAATAATTACAGAAAGGTTCATGTCCAGGGCGCGGACGGGACCTATGTTCTGTGCGAGGCGAACACGCCCGGGGCACTACCAGTTAAGGCGCAGGCTGTCAAGCGCTAATTATTGTCCGCAAATATGCCCTTGACATAAAAGCCCGAATTCTCTACGATTCGACCAAGCAGGCCAGGCAATGTCTTTGGAATACAAGGCGCATAGCAGATAGAAGTCCCATGATCCCCGTGCACAGCGGGTCAGAAGGTTCTAAAGACATTGCCTATAATCTGCCGAACAACCAAACTCACGAAAGGAGAAACATATGAACAAAATGGAATTGATTGAAGCGATTGCGAACGAAGTCGATACGACAAAAGCGACGGCCGCCGCATGCTTGGATGCGTTCATCAACACTGTTACGAAAGTTCTGAAAAAGAAAGGCGAAGTTCGCTTGGTCGGTTTCGGTACATTTACGACGGCAAAGCGCAAAGCCACTATGGGCCGCAATCCTCAAACTGGCGCTGCGATTAAAATCCCTGCCTCTGTGCAGCCGAAGTTCAAAGCCGGCAAGTCTCTGAAAGAATCTTTGAACTAAATCTTTTGCTTGCAGAAGAAAAAATCCGGCAACCGCCGGATTTTTTTTAGGTCGAAGATCGCAGAACGAAGGTAGAAGTCAAAGTTCGAAGAGCGTAATTCGCAGAGCGCAGGTAGAACAGAGATTTTAAATTACTTTTTTGAACTCGGAACTTTGCATTTTGAACTTTATACCTTCGCTCTGCGCTCTGCGCTCTTCGACCTCAAAAAATTAAATTTTCCCCTTTACTTGAATTTCGATATTGAATACAATGGCAGGGTCGAACAAAAAGGAAAGAAAAATGGCTAAAAAACCAGTCAAAAAAACTATTGCGAAAAAGGCGCCGGCGGCAAAGCCGGTTGTCAAACCGGCCGTAAAAAAAGCGCCGGTCAAGAAAATCGCTGCGAAAAAGACAGCGCCCGTTAAAACGGCGCCGATTGCGGCAGAAAAAACGGCGACGACTGCCCCGATCGCGGCGTCCTGTGCACAGGGTTGCGAATGCGGCTGCGGCGATGGCAAAAAATGTCATTGCGGCGGTGCGGGACGCTTTGTCAAGAAGTTGATAATCTTTGCGATTATCTTCGCCCTGGGTTTTGCGGCGGCAAAGTTTTGCACTATGCGGCATCATCATGGATTCAAGGGCTTTCACGGTCCGCGCGTTGAATTCGTGAACGGTTGCGTCGATGTTACAAAAATCTCTTGTCCGGAAACGGCTGAAAAGATTGCGGCGGCCGATGCGAACGGCGATGGCTGCGTCACCAAGGAAGAGCTCAAATCCGCCCGCAAGGAATTGGGCAAAGGATGCGGCTGTGGCAAATGCGGCGGCCATCCGAAACATCAGGAAGCGAACGACTGATTCGTTTTCGTAAATTCAAAGCGCGGCCACGGCCGCGCTTTTTCGTGAATCGTAAGATAAAAACACTAGTGCTTAGTGATTAGTTGATAGTGCTTAGTGTTCAGTAAACTAGTCAACTATGCACTATCAACTAAGCACTAATCACTATTTTTTTTTCAAAACTTAAAGCTAAAGTTCAATTGTGCGCCGGATGTATCCGCTGATACGGATAGCGAATTTTCGCTGTCGACCAGCACCCATGTGAACAGGGCGCTGACGGCCGCGCCGCCCAGCACGTCGTGCCAATAATGCGCGCGCGCCTGGACGCGCGACCAACCGACGACGCCGGCCATTATGTACGGCGGAATCGCGGCTTTCCAACCATAGCGCTTGTGAACGAACATCGCGCCGGAAAACGCGCCCGACGCGTGGCCGCTGGGGAAAGACAAGTCATCGCTGCGGTTCGGACGCTCTTCATGAACGGTTCGTTTCAACAATTCCGTCGCAGCCTGGGCTGCGACGATGGATTCGGTCAGCTGAAGCGCCGCCGTCCAGCTTTTTTCATGCATCGTCATGCCATATGCGTAAAACACGGACCCGGACAAAAACAAGTCGCCCAGTTTATTCTTATTCGTAAATGGCCCCGCGACGGCCCCGTTTGCGCACAGCAATGTCAGGCAAACGGAGAATATACTAAAAGTTCTAAGTTTTAGCACGTTCGTTTCCTTGATTTTTTATTAAAAAGAAGACCACCAGTTTGGTGGTCGGGAGTTAGAACAATCAAACATTGGTGACCTCGCAGTCTTACGAACTGCGACATCCCGACCACGGTGAGTCGGGACATATGCTGCGGTCAATACAATGTTTTGGTGTTCTAAGCCAAACCACAAACCTATGCCTTACGTGTTCCAATTGCTTGGAACGGTCTGATAATATTAGAAATAGTTTTGCGACACAAGGGATTTTTTAGGAAAAGGGACCTATTTACCCTTCAGGATGCGGGCTTTGTCCTTGTTCCATTCGCGCCGTTTGATGGTTTCGCGCTTGTCGACTTTGTTCTTGCCGTATCCGATGCCCAGCAGAACCTTCAGCCGGCCGCGGTTGTTGAAGTATAATTTCAGCGGCACAATGGTCGCGCCTTTTTCCTGCAGCTTGCCAATCATGCGGTTAATCTGATTGCGGTGCAGCAGCAGCCGTCGCGGCCGCCGCTCGTCGAAATTCACGATTTTAGCCGCGGTCGGCAGCTTTTGAATCTCAATCCCGGCCAGGAATAAATCGTCCCCGCGGCGCTGGACGAATCCGTCGATAATCGTCACCAGGCCGTAACGAATGGATTTGATTTCCGCGCCGGTCAACGAAATCCCGGCCTCTATCGTGTCTTCGATAGAATAATTGTACCGCGCCTTGCGGTTTTCGGAAACCTGTCCAGATTTGATAATTTGACGTTTCATTTTATAATTTTATTCTTGGGTACAATTTCTTGGTGTTTTGCATCAATATATCTTCCATCTGGTCCAAACGCAACTTTTTAATGCCGGCCATGGTGATTGCGGTTTCGACAACCATAAAAGGCTCGCATTTTTTACCGCGATAGGGAACGGGCGCCAAGTACGGCGAATCAGTTTCGATAACAATGCGGTCATTTGGAATTTTCGCGAAGACATCGCGCAGCTCCGCCGCGTTTTTAAAGGTCAGAATACCGCCCGCCGAAAAGAAAAATCCGCGGTCCAGCATCTTCTTGGCAAAATCCCACGAACCGGTAAAGCAATGCATAACGCCGCCGACGCCGGCGTCGTCCAAAATGCGCGCGGTGTCTTCGTCGGCGTCGCGCGTGTGAATCGCCACCGGCAAGTGATGACGCTGCGCCAGGTCCAGCTGACGTTCGAACAATTCAATTTGCTGCTTTTTAAATTCCGCACCATAGTGGTAATCCAAACCGATTTCGCCGACGCCCAGAACCTTTGGATGCGCGAATAAATCGTCCGGCAGAATCGCCCCGACATCCGCATTCTGATTCGCGCGTTCTGGATGAATGCCCAGGGTCGCGAATACCTTTTCATATTTGTTGATGATTTCGATTTGCTTGGCGGCGTCCGCGGCATCCGCGCCCGGACAAATCAGCGCGCCGACGCCCGCGTTCGCAGCGCGCGCGACAATCGCGTCCAATTCGCCGGCGTCGCATAATTCATCAGTCAAATGGCAGTGGGTATCGATAAACATTTTAAAGCGACTTTTTTCATTTCATTAATTATCTCATCTTATATAGAAATTTTCAATGAAATATTGCAATAATGTTTTTATTGTTATATAATTCAGCCAGACATTTGTTGGTGTAACCGGGCTTTACCGCCCACAAACTACAAATCGCAAGTGTCCCGACTTGGTCGGGATGCTGCTGCTATATAACAGGTTTCGGCCAAAGGCAGCGGGGTTAGTTTGTGACCGGTAAACTCCCGACCACTTTTCAAGTGGTTTTTTTCTTCGAAAAAAAGGGGCGCAGGTATGGATATGCAATTAAAAGACTACATTAACAAAATGCCGCTGCTTGAATTGTTGGACATAATTCGAAGGGCTTACAGTGTAATGTTGCAAAATAAAAATACCAGGGATGAATTCCTGGACCGGTTGGCGTACGGACAGCTTGAGAGTTTTGCAATATTCAATGAACAGAAAAAACTAATCAAAGAATTGAAAACGGAAATAAGACAATTAAAGAAGCGCGTCTAAATCTATAGCGACTTTTTTATATCGTTGATTATTTTAAACAGGGCGATTTCAGGTTCCAGGTAAATGCGGCTGATGTCCGCTATGCCGACTGCGGCGGCAGGGTACAAATCCGCCAGGCCAAAATGTGCGATGGCGTCCAGCAATATGCCGTGCAGTTCCGCGGACGGCGCGATTTTCCGCGCCATCGCCATCATGTCGGACGCGTTGCTCCGCGGGCTTTCCAACAATCCGATTAATTCGTCGTAAATTTCGTCGCCGCCGGATTTCTTCAGATTCGCAATTTTGCCAAAGCTGCCGTTGGCCAGGCGCAGCGTCGCGGCGCCGATGTCTTCGCCCGGCAGAAACTTCGCGCACAGCGCGCGCAGTTCGGATATGGATAAGGGGGACATTTTCTCGACGCGCGCCCGCGACCGCACAGTCGGCAGAACATTCGCCAGCTGATGAACGACCAACAGGAAAATTGTCTTGGCGGGCGGTTCCTCTAACAATTTCAGCATGGCGTTCGACGCGGCGGAATTCAGCTCGTCCACGGAATCGATGACAACGGCGCGCCATCCACCCGACGATGAAGACAGCTGCATCCGTTCAATCATTTTGCGCACCGTGTAGACGGAAATGACCTTGCCGTCGGTCTTTTGGCGGCCGTCTTTGTCGATGTTGCGTTCCATATCGATGACGAAAAAGTCGCTGACGTTGCCGTAAACCATTCGGGCGATGCGGTGGGCCAGCGTGGCCTTGCCGATGCCCTTGGTCCCCGACAGCATCCATACGGGATGAATCGCATGCATGTCGCGGCGTTCCCACGCGTCCAGAAAGGCCCGCATCACGCCGTCATGACCCACCAATGAATCATTATCCATCGGGTGAGGAAAGTTATAAGAGTTATTTTTTTTCTGTGCCATTTTTATTTGCCTGCCCCGCTGTGCCGGAGGTGGGATATTTTACCTGACCCGCTGTGCGGGGCGGGATAGAGTTGGCCTGCGAGTGTAACGAGCTTGGCAACTCTTGGGTGGGGTGAATCAAGAATATTTACTTTTGAAATATTCGTTCGCGTCCAATTCACCATTCAGTATCAAGCGCAAGTGCCCTATCACTGCATCCAGTTCCTTGTAAATATAACCGTTCTGGATTCGTATCAATCTATACCCAAGTTCGGTCATATAATCGGTTCGCGCGTTATCGTAATTTATGTTCCGCGCATGCTGGTCGCCGTCTAATTCTATAATTAATTTTTGTTCAAGACAAACAAAATCTGCATAATATGGTCCGATTGGGCGCTGGCGGCGGAATTTTACCCCAAGTTGATTGTCGTTTATCGCATACCAGAATTTTATTTCGGCATCTGACGCGTTTTTGCGCAATTCCCTTGCGCGGATTATTTTATCCGAGTGATTGGTCATGTATTTTCCCATCGCCGCCGCCGTTGTTACCCCACCCAAGAGTTGCCAAGCTCGTTACACTCGCAGGCCAACTCTTTCCCGCCCCGTAACCGGGGCAGGTAAAAATAACGACGAACATTATCCCATACTGAAGGGCGGGTTGTTCATTTCCGGTCCCCGAAGATGACCTGAATATTTTTAAACACGCGGCCAAAGAATTGCGTTTTGTTGACTCGGGCGGCGGCGACCAAAGGCGCGCGCGCGATTGTCTTGCCGTTCAATTCGGCAAAGATTTCGCCGATTTTCTGGCCTTTTTTAATCGGCGCGGCGACCGGTTCGTCATAGCGCGCCAAAACGCGCAGGCCCGCCGCCGCCTGATTCTTTTTCAGCGTTATCGCGAAGGTTTTTTCAACGGTCGCGATGACTATCTTTTGACGGCCGTACCAGACCGGTATTTCGGCAATCTTGTCGCCGGCGTTATAGAAAACCCGGTTGACGGTGGTCGCGAATCCGTGATTCAGCAGTTTTTTGGCCTCTTCGGCCAATGCGGTGTGATTCTTGCCTTTGAATCCGTTGATAACGGCGACCAAGCGGCGGCCGGCGACCCGGCTGCTTGCCACCATGCCGTATCCGCCTTCGTCTGTGTGGCCGGTCTTCAAGCCGTCCGCGCCGGGCATGACGAACAGCAGCTTGTTATAATTCAGTGTATGCGTGCGTCCCCATTCGCGGCACCAGTCGGTTTTATAATCGCCGAATTCAAAGCGCCGGGTCGAAAACAGCGGATACATATCAGGATACCGCGACACGATGTGCATGCCCAAAGTCGCCAGTTCGCGGCTGGTCATCAGGTTGTTCGAATTCGGCAGGCCGCTGGCGTTGCCGAATGTCGACAAAGGCATGCCGATGTCGCGCGCTTTTTGCTGCATCTTAACAGTAAAGGCGGATTCCGAACCGGCCAGTTTTTCCGCAACCACCACGCCGGCGTCGCCGGCCGATTGCACTATCAGGCCCATGACGGCATCACTGACACGCAGATTTTGGCCTCGGGACAGGCAAATCTTGCTGGCCGGGTACCATGTCGGATTTTGATAGTCCGCATTGGCGCTGACCGGCATCGTGTCGTCCATCGTCAAATCGCCCGCCTGAATCGCGTCGAACAGCACCGCCAGCGTCATCAATTTGACCATCGACGACGGCGGCATCAATTCGTCGGCATTTTTTGCAAACAATTCCGCGCCGGAATCGTAATCGACCAGAAACGCGGACTTGGCCTTGGTATCGAACGCAATGGCATTCGATACAAACAGCAAATGGCAAACAGCAAACAGCAAATACTTTTTCATATTTTTACCTTACAAACTTATGCCGTGAAATGCAAATCAGAAATATCCTTTAATTGCAAATCGCATATGGTCCGCGCCGGGATTAGGGCGCCGTCGATGCAAACCCCGATGTCATCCGCGGTGCGGGCGGTATTGTTTTCCTCGACCAGAACCTGAACGGTTTTTCCCAGTTGTGCCTTCATAAATTCGCGCTTGTTTTCGTCGGCAATATCGGTGATGACCTTGACGCGATGCTTGGATACGGCGCGGTCCATCTGATTCGGCATGCTGGCCGCCGGCGTGCCCGGGCGCGGCGAAAAAGGAAACGCGTGTATCTTGATGGGGCGCAATTCGCAGGCCAGGGCGGCCGTTTCATCAAACAAAGCCTCAGTTTCGCCGGGAAATCCGCAAATAATATCCCAGCTGAATGAAATATCAGGATTGGGCCGGACGAAACCGCGCACAATATCGGCGCTGTGGCGGCGGCGCATCGCGGCCAGGATGGGGTCGCATCCGGATTGCATGGACAGGTGCATATGCGGCAACATCCGGCTGTCGGTCTTCATCAGTTCGATGATTTTCGGAATCTCGGGACTGGCCGGGTCCAGTGACGACAGTCGCAAGCGTTGAATTTCCGGCACATCGTGCAGCAACATTCGACACAAATCAGATAGATACAGAAAATCTGAACCTGGCCCTTGCTGGCGCCAGCTGGCAATATCAACGCCGGTCAGCACGATTTCACGGTATCCGCCGGCGACGGCCGTCCGTGCGTCCGCCAAAATGGCGCCATATTCAAATGAGGACTGCCGCCCGCGCAGCAATCGGGTCACGCAGTATGAACAGTCGTGATTGCATCCGTTTTGAATCTGAATGAATTGCTTGGACAGCCCTGCGTCGCGGTTTTTGAATCGATGGATTTCCGGCGCGGTCTTGTGGCACGGCGCCCGCCCCAGCGCGCGCGAATAAGCGTCCGGATTCATCTTGTCCCGATTATCGACGACTATGGTGTTCGGTATTTCCGCGAACATGCCCGGATTGCGGGTCGCGGCGCATCCCGTGACGAAAATGGGCGCGTTCGGGTTTTCGCGCGCCAGTTTCCGAACGGCTTGGCCGGATTGGCGCTCGGCCTCGGCGGTGACGGCGCAGGTGTTGACCACGATGGCGCATTCCAAAACAGGCGCCAGCATCGCCCGGATTTTTTCCGATTCCAGGCTGTTCAGGCGACATCCAAAAGATAAGATTTTTATATTTTCTGCTTGCATTTTCGTAACCTGTAGGGCATTATAACGGGGCTTAAATTTATTTCAACAAAGGATTTTTAATATGGCGCGCACAACAAATTCCGATACTTTGCCATTCGTGGAAAGCCGATACGAGCTGGGGATGCTGGCATCCCAGCGCTTCCGTGATTTGACCGGCGGCGCCGAGCCTGTGGTTGAAAAGAAACAGGACAAGCTGATAGTTGTCGCTTTGCGCGAAATCGGTTCCGGTCTGGTCGATGTCGACAATCTGCGCCATGAATTCGTGCAGTCTTACAAAGACGCCCCGGCAATGTCCGAAGACGATGTTTCCTTGGAAATAAAGTCCGAGGACCCGTTGCTGCGCGAAATTGACGCCGAATTGGAAAATGCGTTGATTGAGAATCCGATTTCGCCGGACGAAACGGAAGAAATCGCGGATGTTTCGGCGGATGGCGCGGAAGACGACGAATAATCCATACCTATACGGAGACGTGGCAGAGTGGCTGAATGCGCCCGCTTGGAAAGCGTGTATACTCGCAAGGGTATCGGAGGTTCGAATCCTCTCGTCTCCGCCAGAATAAAACAATCGGCCTTGCGCCGATTGTTTTATTCTGCCGAGGACTACGGATGAGAACCGACATGAGGTTCGACAATGAGTCAGCAAGAACGAGAGCATCGAATTCCCGCGACTTTACTTTTTGTTTTCACAGTGGTATGCTGCTGTTAATCAAAAAATTGCAGACTTGGCGCAACTTACATATAATCGCCATTTCCGCACTGTGAACTCGGAGCCAAATATGTCAAATAATATCAAAATTTTTGTCGAATATGGATTAGACTTTGATAATAATAAATACTGGCTTGGACGTTCAACCGAGGTTGAATATGCCGATGGTACAGAAATTCGCAAAAATGGCAGAATAAAAATTGAAAAATCAGATAAAATTTCAGCACGGTATTTTAGAATATGGCTGGGCAAATTTATATTGATAATTGATTCAGACAAACCACATGTTTCATTCAAGAAAAAGAAGAGATGGAACTTTAAAATTGTCTATGGAAACAGCCGTAATATTGAAATCAAAGAATGGAAATATGCTGCTTATATATTTCCTGTGCGCGAAATTAATGGTCAAAAACAAGTGGCGATGGCCGTTTATAAAAGCGGGTGGCATGGCTTAATTGGTGGTCGTTTGGATGGGAATGAAACGCCAAGCGAAGCGGTATGTCGTGAAGTTTGTGAAGAACTTGGCGAATCCGCAAAGTTTATAACATATGATGCAATTGAAATTCCAGAAAAAAACAGAATTAAGATTCGCGATGTTTTATTTCGTCGTGCAGAAAATGAGGAACATACTTATTTTGTTAAAAAAGTTCCCGCGGATACAGAATTAGTGTTTTGTGAAAAAGGCAACCCTGGATTTGATGTCAAGTGGTTAAATATTGACTTGTTGAGTGATGAAAAAATAATTGTATTTGAGGATATGCGACAGTATTTTATAAACAGCGTTATACCTTTTATAAAATCTGATTTATAATTATTGGATTAGCACAGGTATTAGCTCCGCCAGAATAAAACAATCGGCCTATATCTGTCTGTTCCTGGTTCTGGCGCAAAAGGCGGCGCGCTGGCCGCGGGCGATATTAAAACGTTCTTTCAAGCTGTCTTGCAATTGCCGGCTGCCTTCGTCCGTTGACTGGAACGCCAGTTTTACCGCGATGTCGTTCAGCAGCCTCACGATGGTTTTATTTTCGCCGTTTTCCTCTTTGTACGGAACGCGGCCAACCGGTATCAAGTCAATCAGCAAACCGGCCCCGCCGTCGGGCCAGAAAAACAGTTCCGTCGATTTTATACCGCCGCGGCCACCGTATCCAATCGCATTGAACAGGGCTATGGGCAATGCGACAGAAGGTTCTTCGAATACCTTCCAGGTGCCGTCGTTCTGCGCGAAGCCGCTGTCAAAAACCTTGATAAAGTTGCAGTCGCAAATGCCGAACGGCCGGCCATTTGATTCAAAGGTCAGCTCGTTGTTCCCAAGTACTTCATTGTGGTCGCGCCTGACGACTTTTATCCCCAGTTCTTGTTTCCGCGATTGCATGATTTTGAAATAATCCGCAATGGATTGTTCATATACAAACAAAATCGGGTAAATTTTTCCGCTTAAATCGGGGTCGTGAATTGTCCGCATCGCGAAATCGAATTTCTTTTCATAATCGGTCTTATGCCTTGAATCCGAAGAAATGCTCAGCTGGATTGCGGCGATGCCATCCGGATTTCTGGGATATTTTTTCAGTATTTTAATAATGTCCACGGTTTTGGACGGGCTTTTTAAAAAATATCCGTTGGTGTGAACGTCTATGAAATTATTGTATTTCGCCGAATAGTCGAATACTTTTTCCAGGTATGGCGTCGGCGCGGACAGGGGTTCGCCGCCGCTTAGCTCCATCATTTTCAAAGCGGGATGCCGTTGAAACGCGTCCGTATAATATTTGATGTCCGAAAACGGGATTGTCGTTTTTGCCTGCCACGGGCCGCTGTTCATATAACAATAGTCGCACGCCAGGGGACAGTATTCCGTTATATCAAAGCATGGCCGCATCAATACGGGGGATTTTTGGTTGCCAACGATGATTCTGTAAAAGCCGTCCGCCAGTTCGAAAAACTTGTCCTTGGTAATCCGCTCGCCTTTGATATGGAATTCTGAAAACATTGTTTTACCTTTTGCGTGTAAGGAATGTTATACTTACGTATTGATTTGTCAAATTATTTTTTGTTCTATCCAGTTAGAATATATGGTATCATTATGCTGTTATAAGAGGTCAGGGATATGAAAAGGACTTTATTTTTACTTGCTGCACTTTTGGTCGCGGCATGTTCCGGCGGCGCAACCAGCAATGTGCCGACCGTCGAGGTTTACCAATGCGGCGATTATACAGTCTATTTGGACCCTTATGTTGAAAAGACTTATGATTTGTCGGGCGGGCTGTTGACACGCGAAGGGATGGAACCCGTTGAGTTGAATTCTTCAAACATTGTCAAATGGCCGCTGATTGTCGGCGGCGACGGCAAGACCGAGGTCTGGTCCAAAACGCTCAGCACGCCGGACAACAAAATTATCTTTCAATTGACGCGGTACGAAAGCGGGGATAGTGTTTTGGATGTTCGGGCGATATTCAGCGATACCGGCATTTTCAGAAACGGAATGCAGCATATTGATTGCGAATTCGTCAGGGCGGAATAAAAAAAAGCGCATTCTTTGCGCTATTTTCAATTAACAGAGCACAAATAACAATTGTTAATTAAGAATTAAAAAATAAGAATTAAGAATATTATTCCAGATTTTGTCATTGCGCGGTGGAAAGTTCCCCTCCTGTGGAGGGGTGTCACGAAGTGACGGGGTGGTTAGGGACTTCGAGATTAAACTCTGATTATTTATTCTCTATTCTCTATTCTTTATTAATTGTTATTTGTGCTCTGTTATCTGTTAATTGCTATTTTTCGCTGGACACGGGCGCCACAAAGGCGCACAATATGCTTACAGGACCGCTAATCCAAACCATCGTTGGATTGTACAATGTTCTTGTTCTTAAAAATCCCCGTTTCCCGCCATCTTTTGTTTCCCATTTATTGCCTAATCTAAACCATGGTTTTTTGCCGTTTTTGGCAATGGGGAAAAGAGAGATGAATAGAATAATTTTCAGGTTATCACGTGTTTTGGCGTGTACGGTGGTTATCGCGTTATTTGCACACGGGTCGGCGCTGGCAGAAATCGCGTCTAAGTCTTATGTCGACAGTCTGGCAATGCCGAACGGGGATGATTATCTGCTTAAAGACGGCGGTACTATGACGGGCGAAATCGCGATGGGCGGCAGCAAAATAACGGGACTTGGCACGCCAACGGGCGGCACGGACGCCGTGACGAAAAAGTATGTGGACGACATAGCGGCGCAGAGCGCGGGCGGACTGAACGGAAATTCGCCTTCATGGGCAACGCTAAGAGATGCAGACTGGGTATCTGTAAACTGGGGAGATACATGGGAAGCTGCCACATCGGATAACTCAATCAAAGTAGAAGGCGTCGCGGCATGTTTGGGCGGTGGCAATAATAACGATGCCGTTTCCGAATCTGTAAGCGCTCTTGTCAGCGGCAAGCCGCGATGGAATGACTGGGGCAGGAATTGTTATTGCCGGGTATCAAGGGTGAATGACGAGCGTGTTGTTGGGGCTTGGGTATTCAGCAACACGGATTCCACGATTGCTGATTGCGGTTCCAGGTGCGCTGTCGATTGTGGTCTCTGCATCCGCGATGGCACGAATCACTCGTGCACCCGCGCCAAGTTGTTCGCCGCACCATAATAATAAAGAGTAAAGAATAGAGAATAAAGAATAAATGATGTGCTCGGTCTAAGTTCTCCCTCAAGAACGGTGATAAATAAAACCGAGCTAGTTATTGGATTATTTGACTTTTATGGCAATAACAAGAGAGAATAGGAATTCCCGACCCTAGTTTCCATTGTTATAGGGCAAGCACAGCCTGTCTGTTCGATTGAAAGTGGCCCTGATTGTCCAGCCTTTGTCATCCTTGATAAATGCGCCGGTTATATCTTCCTGGTATTTTAACGAATCAATCTTGTCCAAATCGCCCCCAGCGTAACTATTCACAAATCACTACTGATTAAACAGTAATCTCCCCGAAAATCTATGGCAACATAGTTGCCAAGATTTTCACCCCTCTTTAACAAAAGGGGCCGGGGCCAGATGCGGGGAAAGAGTGTAAAACAATTTGGGACCGGCGCCCAGAACCGCGCATCGGCACAAGACTTGACTCTTATCCCCATTGGTTCAGCACTTTTCCCACTTGCTTTGTCACTTGTCTTTCTTAGTTCAGCTCTTGTCCCTCTTGATAAAGGGGGAAAGAGTTGGCTTGCGCGCAGGGCGCGCATAGCAACTCTTGGGGGATGTCGGGTGCAAGCAACAAATAGTAAGTAGTGCATAGTTTTATAATGAAGTATTTAACTATGCACTAATCACTACCAACTAAGCACTAATGACTATGCACTAGTGTTTTTGCAAGTCACGAGTCACGAATTACGATTTACGAAAAAAACCGCCCATCGGGCGGTTTTTACCAGGCTGTAAAGCCTTCCTTGCATTGGCGGACGCACTTCTTGGACCCAGAATTCCATTTCATGGTTCCGGTTTCATCCTCGTACCCATTGACATCGCAAATCGGCACGCATTCTCCGCCTTCCAGATTATACATTTCGCCCTGGTACATGCACGCGGCGATGTCGCATCCGGCGGTATAGCTGCTGACCGCAAGTTCGCCCAGCACGCTGAACTTGTTCTTGCATTGGCCGCAAGGCTTGGTCAGTTCATTCGTCTCGCTGGGGTCGAACGAATATCCCGGCTTGCAGTATGTAACGACGCAGTCGCCCCATCTGTTCTTGGCAGAATCCCATTCCTTGTATCCCGTTCCGTTTTCGACGACGCATTCCTGTTCGTCGATGACGCAGGCGTTCGAAGACACATGATACCCCGGCGCGCAAGTCTTGATTGTGCATATGCCAAAGGCTTTCTTGGCAGCGTTCCATGTCTGGGTCGCTTCGTCCGCATTGGGTGCCAGGCATTCGATGACATTTCCCTCGCAAGACTGTCCGTTCGGGTGATAGCCCGCCACGCAGCTGGCGATTTCGCAGTTTCCGCTGGTGTTGTACGACAAGGCTTTGTCCCGGTCGCAAGGCTTGCAGACGCCACCAACCATTTCATACGTGTTCGAACAGCTTTGTTCCAGACAGGCGCCGCCGATAATCACGCCGGTATTTCCAGTGATGGATTTGCATGAATACGTGCATGCATCAGGGTAGTATTCCGTCAGGCTATCCGGCACCGCAGTTCCGTATGTGATGGCGTATTCCGGACATGTTCTGTAACAGTCGTTCTGGCTGGCCGCGCCCGCCGCCGAGAATTCCCAACTGCCGTCGCCCAAGCTGGCGCAGCTTTTGCCGCCGCCCGTACCGCCGCCGGTTCCGTCGCAGAAACTGCCTGCGGCGCAAGTTTTGCACACGCCGCCGTCCAATTCATAGCGTTCCGCGCAGGTCGCGATTTCGCATGTATCGGCGCCGATGTAATAATCACGTCCCTTCATGGTTGCCGAGTTCATTCCCAGCGCACACGCCTTGTAACAACCCGACGAGCTGGTCGTTCCGGCATCCGAGTACACGTATGTTCCGTCGCCGACGCTGCCGCAGTTCTCTTGGGTGCCGCCGCCGCAAAAATGATTTTCCGAACAGAACACGCATGTGTTGCCGACCTGGGAAAATCCACCGGCGCAGCCCGTCACCAGGCAAGACGTGCAGTTCGCGGCATAATCGGCAGTCGCGCCGACCCCGCTGGAATAATAGCACTTATGTTCGCCTAAACCGTTTGCTATGGCGCACGATACCCTTTCCAAAAAGCATTCGGATGCGCCGCTGCTGGTCGTGCCGACGGTTATACCCCCGTTTTCGCAAGGATAGTTGGCGATGTCCGCAATCGGGCTGTAGAATCCGATTCCGGCCTCGGAACAATCCTCGGAATTGACCGTTTCGCGATAATATCCAGCGCTGCAATACGTAATCGTAATCGTTCCGCAATTCGTATCATAGCTGTCGCCGGTTACGTTATAGAAACATAACTTGGTGCCCGACCCATACGTCGCTATGTACGGCAGGCCCGGCTTGTAGCACTGACCGGCCGCGGCGGCGTTGTTGATGCTGGTCAAACCGCTGTTCGGACAAGGTTCACGCATAACCGTTGTCGCAAGGCTGTAATAATTATACCCGGCGGGCGCGCAGTCGGAATCGTTCGCGTTTTCGCGCCAGTATCCCTCTTTGCAGGTCGAAATCCGCTTGGTGTCGCAACTGTTTTCATATTTGGCAGTAGAACCGGCGCCGCTGGAATAGAAACAGCGTTGCGTTCCTGCACCGTTTGCCGCGGTATAATCCAAACCGATCTTGTAACATTCCTGGATTACTCCGCTGATCGTTGTTGTGGTCGTGCCGCCGTTCGGACAAGACTCGCGCGTCTTGTCATCCGCCGCGCTGTAATAGCCCGCGCCAACCTCGGTACAATCCACCCCGCTGTCATAATAATGGCCAATATTGCAATACTGAATGACCTTGTAATCGCAGTTCGTGTCATAAATCGCGTTCGTGCCGCTGCCGCTGGTATGGAAGCATCGCTGGGTGCCAGAGCCATGCGTCGCATTGTACTGCAGGCCCGGCTTGTAACACTTGCCGGCGGAATCCGCGCCCTCGGCAGACGCGCCGCCGTTGGGACATGGGACCAAACCCGCGGCCTTGCCAGTGTCTGTGGTATAGTCGCCGTCCGGACAGTAATTGTTTTCCAAGCATTTCGCGCAGTCGGTGCCTGTACCGGTATAGTACTGGCCCGCATCGCAGTGCGTCGTTCCGACAGACCATGCCGCATATATTTTGGCCGGCGAAGACGTAGTCATGGTCAACACGTCCGTGGATTTTATGAAGTTGCCGTTGGAATCGACGACTTGAACCCCGCCCGCGTTCGGCGCGGTGTAATATCCGACGAACGCATATCCGCCGCGCGTCGGCTTGGTTGTCAGCGCGGAGAGCGTCGTTGCTGCACCCGCGTCCGAATACCAGTCGTTTGCGTATTTCAGATAGAACGTTTCCGGCGCGCCAGCCTGCGACGCGCTCTGGTGGTCCAGCGTCACGGTGTAAACCCTTGGCGTCCATTTCGCGAACAGCGTATGCGCAGTACCATTCGGCGATATATTCGTCGTCACCACGGACCCGGCCGTATAACAAGGCAGACCGCCGCCCGCGTCGGAACACCAATATCCCGCCGATGTATAGCCGTCCTGCGTCAGCGCGTTGTTTTCAGGCAGCTGGCACGACCCGCTGTCGAACACGCAGTCACGGCTGAGGTCGACCGAACCGGCGCCGCCGTTTTTATTCAGCATAATTGTATATTGGTTGGCATCGCATATCGGATTCGCGGTATTGTTGCTGTTGCCGGCTATATGATAGCCGTTGTCGCAAATTACCTGGAACGAACATGCCGGATAATCTATGTTGTTAAAATAAACCTTGTTCTGCGCCGCCGTCACAGATGTCGAATGCGCGACGTTTATGGCGCATGAATAATAACAGTCGGTGGCGCTGTCGCGCTCGGTTATGCCCGAATCAGAGCCATCGTCGCTGCCGCTGGCCGGAATAGTGTTGTTGTTCAATTTTGGGCATTGGTTCTGATTGATATTGCCGGCTGGGCTGAAGAAACCGTCTTCTACTGGGCTGCACGCATTGCCATTCAAATGATAATATCCAGCTTCACAAGATTTCGGTGTGATTTGGCAACTTGTATTATAAAGCGCCGAGCCATCCGCGCCGCTGGTGTAATAGCATGTGGATTCTCCCTCGCCATTCGGATAATTCGAATATTTCGTTGTCACATAACAATCATATATAGATGTATCGCCCGCGTTGTTTTTGCCAGCGTTTTTACCGTCGCTTGGGCATGGAATCGGGTCTGGACTACAGTAATGATTCGGGGGACATTCCGTCGAAAACAAGCATTGCGGATTTTCGGTATTTTGGCCATAAGCCGAATAGGTCGATAAGCAGCTGGCGGTATACGTGCAAACGGGATATTCGGACGTTGCCTCGATAAAATATTCCTTGAGGTTAACAGTCGTCGCGGTGCCAACAACCTCTAGGATCTTATTCAGAAGATCCTTTGGGGTCGGGCAGACCGAATAACAGCTGGCACGACTGCCGCGTCCGCTGTCGCTGCCGATGATTCTGTTTCTGGCGTCGTCGGCATCACAGGGGGTACGCGCGCTGGTGGTTCCCTGCGAGATGTTGGACGTCTTGGCGGCCCAGTATCCATTGCCCACATCCGTGCAAGAGGGATCGTTCTTGGTTGCCAAATATGTGCCGGAGTCGCATTCTTTTTTACAATCAGCCAATTCGTTATGGTCGGCAGCGGTCGTGCCGCTGATGGAATAACCAGTCAGACATCCCGTGCACATCTCGGCGCTGCCGGTCGAATATGTATTGTTGGTGCATTGCGTTATTTCGCCCGTTTCGCCATAAGAAATCAATGCGGACGGACATGCATAGCCGGCATCGCATGGCGTCGCCGTCGTGGCTCTCGCATTCTTCACATACGTGCCAGCTGTGGTCTGCCATTTGCAGTCGGCCTGTTTTGTTAATTTCGTACCGCCGTCGTCATAGTTCGCCGGACAATCCGAAAGACCGAGGTTTGTCGTCGACGAACGATAGGCCGTCACGCCCTCGCAGTATTTTCCATCCACACATTCGCTGCTGCATGCCCGCAACTTTTCGTCCGTGTTGTGAACAAAGTATTTGCCCGCACTGCACGTCAATGACCAAGGACATGCATTGCTGTCCGCAGTGCCTGTATACGTTGCCGCCGTCGGCTTGTTCGAACACTCGGGACATGTTTCGCCGCTTTTATAGCGTCCGGTCAAGCAATAATCGAGCTTACACAAATCGGAAACCGTATTGTTCGACGACCATCCCGGCTGTTTCCAAGCATCTAATCCCGTTATATTCCCACAATTAACGCTGCATCCGTTCGTCGATTTGGTCGCCGTTCCGGGCGTCGTAACACCGCCGGCGCAGGGCGTACAGGCGCTGGCGCCATCGCCGCTGTGCGAGCCTTTGACGCACTCCGTCATGCCTTGGTTCTGAGTGGCGCTATAATTATATGGCGTACCGCCCGGACAGAAATGACCAGCTTTACACGTATCGCAGCTGGTCTCGCCAGCAGGCAGGTATTCGCCCGCGACGCAGGTATAACTAAGTACGCTACAAGTCGGGCCCGTGTCGCCCTGAGTTACCGTGTTGCCCGAGTTTCCGGTTCCAGCGGCGCAGGATGTACACTTTTTACCAGCCGTCGCAACAGTCGTGTTCGGGTCGCAATAGATTTTGCAGTCCGTGCTGCTGTTATGGTCGTCAACGTTCGTACCACTGATCGAGTATCCATCGTTGCAAGACGCGCACAACGTCGCGCCGGCCGAACTGTATGTATTGTTTAGACATTGCGGACATGTGTTGCCGCTCTTGTATCGTCCGGCCACGCAGGTATTGACCGTACACAAGTTGGAAACGGTATTGGCGGACCAAGATGGTGTGGTCCAGCTATATACGCCATCTATCCCACAAGACACGGTGCAGCCGGTCGAGGTCTTGGTTCCTGTTCCAGACGTAGTTGTCCCGGCGGTGCAGAATATACAGCCGCTGGCGCCATCCGCGCTGTGCGAACCCGTAGCACATTTGCCATCGCATGAATTGGATGTGCGCAAATTTCCGGCAGCCCCATAATAACCAGCCGCGCAGTCGCTGCTGCAATTTGCTGACGTAGTGCCGTTGCTGCTGACATACTTGCCGCCCGGCACACCGGTCGCAACAACTGTCAGGGGGCATGCGGACGCGCTGTTAGTGGTTCCGGCGCCGCGGGTATAACTGGTGCAGTCCGTAGCCGCGTTGTTGCAGGCTGTGCAATAGCTTGACGAAGAAATACTTCCAGCATTCACGGTATGCAATGCGCAACCGTATCCTGTGCTGGTTCTGCATATGTCGTTCGCAGTCCCGACACGTGTGCCCGCGGCGCAGCTTATCTTGCAATTTGTTCTAAGGGTCACACCGGTGCCGCCGTCATCATAGTCTGTCGGACACGTGTCGCAAGCCGTCGCCGTACTGCCGTCGCCCTCGCGATATTCGCCTGCAATGCAGGCCGTACATGTGGCGTTGGCCGTGTCATTATTGGATATGATATGTCCTGCATTCGCCGTGACCTTATACGTGCTGGTCGGCCAACCGTTAGAACCATAGGTCACTTGGTTCGACGTCACCGACGTGCACCCCGTTATCGTCTTGGCCGGCGCAGTGTACTTGCAGGCCGTGTTCGCCGTCGACCCGAGCGCAGACGTGTACGCGCCGTTAGCCACCGACACGCCGGTCAGGGCTGAACACGCCGGACAAGTATTGCCGCTTTTATAGTATCCCACCGCACACTGATTGACTGTGCATACATTTGAAACCGTATTGTCCGTATTCCATTTCGTCTCGGACCAAGAATACCTTCCAGTTATCGTCGTGCACGCCGTACAGCCAGTCGCTGTGCTGGTCCCGGCGCTGGACATATAACCGCTGGTGCAGCCAATGCAGCCGCTGGCGCCAGCGGCGCTGTGCGAGCCCGCGGCGCATGACGTTTGCCCCCCATATTGGCTGGCCGTAGAGCTAGTTTGATAGTAAGTTTTCTGGCCGGCGCGGAAACTACCGGCCGGGGCATCGGTGCAGGATGTCGCGGTTGAAGAAGCCACGTACTTGCCGGCGTCACAGGTAATATAGCATGAAGAGTAACTGGTCGACTTGGTGCTGGATGTCGTGCGGTTGGTCATACACTGCGTGCGGCCCTGGACTGAACCATTCGGGGTGTACTCATACGTGCTGGCATTTGGGCAATAGTATCCCTTTTCACAATCAGTGCAATTGCCGGCCGCGCTTAAATATTGTCCGGTTCCGCAGGTCTTCTTTGCCACCGAACATGCCGTGCCCGGCGCAACGGTCGCGCAGGTTCCGGTATAACTGCTTGCGGTGGGAGTACAGCCGGAACTGATAGTGCCGGAACCCGCCCAATAACCGTTGCTGCAATAACAAGAGGTCGTTGTGTTACCGGACGCCGAAGTAGCGTTTGAACCGCACTCATTGCAGGAGTTACCAGCGGTGATTCCGCTAAGTGCTCTGCCCGCCACGCAGGAAGTATATTTCTTATAAGTATCGCAGGTATAGCCGGCGGCAAAGGCATTGCCGACAAAAAGCGTTATAAACAAAAACGCAAAAACATGCAGAAAACGTGGGACTTTAATCAAATCTTCTTCTCCATCAGATACCATTCTATAAAAATTGACCCATGTCATGCAAGAGAAAAAATAATCATTAGTGATTTATGTTGAGAGATTTGCAAACTCGACTAGTCCGTCCATTGCCGACGCAATGGCCGAGACACTCAATTTTCTTAATCGGCTTTGCCGATAACGAAAATTGGTGGGTCGGCAGGGACTCGAACCCCGGACCAAAGCGTTATGAGCGCTCCGCTCTAACCAACTGAGCTACCGACCCGAAAAAATTTTATACAAACATACCTTGACTCGTCCGTTCCGTTGCCGCTTTGCGGCACCGAGACCGAGACGCTCCGTCTCCCGCGCCATCGGTTGTCTTCGCCAACCTCGGCTTGTCCGCAGCGCAGCTGCGGGCGAGACGGGCGAACCCCGGACCAAAGCGTTATGAGCGCTCCGCGGCTGACCAACTGAGCTGCCGACCCGAAACGAGGAAATTATATATTATTTCCTTTGCGTTGCAAGGGGAAAATGTGTTTAAATAGGCTGCGAACCAGATTCCCCTTCGCGCCGCACAAAGGATGACGAACGGAGAAGAGGTGTCTCAAAAGGAAAGCATAAGTGTTGCAAGGGGAAAATGTGCAAGCATATCTGTGACGTAACACACTTTTCACATCGTCATACCGGCGCAGGCCGGTATCCATTGTATTCAAATTGAGGAATTCGTATGAAACTTGGAGGGTTTGTATATATTCTTGCAAATAAACCTATGGGAACGATTTATATCGGCTCTACGTCCAATATCGCGCAGAGGATGTATCAGCACAGAAATAAATTCTTTGAAAGTTTTACCAAAAAATATGATGTCAAACTTCTTGTGTATTATGAGTTTCATGACAGTCTGGAGAAAATGGTAAAGCGCGAACGACAAATGAAAGAATGGAAACGAAGTTGGAAATTGGCAAGAATAATAGAATTTAATCCGAATTGGTTGGATTTGTTTGATGAATTATCTGGCGAAATTATCGATTTGTTGGAAAAATACAAACAAAATAACACTGCTTGAACACAATGGACCCCGGCCTGCGCCGGGGTGACGATGTGACTGTTTAATGAATTACGTACGAGCTCGTGCCTCGCAATAAAACTATTAAATTTTTGCGGGTGGGTCACAGGGGGGACGATTTTTTTATTATATTTCGATACAATTTGTGTAAATATGTTAGCACGAGGATTTCATGACCCTGATTGCGCCGATTTTAAACGAATCCCAGCTGGCCGCGTTCGATGATATAGAGTGCGGCGACGCCAACATGCTGATTCTGGGCCAGGCCGGAACCGGCAAATCCACCTTCGTCAACTATCTGAAAAGCGCGTCCAAAAAGCGCATCATCTGCGCATGTCCGACGGCGGTGTCCGCGCTGAATATCGGCGGCCAGACGATTCACTCGCTGTTCCAAATCCAGCCGCGCGATTTCATTATGCACGAATTCTTGAAACTAAAGGCAAAGCCCAGAAATATTCTGGTCTCGGCCGATTTGCTGATTATTGACGAAATATCGATGGTCTCGCCGGACCTGCTGGACGCGATGGACATTCTGGCGCGCCAAGCCCGCCGCAGCAACGAGCCCTTTGGCGGACTGCAGGTCGTCGCCATCGGCGATTTGTTCCAGCTGCCACCGGTCATCACTCGTGAGGCCGAGCAGTACTATAAAGAAGCCTACGAGCATCCGAACGCGTATTTCTTTGACAGCCATGTCTACAAGCGTGCTCGTTTCAAAAAGGCGAATTTTGATTTGGTGTACCGCCAGAATGACGCGGCGCTGTTGGACAATTTGATGCGTCTGCGCGACAACGAAGCGGGCGCCTTGGAATTCTTTAACGATTGCAGAATCGCCGACGACGTGCGCCGCGCCAACGCCGTCATCATCACGCCGTTCCGCGCGGCCGCCGAAAGAATCAACGCGGACCGGCTGGCCCGAATTGACGCGCCCGAGGTCCTGTATCGCGGCGAGCTGACCGGAAACTTTAACGAAAAGGACGTGCCGTCGCCGCTGGAATTGATACTAAAGGTCGGCGCCTTGGTCATATTCACCCGGAACGTCCGCGAATACGGCGATGGCTGTTTGAACGGCGCGACGGGATTGGTTCTGGAATTGGGCGCCAAGGAAATAAAACTTCAATTATTAAACATCAACCGGGATGTCGTCACGATAAAGCCGGAAAAATGGCAGAAGATAGAATACTCGACCGACCCCGAGACATCGAAACTGACCGAGGTCGAAACCGGCGGATACCGCCAATTTCCGCTGAGCCTGGGGTACGCGATGACCATTCACAAGGCCCAGGGCAAAACGCTGGACGCGGTCGTCGTAGATATTTCCCGCGGCGCATTTGCGCACGGTCAGACATATGTCGCGCTGTCGCGCACCCGCGCGTCCACCGACATGCATGTGGCGTCGCCGTTGCGTCCGCGCGACGTGATATTCGACGCGCGCGTTCTGGATTTTGTCAATGCGATATAATCAACGGCCTTGGTTGGGACAATTCAAGCTGGGGATGGGAGATTTGCAGAATAGTTTGCAAATGACAGGGCGGTCTTCATAGATGCGGCACGAGGCTTTGCCGTTTTCGTCTTTTTCGACAAAGGGGCAAACCGCGCGCGGCAGTTTTCCTTCGGATACCAGTTGCATTTGTTCATTGGATGTTTCAGGAATTCGCGCGGCGCCGATTTTCGGAATACGAATCTCGACAAATTTCATATCGTACTTTTCAGACAATCGTACGACGATTTTGTCATCGCCGATTTCCGGGAAAAACAGCGGAACACCACAACATTCGCCGCATCGGTTGCATTTGAATTTTCTTTGCCGTGACATTTTTACAGAACCTTTTTCATAATTATCGCGTCGACGCCGGCATAATATTTCGGACGGAGGCCGATTTGAACATAGCCTTGGTTTTCATATAATTTGCGGGCAGGGCGGTTGTCGGCGGCAACCTCAAGGAATATGCTTTCGGCGCCGGATTTCTTCATATCGTTTTCGGCCAGTGCCAATATCGCCGCCGCGATTCCAGCGCTGCGATGTTCGGGGTGAACGCCAATGGTGATGATTTCGGCCTCTGTTCCAACAACACGCCAAACGATAAAGCCATGGTCGCTGGAAATAATCTCGCATCCTGATTTTTTCAAATCAGCGAAATCGTCGGTGCCCCACGGCCGGTCTGGGAAACAGAGTTTGTGTAGCTCAGCCGTGCGTATAAGGAAATTACCCCCCCTCAGAGGTGGGGGGATTGACTCAGAGATAAATTCAGTTGGATTTTTTATCATTATTTATCTCGGCGTAACTTGGGCGCAGGTACATCGGAACAGCCGGTTCTGAATTTTCCGATTCCAATTTGCGCGCGACAATTGCCAGCGCGTCCGCCAGGTCAAAAGGCTTGTGTCCGACGGTTCGCTGGTATTCCATCTGCTTGGTTTCGACGGCGTCGATTTCCATAGTGCAGGGCGCGATGTCATGCGCGGCGACGAACAGATCTCCGCGGCCCGAATCAATCGCGACAAACGCGTCCGGCGTCGCGGCCAAATAAATCTCGAACGCATTGACGGGCACGACGGGAATATTCAATCCTATTCCCAATCCCTTGGTGTACGCGATGCCCAAGCGGATTCCGGTAAAGCTGCCCGGGCCGACGACAACGCCGACAGCGGAAATCCCCTTCGCGGGCGAAGAGGTGGCGAAGCTGGTATCACCCGCCGGGATAGTGGTGAACCAACAATTATTTTCGCGCAGAAAACTTTCCACCGCCCCCGGCAATTCCAGCGATTGTTTCGCGGTTTCGATATGTTTGCAGATTGAGGCCGGTAAGCCCCCCACCGCATCGCGACTGCGCCGCTCTGCTACTCCCCCGCGGGGGGGGAGTTGCGTCGCAGGCAGAACGACATTGTTATTTTTATCAAGTTTGAGGTAATTAATATTTTTATGAAATTCTTCCAGCCGTTTTTCAAAGCTGTTATTGGTAAGAATATCGCCGATAATATTCAAACATCCGTTTAAATTTTCATTTATATCCCAATTCCAGAATCTGACGACATTGAATCCGAATTTTTGCAAGTATTCAGTCCGAATTTTGTCATTTTTATTTTCATAGTGCAGGGCGCCGTCGATTTCGACGATTAATTTTTTCTCGAGACAAACAAAATCGGCGATATACTTGTCGTCTACCGGATATTGTTTGCAAAATTTAAAGCCGAGTTTTTTATTGTTGACCGCATACCAAAACTTCTTTTCCGCCAAGGTCATATTGCGGCGCATATGTTGCGCAAAATTCCGTATGCGTGCAGAAATATTTTGGTGTTTGTGCAAATGGGGCACCGCGCGCGTTACATTCACTCCAACGGGGTGATGCAACTGCAAACTCCCCCCTTGCGTGGGAGTCGGCGTACCGTCTTGTGCGCCGGTGGGGGGCTGAATATCGTGCGCGCCTAATGCTAAATCAATACCGGTAGAAGATGTGTTTATAATCAAAATCATGCGCGTATGCACATTTGCGCATTTTTCTTTTGTTGCAGCAAACAGTGCATTTTGCGCGCGCAATCCCTGCGCATCGTCGCGACATCGTTATTTTTCACATCCGTGATAATCAGGGAATAATTGATTTCTTCGCCGAAATTTTTGTCGTTTTTGATTGTGCGTATTGTGTATCCGTCGACAACGGCGCTCAGCGACATGTCATAGATTACGCCGCCGCCCAGCTCGTGCGCGATTTCCTGTTTGCGGGAATCAGTGTCGACGCAGACGTAGCTGTTTTTGACTTTTTTATACAGTTTTCTTTGTGCTGATTTATTGGTCAGTCCGCCGGCCAGTATCGTCGATATATCGTTTACCGCGTCCCTGCGGTGGAATTTTAGAATAGAATTAAGATTCATTTTGCTTTCCTTTTATTCATTCACAAGCATGCGCCGAAACCGATTCGTTTGGACATATTGCCGGATTTACGCAGGCTCAGCAGTCGGTCGATTTTAGGTATGTCGAATTTGGTTCGGACGTCTTCGCCGTCGTTTTCCAACAGGGTGCGGCGCAGCATCGCGGTGATTTCGCGCTGCAGTTCGCGCACGCCTTGTTCGGACGTGTAGTTTTTGATAATGTGGCGCAGCGCATCGTCCGCGATTTCGATATTTTCTACGTTCCAGCCGGTATCGTGCGCGGCGCGGGCAATCAGATGCTCGCGCGCGATTTTTACCTTTTCATCTTCGGCATAGCCCGGAATCTCGATAATTTCCATGCGGTCTTTCAATGCAGGCGACATGTTCAGCGTATTTGCCGTCGCGATGAACAGCACGCTGGACAAGTCGAAATCCACTTCCAAATAATGGTCGCGGAAACTTTTGTTCTGTTCCGTGTCCAGAATTTCCAGCAGCGCCGATTCAGGGTCGCCGCGGTAGTCGCGGCACATCTTGTCGATTTCGTCCAGAACGATGACGGGATTGTTGGCCTTGGCGCGTTTCAGCGCGTCCATGATGCGGCCCGGCTGCGAGCCGATATACGTCTTGCGGTGGCCGCGGAAATGCGCCTCGTCCGAAACGCCGCCCAGCGAAATCCGGTGATACTTGCGCCCCAGCGCCTTGGCGACGGATTTGCCCAGAGACGTCTTGCCCACGCCCGGCGCGCCGACGAAACACAGGATGCTGCCTTGGTTGGCCCCGGTTTTTTTCATCACGGCGATGTGTTCCAGGATTCGTTCCTTGACCGGCTGCATCCCCGAATGGTCGGCGTCCAAAATATCGCGCGCGGCCTTTAAATCGATTTTCGATTTGTCAGATTTGCCCCAAGGCATGGACAGAACCTCGTCCAAATATGTTTTCAGTAATCCGCCTTCGTTGGACATAGGCGACAGCGAACGCATGCGTTTCCATTCGCCCATCGCCTTTTCTTTGGCGTCGGCCGGCATGGATGAGTTGTTGATGCGGTCGCGAATGCCGTTGGTGTCCATTTCTTCGACGTCTTCGCCCATTTCCTTTTGAATCGCACGCAGCTTTTCCTGCAGAATGGCATCGCGGCGGCCGCCCTCCAACTGAGCATGAACGCGGCGGTTTATGGAATCCTCTATCTTTGCGGTCTCGGTCATCAGGTTGATTTGTTCCAGCAGAATCATCAGCTTTTCGTGCCAGCTGCCCGCCGACAGAATCTTGACGGCTTCGTCAGTGTCGATGTTCGCCATTTGGATTACCGAATCGACGAACGCCGGCAGCGGATAGTTCTGCATGACGGCGCGCAGTTTATCCATCTTGAACTTGCGCGCGACGGACAGGGACTGCATGTTTTCCGCGATTTTATCGCGCAGAGCCAATGTCTGGTCGAATTCGGAATCGTCCAGCATATCAATCGGGCTGAACGCGCCGGAAAACAGTCCTCGGTCAACCTCGATGTCGGACAAGACGCCCGCGCCAGTCGTATGCACGATGGAATGAACCGCGCCGTCGGGCATGCGCAAAACCTGAGCAATATCGCCAATCGTGCCGACGGTGTGGATGTCGGCCGGATTTGTCGGGTAGTTCCAAGTGTGCTGCGCGGCCATGATAATCTTTTGATTGCCTTCCATGGCGGCCTCGACACAGGCGATAGACAGCGGATTGTCGATATAGACTGGCACGGTCAGGCCCGGATGCACAATCAAATCGCGAAGAGGTAGTATAAATTGTTTCATAGTCACCTAAATATAATGCATTTTGACAATTAGTCAATAGTCTATAACCAGTAGTGCTTAGTGATTAGTTTATAGTGCATAGTTAACTAGTTCACTAATAACTAAGCACTACTTACTATGCACTATTGGTTTTACGAGTCACGAAAAAACCGGCTTTCACCGGTTTTTTGCATTAACGCCGACGATTGTTGTACCCGCCGCTGTACTGCGCACCGCTGCTGGATTTCTTGGACAAATAGCGTGCGGCGACCAAAACCAGCCATTCCACCGCCAGGAATCCCAGACTGATGAATTTTGTCTCCCAGCCGTTCGCCCAACCTAAAACATAAACCAGCTGCGCGACGAATGAAATATACAGAACACCGAATATTCCGGTAAAGAACACTTTTTTAATTTTTCCGAACATTTTTTAACCTTTTTTTTGTAAATTTTGTAAATATTGCAAGCGCCGCGATTGTTGTGACAGGTTCGCGGCGGACCCCGCATAGGCTTAAATTGGATTCAGCCAACAATTGCCGGCCGAATCCGGTGCTTGGTTAAGCAGCCAATGCAACGCGAACGTTGTCGTTCGCAGCGATTTTATCGCCATTCAGTTTTTATTCGGCTTTTTACGACGCCATGTCGAATTCACCCAATTTGTCTTTCATCGCCTGTCGAATCTATGTCAGCCCCAAATGGCGCGCTTTGCGCGCAGAGCGTAGATTTTGCTTTCGCAAAATCAGAGTTGAAGAGTTAGAGATTTGCAGAGGTTTATACTCTTTTAACTCTCCGACTCTGCGCGGCTGTGCCGCGCGCAACTCTCACTCCACCATTAAAATCGCCGCCGGCGGTTTTAATGGTGGAGCTGTGGGGTACCGCCCCCCAGTCCAAAACGACTATTTCACAACGGATTCAGAATCATCGCCGCTTGCGCGGTAAAGTAATTATAAAGGCGAAATTTAAAAAACACAAGACAAATATACAATTCATTGACAAATGTCAAAAAAGTGTTATATATAACATTGTATTTAAAGAAGGAGCTAAACATGATGCCTGTATTCATACATTCAACTGAAGTTGTAGCGCCGAAATTGGCGGACATAGCGGAAAAACTGCCGTACAATAAAGAAGTTATTTACTGTATCGAACAGGCCGTAATCCCCGTGTTATCGAAACAAGACCAGAAAAAAATCATGGATTTTAAGAATTGTGCAAAAGATAAGACCAAGGAATCGATAAAAGACCATCTTATCTGGGGAATAACGATTTCGGTGTCCGGCTGTGGGTTGGTATTGGTTTCCTTGCTGGAAAAGGACATCTCTATTGATTACAAAATCGGTATGTTTATTTGTGGAATGTTGGCTGTTGCCACAGGCATCGGCATCGCGCTGTATGCAAGAAAATATACCAACGACGATTATTGTCAGGAAATTTACAAGAAATATCCGCAAGCGCAAGAAATAATGAAAGATGCTGAGAAAGCATCCGATTTGTTGAAGAAGCTGGCTGACCCTAAAAATTATACCAAATAAATCTTCTCCCGAATTTACAGTTCAGTTTTTTTCCAGTGGAAATTAAAAACTTTTCATATACAATGCCCTATATGAAGTTCCTGGACAAGGCAAAAATCTTTATCAAGGCGGGCGACGGCGGAAACGGCAGCGCCGCCATGCGCGCGCGACCACATGGGGAAAAGCATACAATGAGCGGCGTTATTAGCCGCGAATTGATATGCGCCCAGCATGTTGCCGCGGCATCACAGGTACAATGTAAAAGGCAAATATAGTGAAATTTCTGGACAGGGCAAAAATCTTTATCAAGGCGGGCGACGGCGGAAACGGCAGCGCGGCCATGCGCCGCGAGAAATACATCGAATACGGCGGGCCGTACGGCGGCGATGGCGGTCGCGGCGCCGACGTCATATTTCGCGCGGTGCCGAATGTCAACACGCTGATTGACTATCGGTTCAAATCCACGTTCCGCGCCCAAAACGGTCAGAACGGCGGCGGCAAGGGATGCACCGGCGCGTCCGGCGAAACCTTGGTTTTAGATGTTCCGACCGGCACCGTAGTCATGTCTGAAAACCAAGAATTCGAATATGCGGACCTGAACGCGGACGGCATGGAATACCGTGCGGCGCGCGGTGGCAACGGCGGATGGGGAAATTTGCATTTCAAAAGCCCGACCAACCGCGCTCCGCGACAGGCCAATGACGGTCTGCCGGGCGAAGAGCGCACAATCGTTCTGCGCCTGAAACTGATTGCTGACATCGGCCTGGTCGGATTTCCGAACGCTGGCAAGTCCACATTGCTGGCCGCGGTGACCGCGGCGCGTCCGAAAATCGCCAACTATCCCTTTACCACGCTGAATCCGCAGCTGGGCGTTATGTACGCGCATAACCGCGAATTCGTCCTGGTGGATTTGCCCGGACTTATCGAAGGCGCGCATACCGGCGTCGGCCTGGGCGACCGGTTTTTGGGCCATGCCGAGCGCACAAAAATGATTCTGCATATTATCGACGGCACCGAAGCGGACTGGGCCGCGCGGTACCAAGCCATCAGGCACGAAATGGATTCGTATGGCGGCGGTTTGCTGGACAAGCCTGAAATGGTCGTCATCAACAAAATCGATTCCGTCGACGAAGATGATTTCAAGGAACGCATGAACGCCTTTAAAAAGTCGTTCGGGCGTAAAAAGAAGCCTGAAGTATCGGCAATCAGCGCAGCCGGCCAGATAGGGGTAAGAGAGCTTATCGCAGCCATAGAAAAGAAATTTACGGAGCTTGAAAAACATAATGAACAAACTGGCGAAATATTATAACCCGAAAGACATGGCCGCGTCCCAACGGGCAAAGAAAGATTTGTACGAAGAATCAATTACCCACGATGCGTTCGCGTACAAACCGGATGGACAAACAGTTCCGCTGAGTTCGAAGAATTTGGAAGACGTGGACTTTACGGGCGGCCTGTGGCGCGTACAGCAACCATTTCCCCATGAAATTACTACAATTATTCGTTACGATGGCGAAGAAAACCCGAAACAATTCGTTCTGGGTGTGCAAATTCCAAAACAAGAGGCCAACAGATTCAAATATTACAACGCCGAGATGGTTATTGAAAACGGCTGGGGCAAATTCATGGGGAATTATAATATTATCGTGGGAAAGTACGAAGCCGATGCGGAAATCTATATGGCCTATGGCAAAACAATCGAGGCCGTCCGCGCCTTTTTGGCGGTGCGTCTGTTCGACCTTTGTCAGGACGAAATTCATCAAAAATTAAGCGCCGGGCGGATGGCGAAAGAAAAGAAATAGAAATTTTTAGGCAATCTTGAAATAGTTGCCGTTTTTTATGCTTTGGGTTGCTTTTCGTTTTCAATGTGCTAACATGGCCCCAGCTAAAAATAAAAGGAGAAAGCTATGTCTACATCACTGAAAGGCACACAGACCGAAAAAAATCTGCTGATTGCGTTCGCCGGCGAATCGCAGGCGCGCAACCGTTACACATTCTTCGCATCCAAGGCGAAGGAAGAGGGTTTCCAGGCGATTTCCAAGATTTTCTTGGAAACGGCCGAACAGGAAAAAGAACACGCCGAACGCTTGTTCAAATTCTTGGAGGGCGGCGATTTGGAAATCACTCATTCCTATCCGGCCGGCAAGATAGGCACGACGTTGGAAAACCTGCAGGCGGCCGCGTACGGCGAACACGAAGAAAACACCGAAATGTATCCGAAGTTCGCGCAAATCGCGGCCCAAGAGGGCTTTGCGGCAATCGCCGAGATTCTGAAGAACATCGGCTATGCCGAGCGTTATCACGAATCGCGTTTCCGCGCGCTGATTGAGGCGATTGAAAACGGAACCCTGTTCAAGCAGAACAAGATTGTCATGTGGCGTTGCACGAACTGCGGCATGTGGCACATCGGCGCCGAGGCGCCCAAGGTATGCCCGGCCTGCCTGCACGCCCAGGGATACTTTATCAGCGAAGGCACGACGTCGCGCTGCGACACGAACGAAGGTTTCTGCGAATACTCGAACATCGATTAGTGGTTAGTATCTAGTCGCTAGTAACTAGAAGGGGCGCATATTTGCGCCCCTTTTCAGTTACCAATTAACAGAGCACAAATAACAAATAATAAAGAATAAATGGTGTGCTCGGTCCAAGTTCCCCTCCTATGGGAGGGGTGGCATGCGAAGCATGACGGGGTGGTTTGAGGCTTTTAGACTAAGCTCTGATTATTTATTCTTTATTCTCTATTCTTTATTAATTGTTTTGTCCCTACTTCAGCCGCCAGACGCATAGCATATTATAGTAGGGCAGTACCGTCCCCAAATCCGTCACATTCGCGTTTTTCGCACTGGTGCTGAATATCCAGCTGCGGTCGAACTTCAACGTCCAGCCGTTGAAAACCGCGTTGCTCGTGTCGACAAATGTGTGGTATAAAATAGGTATGTCGCCGTACTGGTAAGTATGGACGCTGCGGTATCCGACCGTACGGTCAAAGACGACAATATCCGAAGAATAAGAATCCGCCGTGCTTCCGGTATTCGATTCCGTAAACAAATACACGCCTGGGCCAATCGTGCCGCCCGCGGATTCAGGCGCATTATTTGCCATGTCATCGTTTGACGTTGCCGGATAACTGGACTGGGCGCGCCCGCATGAAATCAATTCCCACTGGGAAAGTGTCGTGTCTGGAATTCCCATCGCCTGCAAATCGGCCAAGTCCAGGTAATTGTTGAACTTGCCCGCCCAGGTTTGTGGAACAACCTCGGCCGAATGCGTGTCGTCCGGACAGGTCGCGATTCCGTAAACGCACCTTTGCCGGCCGATTCCCGGACAATAATATCCGGCGCCGCAATTCTGGCAGACCTTGGAATCCGCAGACAAATACATTCCGGGCAAGCAATCCTTAATCTTTGAGAGATTATCGTCCGCAAATTCTTTGCTGATAACGTTCGCGGACGCCGCATCGCGGTACAGAGTGTCGACGCCGTTCAGCGCCAGATTCGCCGAATCGATAACCGTGAACAGATATTTTGCGGATGCGATGGTGCCTGCGGGCTGTGCCAGCGATATGCCATAATTATTTTGCACGCGCTGTTTTATATAACTAGTTCCGGCGATGTCTGCGTGCGCCGAGCGACTCAGCGCGCCAATGCATACGGCCACGGCCGCGAATAGCAGTGCAGACAGCCAAAGAAAACCAGGGTTTTTATTAGGCAATCGCCGTATCAAAAAATGTCCCGTAAAACTGCGTTTTTTAAGAAGAGAAAACTGCCGAAAGCTAACCCTGGGTTGGATTAGCGCAGTTGATATATGTAAATTCTGGCAGAAATCCGCCAAGGATTCAAGATATTTTTTTGTCTCCCCCCTCTTTTTGGGGAGTACACGCGGCTTGTCACCCGTAGCCTTGGCGAAGGGTGAAGCGGGGGAGGGGGAGCTCCCCCCAGTCGCCACACGCGCTAGTCAGTGAAAATTGGCGCACCCGGCAGGATTGGACTCCCTTCCGCGCCGTCGGCGCGGTGGGAACCCTCTCCACTCGTGACGATTTGGCTGCGTTACACTTGCCAAATCTACTCCGTATCGAACCTTTACGGTTCTCATCCGCCGGTTGTATGCCAAATTTAAAACCACCCATTCGGGCGGTTTGAATTTTGGCGCACCCGGCAGGATTCGAACCTGCAACCCCGTCCTTCGGAGGGACGTACCATATCCAGTTAGGCCACGGGTGCATTGCAGGGGGATTATAAATGTAAAGCGATAAAAAGCAAGAGGTAATCAGTATGCCATCCGATTTTGCGCTTCACGTTCACGAATTTTTTATCTCTTGTTTTTGCACCGCTTCTTGATATAGAATCACTTTGGTTCTATAACCCGGAGAGAGAAACGATTATGAAACCCATTTATTTTCTGTCCTTGGTGGCGTGCGTTTTGCTGGCCGGCTGCAACGACATGTATATCAAGCCCGGCACGCTGGACGCGCGCGACACGTTTTATTTCAATCCGGGCGGCGGGATGATGGCGCGCCATGTCAAAGAAAGCATGGACAGGCGCGGATACGACGTGCGCATCGGAAAACGCCTGACCAAGAAAACCATGGGCACCCGCGAGGGCGGCGTCATAAACATCGACGAATACAAGGTCGAGAACGTAAAATATGTGGTGAACATCAGCGAAACCGCGGAATCGCTTTGGACGCCGCTGTATATTCCGTGGTGCGTTTTCAACGGTCTGTGGTGGGTGAATTTCAACATGTCCATAGACGACCAAACGAACGGCCGGGAACTGATGACTTGGCACGGCAGCGGATGCGCGGGCAGTTCGCTGCGGAAACTGAACCGGGCGCTGGACGAGATGGAGATTAAAAATGCTGATTCATCCGGCGAATCGTCTGGAAATCTTATAAAAAAGTAATCTGAAAAAACGGATATAAAAAATGAATGATGAAACTTTGCAATCTATTCTAAAAATCGTCAGGGCATGCGATTCGCTGCAGCTGGCGACAATATCGCTGGACGGTTATCCCGAGACCCGCCATGTCATGAATGCGATGAATTCGAACGCGTCCGGTCTGAGCCTGCATTTTATGACAAGCAACCAATCGCCGAAGTACCGGCAATTGCAGCGGAATCCCAGGGTCTGCCTGTACTATTTCAACCCTGAAAACAGACACGCGGTCCGACTGTTCGGCGAAATCGAAATTGTCGATTACCCCGTTCAGAAACGCTTGTTCTGGAACGATGATTTCAAAGCGTTCGGATATTCGGGGGCGGATGACGAACACTATGCCCTGTTGCGGTTTATTCCGCGGGAATACAAATATTATTTGGGCGACGAGTTGAAAACCGGCAGAATTTAATATTTAATAAGACAGGTCTTTGGGGGCGTAAGACATTTCGTCTTGGGGAGAGAAGTATCGGGCCCCCAAAGATAAAAACCGCGCTTTGAAAAAGGCGGTTGGAGCTTAACAACTACGCAAAGATAGCTGTGCATATTTTGCGCGAACGCATTATTTTGCACACTCCAACCGCAGCTGGAGTCTTTTTCGTCCCTTCGGACGCCTTGCGTGGAGTTGTTAAAGCTCCGTGGCGGCAACACGCCACCACGATGGGCATTATATCAAAAAATATTTGAAATCTATAACAAAAAAACCGTCCTTTGGGCGGTTTTTTCGTGATTTGTAATTCGTGACTCGTGATTCGTAAAACAAAATCAATTGTCATTGCGCAGCGCAGATGGGTACTGGGTATTGGGTACTTGGTATTAGGTACTGAGCACTAAATCGCCACCGTGTCATTGCGAGCACAGCGAAACAATCCAGTCATAAAATAAGCTCAGTTCTATTAGCCCCCCTTATTGAGGGGGGCTGTCGCCATAGGCGATCCGACTGTATATCGCGTGCCACGTATTACGAAACATCGCGCGTTATCGGCGGCGTCCCGCCCTCATTCCGGATAATTTGTACAGGAACTTCTTGCCGGCGGCGATGACGCCAACCTGGCCGCTTATGCGTTTGCGGTCCAGATGACGGCCGGTGATGCGCTCGTACGCGTCGAATAAATAAGCGCTTTGGCCGCCCAGTCTGTTATAGGCCTCCAACATTGTGCCGAACATATAGTTTTCGTTTCCGATGGCGACTTCATCCAAATCCAAAATGGCCAGAAAATCGCCGGCATCGTCCACCAGAATGTTCTTGGGCGTCAGGCCGAAATGGTGAAGGCCTTGCCGGCCGGAATTCATCAGGCGCATGGCCGCAGAAACAACGCCGCCTGCAATCAGTCCGGATGTTTTGGTCGTGGTCACCAGGGCGATGTCGTGAAAGTATTTGTGCGGCACAGATTCCAAGCAATTTGTATCGATGGCGGACATGTTTTCCGTCAGATTTATCAGTTGTTCGTAAACGCGGTTGACCTTTCGGCGGTCCAAGCCCTCGCGATGGGACTGAAACAAGGTTTTTCCGACTATATAGGGATAGACTTCGAAATGATGCGTTTCGTGTTTCATTGCCGTGGGCGCCGGCGCAGGAATATCCGAATTCCGCAGTGTTTGGCCGATTTGCTGATTTCGGTACGCAATCGCTTGGGTGCCGAATTTGAAGACGAAAGCCCCCGACGGCGTGTTGGCGATAAGAACGTGTCTGCTCGCCCCGCGCACAAGAGGATTGCTGATTCCGCACACATCGGGGTGCACGCTGTGAATAGCGTCATAATAAAAAGAATCTTTGCAGTTTTTCATTAAAATAATTTGTGATAAAAAATATTCTACAGTCAATAAATCAAAAGTCAAGAAATTCAATTGATGTCCTGTCTTCGGCCACGGAATGGTAAAATCATATTGCAAAAGACGTGATGATTGGATATAATTTTCTTGTCGCAGGGTATTCCTGCGACGGAGTGTAGTAACTCCCTTATACTTGGCGTTGCGGATGCGTTCGCAACGATAAAAAGAACTCCTGACTTTAGGTCAGGAGGGCATGCGAATATATTGAATAAGCGGCACAATTCCAAGTAGTTGTTACTAACCTCCTGACCACCAGATTCGTCGGTGGTTTTTCATTTGCCGAAAAGCTGAAAAATGGAGGTCTTGAATGAAAAAATCAACTATAACCGCTTTAACCGCTTTGCTTGTCTGTGCGTTCGTGTTCCAGGGCGCTTTTGCTGATGTAATTTCAACGGGTTCAGATAGTATCGGAAGTTATGAAATTTCCATTGATACTGAGAATAACACCCCGAATTTCGACTATAATAGAGGTATACATACAATTCAAAATACTAATGGAAAGTACAGCACAAATGGCCTTTTTGACGAATATAAAGGCGAAACCGTTCGTTCTTATTCTTATGACACCCCTAGTGATTTAAACGACTATTATCTTCAAGATGTATGCGCTTCTAGTGGGGTTGCCAAATGTTATGATATTGGAATAGATAGCAATAATACCGCCGCTTCTAATGATATAAATAATGTCTATGTCTTCTGCTATTGCCGTTTGAAAAGAAAAATCGGTGATTTAAGTCCTGCCGGTTGGGTCATCCTATATTCGCTTTACACGGCCGCTAATTGCGCGCAGAACTGCGCTTACGATTGCATGTTCAACGCTGGCAGGGATAGCGAGTTCCTATCGACGTTGCTCGCGCCGTTCTTGCTCTGACGCCTGTCCGCGCGGGTGGCAATCTTAAATCTGAAATGTTATATTCAGGTGCCAGGAATGTATCTTATATTAAAACAAAAGTTTGTGTAACAAACTTTTGTCATTCCGGCCTACGTCGGAATGACAAACATCTTTCAGAGGTTTGTTTGAAAAAGTTCCATTCCTGTCAATTGCGCAATTTTTTATTCACAAAGGCACATTTTTCGTTTATAATATTCTTGTGGCCGGAAAAATTCCGGAACGGGGTGTCAAGACCTTTAATTTTTGGTGTCCGTGGGGACATAAAATACCTCCAACCATGGGTTGGAGGGCGGCGAATATATCGAATAAGCCCGCTATTTTCCAAAAATTATAGTCTTGAACCTCCAACCACCTTCAGGTGGTTTTTTATCGAGGATTTCATAGATGGTAAAAATTTCGCAACGTTTTTTCTTTCTCTTCATGCCGATGATTTTCATCGCCTGGGGCGCGGCGGGGCTGACCTTGAAAACAAACACGGGCGTATCGGTGGAATTAAGTGCGACAAGAGAAACAACACCGGCACTATGCGTGAAAGTCAACGAGACGATATGGTATGCGCCGCTGACTGCGGACGCCGTTCCAGACAGTACAATCCGCGTCAGGTATAACGGCGTTACTTATTCCGTTCCACTCCCGCAAGCCGTATATACGTTTACTAAAAAAACAACGTTTACCGTTCCGGACGGATTTACAAAAATTGATGTATTCGCAGTTGGCGGCGGCGCAGGCGGCGGCGGGGACATGTATTTTTGTGGTCATTCGGGTAAAGGGGGAAACGGCGGGCAGACAGTTTATCAAACCATAACCGTATCGGCCGGACAGCAAATATCTGTGGAAATTGGTGCCGGCGGGACCGGCGGCGCGCAAAATCAACATCCGCAAAGCAAAGGTAATCCGGGCGGAAATACATCTTTCGGCTCCGTTGTCGCGAACGGCGGAACCCCAAACATCGCCACTGAGGACGACGGCGGATGGAATCTGCGGAATGGCGCGGACGGCACAGAACTGCAGTTTGCAACCGGCGATACAAACCTTGATGGAAAGCTTTACGGCGCGGGCGGAGGCGGCGGAGGCAACGCTTATCCCAGTTGCACCAGTTTCACTTACACCACAGGTAAAAAGGGCGGCAACGGCGGCGTCACTGGCGGCGGAAATGGAGGCAGAGGCACCGACAACACTTCCAGTAACCATGGCAGCAACGGAACATTTTACGGCGCAGGCGGCGGCGGGGCCGCATTTTCCAGCAACCATACATATGGCCAGGGCGGCAACGGGTATCAGGGAATCGTGATAATCAGACTGCATAATTAGCCGCGTCCGCGCCGGCAAGGCGCCGGCCCCTCTTGTCAAAAGCGCCCCCAACAATCGGCTGTGTCATTTTCTTTTATTCCATTAAAAAACCACATTGTCAGATTGAGTAGTTTTTTATTTTTCCACTTGACATTATATGAACTATAGTTCATAATACAGATGTAAATCAAAAGGGATATAAATGTTTGTTGTATCTAGAACTGATGTGTTTGCTGAATGGCTTGACGATTTGAATGATAAGTCGGCGCAACATAAAATCATGGTATCGATAAAGCGGATTGAGGTTGGTAATCTTCAAGACCATCACACAGTTGGTAACGGCGTGTCTGAAATTCGATTGTCTTACGGTCCGGGATATAGGTTGTATTACACTGTCCGCGGACTACAAATCATAATTCTGCTTTGCGGTGGCGATAAGGACAGCCAGCATAAAGACATAAAAACAGCAAAAGAATTAGCAAAAGAGGTGTAAAAATGAAAAAGAAAATTACTGTTAGAAAGTGGGACGCTGCGGAACATCTGCATAATGAGAATGATTATGCAGCGTATCTTGCCGCGGCTTTTGAAGATGGCGACCCTGTAATTATCCGCAGCGTAATGGCGGATGTGGCGCGTGCGCGCAACATGTCGGCGATTGCCCGCGACATGGGAATCAGTACGCGCGGACTTTATAAAATGCTTTCTGAAAACGGAAACCCTGAATTTTCCACTGTGCAGAAGTTTTTACATGCCATTGGTGTTCGCATATCAGTCATACCGGCACAGGAACACAAAGTAATGGCAAAAACAAACTCTCGCCAAAGACTGGCAGCATAAATTAAGCCCCGCTATAGGGGCTTTTTCTTTGCATATTTTTTATGAATTACGAACAGTTGGTGATATTCTATATCATAAATCCACCAATTTATATGAATTTTCTTAACGATGATGATTTTCGGGGAGATTACTGGTTAATCATTAGTCTATAGTCAATAGTTAATAAAGCCGTCGCGCTTTGCGCGACACATTCACTAATGACTAACGACTATTGAGTAATCACTATACACTAATTTTTATTCAGCGCGGTCAGCATGAAATCGTCCAAGTCGCCATCCAAAACCGCGTCGGAATCGGTCTTTTCGACGCCCGTGCGAACATCCTTGACCAGCTGGTACGGGTACAGGACATAGTTTCGTATCTGGCTGCCCCATTCGATTTTCTTTTGATTGGCTTTGGCGGCATCCTCTTCGGCGGCGCGTTTTTGCATTTCCAATTCGTACAGGCGCGACCGCAGCATCTTCATCGCCATGTCCTTGTTTTGAACCTGCGAGCGCTCGTTCTGGCACGTCACGACCGTATTCGTCGGCAAGTGGGTGATACGGACCGCGCTGTCAGTTTTATTGACGTGCTGGCCGCCGGCGCCGCTGGCGCGGTACGTGTCGATGCGCAGGTCTTTGTCGTTAATGTCGATTTCTACATCGTCGTCGATGTCAGGCCAGACGTCTACGGACGCAAAACTGGTCTGGCGCTTGCCGTTGGCGTTGAACGGCGAAATGCGGACCAGGCGGTGAACACCGACCTCGTTCTTCAGCCAGCCATACGCGCGCGCGCCGCTGATGCGGAAAGTGACGTTTTTGATGCCGGCGGTGTCGCCCGGGTGTTCTTCGACGACCTCAATTACGAATCCGTGGCGCTCGGCCCAGCGCTGGTACATTCGCGACATCATCATGGCCCAGTCCTGAGCCTCGGTCCCGCCGGCGCCAGCCTGAATGAACAGGAACGCGCCGTCGTTGTCGGCCGGCTGGTTGAACAAAGTGATGAACTTCGCCGAGTGCGATTTTTCGCTTAAATCGCGGACGGCTTGGGTAATTTCGGGGTCTTCGGGCTCCATGTCGAACAGCTCGGCCAGATTCCGGTATTCCGATTCCAGCGCCAGCAATTCATTCAAGGATTTTTCCAGATTGGATTTTTTCTGCAACAACGCGCGCGCAGCGTCCGGGTTGTCCCACAGGTCGGGTGCGTTCACGTTTTCGTTCAAGACGTCTATTTCGGATTGTAATTTGTCCGGGTCAAAGAAACCCCCTGACGGCGGAGATGTCGTCAGAAATCTGCGATAATAATTCGTTCGGCGCGGCCATAACTGCATTTTATCAACTTATTTCCGAAAATCAAGATTTTTGTGGAATTTATAGGTCAGAGCGGCAAAGCCGCACTCTATACTATCTGGATTGCCGTGAGGCTGACGCCCCTCGCAATGACACAGTGGTGGATAATTCTTAACTTTTAATTCTTAATTCAAATGAACATTTGCCTTTGTTTTCAAAATGTGATAAAATTTCCATAAAAGAGAGAGTGTAGTTATGAAAAAAACATTTGCTATTTGCTATTTGCTAATTGCTATTTGTGCAGCGATGGATGCGAACGCGGTTTCCGCCGGAACGGTCGGCGCCGCCGACAATGCGCGCGCGATGACCACGACCTATGCCAACAATGGAAATATTCGCGGCACCCAGGCGTCCGTCAATGCCTATATGACGAATCAGCGTAACAACTATTTCATGGTGACCCAGCCCGATGTGGACACCGCATGCCGCCAAAAAATATACGCCTGTCTGTCCGGCTATTGCGGCGATGTGACCGTCGTTCCGGGCCAGAATCCCGGCGGACGCTGCGCATATTCCACCGAGGGCGAATTGTACAATTACGCCTTGCTGTGTCTGCAGAAAGACACCACGATATTGCTGCCGCAATACGGCGTAAATACCAAGAACGGAACCGGTGGTATGAACACGGCGGCGCGCCTGTGCCCGTCATACGTCCAACAGGAATTGATGTCGTACCTGTCTATGTCCAACATGGCCGAGCAATTAAACAGGTCCCGTTCGGGCCAATGCGTCCAGCGCCGCCAGGAATTAGAGGCCGCGACGTCATGCCATGCCATAGCGCTGGCCTATGGCAACGGCACGTCCAGCCAATTGACATCCATGTTGACCGATTATTGCGGCGCGGGCGCGCCGGGCGGCTCGGCCGAAATGGTGACTCGGTTTTCCAGCGCCGGCAATGTTGGCGCGAATATTTGGGGTTGGGCTGAAAAGATTGTCAATTTGGATTTGAATAACAAGGGCGCCGACTGGCAGGCCGCCATGGATTCGGTCTTGGCCGGATATACCAACCGCATGAATGTTGCATGTGGCGACAATGTCCAGATGAACACGGTTTCGTACGGTTCCGGCAACAGCGGCCAGCCGACGTCCCTGCAGACGGCCGCCGCGCTGGCAGTTGGAATGGCGTTCCCCGGCACTGATGCTCAGGTTCAGAATCCCTATGAAACGTGGAGCATTTACCAGGAAATTCAATCTATGTCGGATGTGTATGACTTTGCGACCGCGCGCCAGGTGGTCCAGGCTGGACTAGGCAATGTCTCGACGACCCAGAACGCGTTTCTGACCAGCGCCCAGATGGACAATATGCAGACGGCTTACAAGCTGGGGACCAAGGTCTTTATCCTGCGCGACAGCGCGCGATGCTATATCGTTCCGGTCGCGGACCTGGACACCAAGCAGCGCAGCGTCATCGCCCAGTCCTTTGGCAATTGCGTCAGCCAATTTTAATAAATAACCATTAGCGGATAGTTTATAGTGAATAGTGATTAGTTTTATAGTGGGCGGATATTGTCGCCCCAGGGCTGTCCGTTATCCGCTATGCACTAATCACTATTCGCTATAAACTAGTGTTTAATAAAAAGGCTTTGATACAAAATTCGTTTTATGATATAATTCATAGCATATGAAATTCAGTCGCAGAACAGTTTTAAAGATTGCTGGCGGCGGGGCGTTGGTTGTCACTTTTTTGCCCCGCGTGGCTTTTGCCGCCCGCGGCAGTCTGCGGTCTTTGCGCACGGGATTGCAGCCGGGCGGCGAAACCAGGCTGGTTATCGAAACGTCCCTGCGACCATCGTATACTTTGTCTTATGCAGAAAACCAATTGATTGTCAGTCTGGCTAACACGGCGGCCGATGCAGCGGTATCGCCGAAAATAGCCGCCGGAACGCTGATTAAATCCGTAACCCAGTCCCAGGTCGGCGACCGCTTGCAAATCGTCGCGAATCTGTCCAAATCAATCGCCGATATTTCAAAAAAACAGATTCTGAACCCGACCGGCGACAATGACTATCGTTTGGTGCTGGATTTTGTCGCCGGGAAACCGTCCGCGACAACCGCCGCCGCGCCGGTAAAAGCGCCCGCAAAAAAACACGTCATCGTCATCGACCCCGGACATGGCAAAAAGGACCCGGGCTGCATCGGTAAAAACGGCACCAAGGAAAAAGACATCGTTCTGTCGATTGGCAAAAAACTGAAGAATAAGCTAGAGACCGCCGGCTATGCCGTATACATGACGCGCGCGACGGACGTTTTTCTGAATTTGGATACGCGCGCATCCATCGCGGAAAAGCATCATGCAGACCTGTTTTTGTCGCTGCACTGCAACGCGAACCCCAGCCGCGCGATGAAGGGATTCTCGATTTACACGTTGTCCAAAAAGGCCTCGGATGAAGAGGCGCAAAAACTATCCGACGCCGAAAACGCATCCGACAAAATCGACGTCGACGGATTCGAAAGATTTTCCGCCGACATCAGGAACGCTTTATCCGCGCTGCAGCAGCATGCCGTCGCGGAAATGTCGATGGAATACGCGTCCGGCTGCGTGAAATCTTTCAAAAACGCCAGTATCGAGAAACAGCCCGGCGCGGATATTCGCCAGGCGCCGTTCGCGGTTCTGCGTTCGACGATTCCGGGGGCGTTGTTGGAATTGGGTCACCTGTCCAACGCGGCCGAGGAAAAATTGCTGAACACGTCGGCCCATCAAAACAAGCTGGCCGATGCGATTGTAAAGTCTATAAAAAATTATGATTTCGAAGTCTGACGGGTACAATAAAAGTAAATTAAGATAGGAGTAAAAAATGACTATACGCACGAATAGTTTTTTCGGGGTCGTTGCGGCGCCGTGTTTCGCAACAATTTTTCCCATGGCCGCGCAGGGTGAGATTGCGTCAAAAACTTACGTTGATTCGATAGTGGACGCGCTGGAATATCAGGCGCCGTGCGCGACGGCCGACGCGGGCAAGATTCCGGTAATCGGCGCGTCGGCCGGCACTTGGGGCGTTGCGCGCGGAATAGATTCGGCGCCCGCGGCATCGTCGGTCAATCTTATCACCAGCGGCGCGGTCAAGACCGCGGTCGACGGCGTGTTTGTCGAAAAGCTGACCGAATCCGACGCCCAGGCGTACAGCGCCGCCAATCCCAATGTGCTGGTCTGGGTCGGGATATAAGGGGGTTTGCCATGTCGACAACGATTATTGGTGCATTCGCAATTAACGCCATATTCCCCGTGACGGGCGCCGCGGTCGGCGGGAATGTCCTGACGCTGACTGCGTCGAATGCGCCCGATATTTCCGATTACAGCTATATCTCCGACGGGCTGGTGGCGCACTATGACGGAATCGACAACGCCGGCCCCGGCGTCCATGACGCGGCGGCGACAGTTTGGACGGACCTGTCGGGCAACGGATACGACGTGACGCTGTCTGGGGCCTCCGGCTGGACGGACAAGGGATTCAAATTCCCAAGCGGTGCTTATTTTTACAGGGCGGTATCAAGCATGCCTATGCTGCCGGTCGCGAACCAGAACTATACCATAGAAGCGGTTTGGAACCCGGCGCAGACCACGAACCTGAGAGACGGCGGCTTCGTCGGATGGGGTTGCAACGGCGCCTATAGGCAGACGAATAACACCAGGTTCCTGAACGCCAGCACGACGCAGCAGTGCTTTCGGCATTATTGGTGGACGGACGATTTCGATTTCTGCATGCCGTCCAGCACGTCCGAGGTCCGCAATCTGTCAATATCATACGACAATACGGTCGGGCGCAAGGGATATTCGGACGCCGCGCTGTTCGGTACGCATTCCAGCACGGCGAAAAACACATGCGCGACCGGGAATTTTTTGATTGGCAAAACGACGAACAATGAATATGGCAGCGGGAATCTTATCAATTCAATCCGTATTTACAATCGGACCCTGGACGCCGATGAAATTCAGCATAACTTTCAGGTGGACAACGTCCGGTTTCGGATGCCCGTCGTGGTAAAGGTCGGCGATGGCCTGTGCACGAACCCGGTCATTATCAGCGCGGCCGAGATTCGCTGCACCATCCCGCCGGGAACGGGAAACCAGGCCGTTACGGTCAGCTATGGCGGCAGCGGCGATGTTGCCGTCGGGACATACGATTACAGTGGGGCCGGAATGTGGCTGAACGGCAAGATGATAAACATTCCGTTCGTCGACGGCCGCCGCGCCGGTGGCGTTTGGCTCGGCGGAAAAAGAGTTTATTGATATTTGTATTGGTTGAGCCAATAATTAATAAAGCTCAACCGACATAAATGTACCTTAATTAAAACAAAAGTTTGTGTAACAAACTTTTGTCATTCCGGCGTAGGCCGGAATAGGGTCTCTAAACCGTGAGCGAAGTGAACCAAATATAAAACTTGGCAACGCTGCGCGTTGCGGTTAATAGACCCTATCCCTGCCTACGCAGGGATGACAAAAAACACTTCGTGTTTTTTGTTCAAAAAGTTCCATTCCCGTCAGTTGCGCCAATAATTTATAAAACATTTATTTTTCAATTGACAAAAGCCGCAAATATATTCATAATTCAGGGGAATAATAAGCGGATAACCATGCCTAATCCAAACCTCCCTTTGGATTAGGCATGGTTTTATTTTTAAAAATCCCTGATTTCCACATATTTCATATCCCTCTATTCCGCATAATCCAAAGGGAGGTTTTTTGTACATTTTTTCAAAGATATTCAACACCTGTGTCATGGCTTTCATTTTTGTAATATGCCTGACGGCGGCGGTGGTCGCCGGTGTTGCGGAAACCTGTCAGGGTGACAGGTCGTATCTGGTACAGTTCGGTTGTCCTGACGGGTGTTATGGTAACAGTAGTACCGGCGGTATATGCTTAAATTGCCCGCCGGGCACATATGGCAGTAGCGGTACCTGCCATGCATGTCCTGCTGGTTATTATTGCCCGAATTATGGTATGGTGTCATCAGACCCATACGGCGGCTCGGAAGGCGGCGATTATCACAATAACCTATGCGCTGAAAACTATTACTGCCCGTCCGGTTCTATGGATGAGCGCGGGCTAACAGGTTGCACTGAGTTCCATGGCGACATGCTATTAAATTGTGACACCGAACACCCTTGCCCAAGCGGAAAGAGGTCGCTGGCTGGCGCTGGCAATGCCAATCAATGCATAACCTGCACGGCGTCCTGTGTTGCTGGGACGTATGATACTTGGGTACCGCATGATACGAGTCATCAAAAAATGACGAAATGCGTGAAGTCGTGCAGCGGCGGCACGGACGCTGCGACGCCGATTACAACATACCGTTGCGCGGCGGGATATCACGGGACTGCGAATACGACCAGTCCGGGCACGTGCGAACAATGTCCCCTGATTCCGACGGCTTTATCGAACGGCTATGGGAACAGCGTTCCGGGGGCCAACGCCGAATCGACCACCAATTCAAACGAAAGTGTCTACAGATGTTTTGCATTGGCCAACACCACCTATAATGACGATACGGGTTCATACCAGTTCCAGGACGCACCGTGCTATTACCAGTAACCAAAAAAAAGGACACACCATGAAAAACAAACAATTGCTAATGTTGAGCAAATGGGCGCTGAGCATAATATTGCCGGCCGTAATGCTGGCGTCATGCGGCGCGGACGAGATTGTCGAACCCACGCCTCAGCCCCCGGTCGACAAGTGCGCCGCGCGCGGGGACACCACGATGGTATTCGCGACTGCGGCAGATATGAACAATAAAATGACGCTGGTGAACGAATACCTGAATTGCGGCAAGAATGTTGTGTGCCAGATAGACTTTCCGATGGCTTTGAGCGCGGAAGACCTGAATGGGGATTATCATTGGATGCAAAAATCCGGTATCGGGGTAAATTTCGGCGCGAGCGGATATTGCTAGCCGGCGAACAACGATGTTCTGCTGACGTTCGAGAATTGGAACAAGCTGCGTCAGTTCAAGATAGGCACGGGCCAGAACGGCGATAAGTTCGCGGTGAACAGAAACGAGCAGGACAGGTTCGCAGAATACGCGGACGCTTTGCATATTCTGAACGGGAACGCCGCGCAGACGCCCAAAGAGGTTCGGGATGCGGCGGCCGATGCGGCGAACGCGACCGAACCGACGACGCTGTACGTCGCGGCCGATATGACGGTTGATGCGGACATGCTGGCGTCGCTGGAGGCGGCGGCCGTGAATCCGAACGTTAGCTTTGAGGTTGTAGGCGCCGCCGGCGGATTAAAGCCCAATGGTTCGAAAACCAATATCAGCAAGAATCTGCTGTCGAAGACGAACGGGATACTGAAGTCGGGCGACAAGGACGGCGACATAGTGTATGATTACTTCTATGTGCGCGATTTGACCAGGAACGATGTTCCATCCGGCGCACCGACCATTCGGACAAACAAGATGGATATTGGTGATATGCTTGAATCTGCATCGATGATGAGCACGTTGACCAAAGCGGGATTGACGCCAATGGGCGGTGCCAGCACCATCTCGGCGATAATTCCGGACACTACGTATTGGAAGCGCGATAATCATCTGCAAGATTGCAGTGCTTTGTCCGCGTTGCAGGACTGGCCGTACACGATAAAGGTGCTGCTGGAATATTGCCAGGATTTGTCAGGAGGGGTTCCTGCGTTTGGCGGCGTGAACGACGCGATATTGGATATAATGGGGCACGAAGATTCGGGCCATCCGCTAAGCACGGATAAACACCCGGTGCTGGGCAAGGCGTTTGTATCGGGACAAGAGGGCGGGGCGACCGAAGTGCAACAAGTGGGAGCGACCAAGTTGGAGTATGGAACCGGGTCGCATTCCGCGGAAAAAGTGATAGAATCGACAATGTCGATACAGGACGGGCGCAGTTTGAAGATACATTCGTTCAAGCGGGCCTCATTGCCGATAAAGTTCTCGGAAGAAACGCGGTATAGGAATACGGCGACGCTGCCGACCCACGGGGGCGGGCCGGTTTTTCAGCCCGGATTGGTCACTCTGATATATTCGTCTTTGCTGGATTCAATCAGTAATGCGCCGGACAAACAAATATCGAATTCGCTGGGCATCAACTTGACAATAGACGCGACAACAACGGCGATAAGGATAAGTGAAAATGATTCTATCAAGTGGCTGTCAACGCTGTCCGCGGATGCGGATGTTCTGCCGTTCCTACAGAACTATATGGTTCTGCAGATGCTGTCTGCGCGCGGCATAACTGTAGTCAACCGGTACGAGGATAACAACGGCAACGGGACTCTGCTGGGCGACAAGCATCGTTCGTTTTATTGGTATAATCCGCATGACGATGCGCCGTTCCAGAATGCGGTATCTTATGACTCGAATGCGACTTCATCCACGGGTCCTTCTTCGACGCCCCAATCGTCTTTTGATGAGAAAATGATGGCGAAGCAGCGGATGGAGAAAAAGCGCATGCAGGCCATAAACCGCGCCAATACCCGCGGCCACTGATACGAGACTATGTCGGACGCGGAAAATGATTGTTTCATGAGAGGTGGGTACTCCAGCTGGATAGGTAAAGTAATACTCAACTGACAGGAGTGTACCTTTTTGGCGCCAAAACCTCAAGACTCGTCATACCGGCATTGAATTTTGGAAAACAATTGATAATTGTTTTTCAAAAGAACCGGTATCCATTGTATTCAAGCCTTGAACAATGCCCGTGTGACGAACACAATGGGCCCCCGCCTTCGCGGGGGTGACGGTTTGTTTGGGGTTCTGGCGAATATGATTCGCCATGCGATGGTCTTGCTCAAAGTATATTGACTAATTCAAAAAATATTATATAATGCCATGACTTTTGGAGACGTGGCAGAGTGGTTGAATGTACCTGACTCGAAATCAGGCATAGGCGCAAGTCTATCGAGGGTTCAAATCCCTCCGTCTCCGCCAGAATTAGCCCAGTTACGACTGGGTTTTATTTTTGCCTGCGCGCCCCGCCGAAATCCCGCCACTTTACTTTTTATTTTCACAGTGGTATGTTGATATAAATAAAAAAATCGCAGATTTGGCATGCCTTACATACAATTGCTATTTCTGTACTGTGAACTAAAGAGATAAAAATGTATAGAAATCCTTTCGGCTACAATCAATCACAAGAAGTTGCTCATTATAAGAATGCGGCTGTATGCACCAACGGCCATGCTATTACTAGCGATACATCGCGCACACAAGTAGATCAATTTTGTAAAATTTGCGGTGCAGAAGTTACTACACAATGCAAGCATTGCAATGCGAATATTCAAGGCTACTATAAAGTTCCAGGTGTTGTTAGTCTCGCAAAATATCACCCCCCTGCATATTGTCATCGTTGCGGCAAAGCCTATCCCTGGACAGAATTGAAGATACAAGCAGCAAAAATGATGATTGATGACATAGAAGAACTTTCTGTTGAAGAACGTGAAAAAATGTCGGATAGCATTGATAATATTATTGTTGATACTCCACTTACAGAAGTTAGTGCAAATAGAATAAAAAAGTATTTAGCTAAAATGGGCGCGGGTACTGCTAACGCTTTGCGCGATATATTGGTCAACATCGCATCTGAAGTTGCAATCAAAGCGATTGGGATAAGATAGTTCAAGCATTATTTGCAATTTTAAACAATTCATCAACTGTGCAAGTGATTTTACCAGATAGAATTTCATTGACCTTTGTAGGACATATATATGCCAGATTAAGATATCGGTAGATTGTCATCGGGGATGCTTTCTCTTGTGCGGCGATAACGTCAACATTACCCAACCTTTCATACATTTCTTTATATTTCCAAGCTGTTGCGAATGCTCGGACAATTAAGTGATTATTATCAGTTTTTGACATAATGCCACCACTACTAATCTTATATTTATTACTAGAAAAGCCTTTATTTATTACAATGTATTTTTCAATAGTCACGGCATCGCCGTTTACCATGAATTTCATTGGATTATTGTTTTGGTTTATAAAGTTCGGGCTGATAAATTGTTGTAAATTATCGGGTGCGGTGTTTATAAAAAATGTGATTTTGTCGGTTGTGTAAATCGCCTTATCTATCAAGGTTTTTATCAATTGGCGTTTGTGAAAATACGGCAGATTTTCATAGTCAATTTGTTTAAGGATATGCGCAGTATTGTCGGACAAAGCGGTCATATCAGAGTCTAAAAATTCGCGCACAGTATCTGTGGCTAGTCGGTCAATGTCTGGCGCAGGCAGATAGAATCCACGACTGGAATAATAATGGCGGTTGCCCTTGGTGGCGCGTTGGTTGGTGAACAATGTCCCCTTGCCGTTATATAGCTTGCCCGCCAATAAATTCGGCGATGCATTACTGCGCCCAGTTTTGCCGTTGGTGTTTTCTGTCAGTCGTGCTTGAACCGCGTCAAACAATTCGTGTGATATTATTGCTTCGTGTTCGCCACGAACTGATGTTTTTAATCTTTTGTGCTCTATGAATCCTACATAGATTTTTTCGCGCAATAAACGGTGTACTGTCATCACCGATATTTCATTGCCACCGCGTGTAGAGCCATTCGCGGTCGTCCATTTCTTATTAAAGATTCCATTATCGCGCAACCATTTGCCCAGTTCCACAATTGAGCCAATTTGCAAATACATCTCAAACATTTGGCGAACCTGCGTGGCTTCGGTTGGATTGACGACCAATTTTTTATTCACGACATCATAACCAAGCCACGGAATGCCGCCAGTCCACAAGCCCTTGGCGCGACTGGCGCGGATTTTATCACGCACACGTTCCGATGATACTTCGCGTTCAAACTGTGCGAAACTCAATAGCATATTCAGCGTTAATTTACCCATGGATGTAGATGTGTCAAAACTTTGCGTAATTGACACAAACGAACAATTATATTTATCGAAAATCCCCATCATGTTATGAAAGTCCATAATACTTCGCGACAGTCTATCGACTTTGTATACAACCACGGTTTGAATCAGCCCACGCGACATATCGTCCAACATTTGTTTCAGCGCAGGTCGTTCCATCGTGCCACCCGATATTCCACCATCCACATAGGTTTTGCAAAATTCCCATTCATTAAAAGCCTGCGATGCAATATATGCTTTGCAAGCATCTTCTTGGTTGTGCAGGGAATTGAATTCTTGCTCTAATCCGTGTTCCGTAGATTTACGGACATATATCGCACATTTAATTTTTGGCATTTATTATCCTTTGGTTTTTGTTTGATAATCCGAAAAAGTCTGGACCAGATACTTTAATGCCAGAGATTTCCTTGGCGATGGCGGACAGGCTTTTGTATGTGCGTCCGTCATAAAGAAAGTCGCCATTATTGGCGACCGTAATTCTGAATTCCAAACCACGGAAAGTTTTGATAATCTCCGCCCCAGGCGTAAGGTTATATTTATTATGATAAACACGGCTCGCGCATTCTTCGGGATTCTTCATATATTTGCGGATTTTCGTCATGTATTTTGGCTCGATTTTAAGGTTCATATTTTCACAGCGCACATAGTGCCACAGGGCGCGAATCTGACGCTTGAACGGATGTGGCACATATCGTGCCCATAATGCCGATTTCGCTGTAAATGACATCTTTTGCAGTTCATCCAACGTCTTTGGTAAATAAATCTTCTTTTTCATATTTAACCTCTGGTCGCGTCCATTACTGCTTACAAAGCGAACAAAGTCAAGTCGTTAAAAACATAAAATAAAATTTGACTTTTCAATTTTTACACAGCATACTTTGTGTACCCATAGAGGTATTATTTAGGGCTTTCTGATATTCTCAGATGATCCAGCCCGACCACCCACAGAGGTAATTTCCAAATAACTAACGCGGTTTTTCGCAGGTCTTTTGACGTGCAAAATTCGCATAACAAAAAGGAGTTACCAATGGGTAATTTACATATCGAAAACGTAGCGGTGGGGCAAATTCGCGTTTACGCGAAAAATGCCAAAAATCATCCCGAAAAACAGGTGCAGCAAATTGCCGCATCCATCAAAGAATTTGGGTTTAATAATCCCATTCTGATTGATGAAAATTCGGAGATAATTGCAGGTCATGGTCGTCTGGCGGCGGCGCATGTAATTGGACTGGAAACGGTGCCAGTAATTCGCCTGTCGCATCTATCGGACGCGCAGAAACGCGCTTATAGATTGGCCGATAACAAAATCGGAGAGAATGGTGGGTGGAATGCGGACATCTTGCGTCTTGAAATCGCCGAGTTAGAGGAAATCTGTGGCGATTTGGATATTTCAATAACTGGTTTTGCCGATGTTGAAATTGATGTTCTGGAAAACCCAAAGGGAAAGCCCGCCGACCCAAAGGCAAACGCCGTACCATATATTCCCGAAAATGAAATTATAACCCAACTGGGCGATGTGTGGCGCATCGGCGAACATCGTGTGATTTGCGGTGATAGCCTTAAAGCTGAGACTTTTGAGAGGTTGCTCGGTGACAGTCGCGCCGACATGATTTTGCAAGATCCGCCGTTCAATGTGAAAATCCAGGGCCATGTCTGTGGTTCGGGCGCAGTAAAGCATAAAGAATTTGCGATGGCATCTGGCGAGATGTCTGTGGACGAATTCACAAACTTTCTGCGCGCAAATTTCGCGCTGTGTGCAAAATTCTCAAAAGCGGGGTCGTTGCACCTGAACTTTATGGATTGGCGCCACATCGGCGAAATTACCGCCGCCGGTGGTGATGTTTTCAGCGGTCTGATAAATATGTGCGTATGGGTAAAATCAGCGGGTGGAATGGGGAGTCTCTGGCGCAGTCAGCACGAATTATGCTTCGTGTTCAAGAACGGGCGCGAACCGCATACCAATAATGTGGAACTTGGCAAGAATGGCCGATATCGCACAAATGTGTGGCAATATGCGGGAGTCAACGCTTTTGGTCGTCATAAAAACGACATCAAACTGCACCCAACAGTCAAACCCGTTGAGATGCTGAAAGACGCGATATTGGATGTATCAAAACGTGGCGACATTGTGTTGGACTCGTTCCTTGGGTCTGGCAGCACGCTTATCGCGGCACACCAAGCAAAACGCATCTGTTACGGGGTTGAATTTGAGCCACTTTATGTGGATACGACAATTCGCCGATTTCGTGACCTGTTTGGCATTAATGCCGTTCGCGAATCCGATGGCAAAACATATTCCGAATTATTGTCCGCAAAGCAAGAGGTGGCGTAATGGCAAATTACGATGTTGGTTACATGAAACCACCAACCGCGACCCGATTCAAGCCAGGTCAATCGGGTAACGACAAAGGCCGTCCAAAGGGCAGCAAAAACACATACGCCATATTGGATGACCTTTTGGGACAAAAAATACAGATGACCCAAGACGGCAAGCCGATAAAACTCAACAAGAAAACAGCGGCTTTGTTGCAGATGGTTAATAAGGCCGTCAAAGGCGACAGCAAGGCGATGCAAACGCTGTTACCGCATATGTTGATAGCGGATGGAAAAAATGAAGAACGCGCCAAGGTGTCGGCGGCAATAAAACAAGACGATATGGAAATCGTCAAACAACTTTTAAAGGATAATGGACATGAATAAAGATACTTTTAACGCAATACTACGCACGGATTTCAAATCATTCATAATCAAAGTTTTTAACGAGGTTGTGGCAGGTTCTGAATACCTAGACAACTGGCACATTGATGTCGTTTGTAACGCCATTATGAATATGTATGACGGCGATAATAATCGTCTGATTATTAATATTCCACCGCGATACATGAAGTCAATTATCTGTTCGGTCGCGCTGCCTGCATGGTTGTTGGGGCATCATCCAAAAACGAATATCATCTGCGTCAGCTATAATGATGGTCTTGCGGAAAAATTTGCAAACGATTGTCGTAACATTATGTTGTCCGAATGGTATCGTGAATTATTTCCAATGACGCGCCTGCATCCGTCAAGACGGGCCTTAAACGATTTTGAGACGACTCATGGTGGTGGACGAATGTCTACATCTATCGGCGGAACATTGACTGGTCGTGGTGCCGATTGGATAATAATAGACGACCCGTTAAAGCCTGCGGACGCAATGTCTG
>JAISAB010000013.1 GCA_031266915.1 Rickettsiales bacterium | reverse complement strand
GACGCAGGTCGGGGTCCATTGTGTTTATCATACAGGTATTGTTCACAATTTGAATGCAATGGATACCGGACCTCAAAGGTATGACGAGTCTTATTTTTTGGGACCAAAAAGGTACATTCTTTTCAGTTGAGTGTAGTAATTATAAAATTTGTTCACGCTTGCGCAATGCAAATATCTCCTATCTCATATCTCCTATCTTCTATCTGTTAAGGGTGTCCTTCAACATCTGCATATCTTGGGGCAGGCGGGTTTTGAAACGCATCGGCGCGCCGGTCACAGGATGTTTTAGCTCCAACAGCTCGGCATGCAGCATCTGGCCGTGACAACCGCGCAGAAAATCCAGCAATTCAGGGTCGCGGACGCTGCCCAGGCGCGCCGCGCCGCGGCCGTAAACCGGGTCGCACAGCACCGGGAAACCATGCGTCGACAAATGAACGCGTATCTGGTGCGTGCGCCCCGTCAGCAATGTGCAGCGCAATTCGGATATTTTTTCGCGCGGCCACAGGTTCGCGACCGCGACCTGGGTCTGGGCCGCCTTGCCGCCGGCCCGGACCATGGTCATTTTCTGGCGGTTGCGCGCGCTGCGCGCGATATTGCCGGTAATATCGGCCGTTTCCCAATTCGGAATCCCCCAGACAAAGGCGATGTATGTGCGCGTCAAATCATGCGCGGCGAACGTCTTGGTCAATCCGCGAAACGCGGCGTCCGATTTCGCCAGAACGACAACGCCGCTGGTGTCCTTGTCCAAACGGTGCACGACGCCCGGACGGATGTCGCCGCCCAGCGTGGACAGATGTGTGTGTGCCAATATGTTCTGGACCAGCGTGCCGGCGTCGTTGCCAGCCGCCGGATACATGACGACGCCGCGCGGCTTGTTCACTGCGATAATATCGTCGTCTTCGTATACAATCTGCAGGTCAAAGTCAGATGAATCAGGAATCAGTCCAAAGGAATCCGTGTTTCTTATTGGGACGTCGACGAGGTATTCGTCGCCTGGTTTGACCCTGTCTGAAAATTTTATCTGATTACCAGTACCAAGTACCTGATACCCAGTACCCAGTTTCGCAATATGAAACTTTTGGATTTCGTTTCGCGAAAACTCGGGCAGGTTTTCCGCAATGAATTTATCCAGCCGCTTGCCCGCGTCATTTTCGGAAACTGTAAAAATCTTTTCAGACGGTGTCATGTTTCAAGTTTCTATCTGTACTCTTTCCAATCTTTGCCGCGCGTGCATTTTGAAACATCGATCATCAAATCGTAATCGCCGGCAATCGGGCATTCCAGCATTCCGGTGGTCGCGCCCTGCAGCGCGTCGCGCGTCGCGTCGCGCCAGGCAAAGGTCACGGTTTTCGGCACGTACAGGCAGACAATCATCGCGTCGCGCTCGGTCTTGCCGGCGGGCGATACCCAGATGTTGGTCCGGTCGGTCTGGCCATAGCAAGGAAAGCCGTCTAGAAAATAAAGCTCTAATCCATTTCGGACCAGTTTGCTTTTGCCGGAAAATTTGACGCGATACTGGCCCAGGCGCAGGCCTGAAATCGCCTCCCAGTCGGTGCTAGTCGAAAAGACGCTGACGCGCGGAATGGGATTCGGGTCGACCAGGGGGGCGTCCGCAGCATTGGCGCCGCCAATGCAGATAACAGATAACAGAGCACAGAACGCAGATAGTGTTTTCATAATTGTTTTCTCTTTCTTGCTTAATTGTCTCTCAGTTCCACGGTCACTTTTTTAACGCCCGTTGTCGGCGCGGACAAAGTGTGCGAAAACACCGCGGAATCGCCTGCGTCCAGCAAAGTCGCCGACGGCATGAACTTTTGCTGGGCGATGATATTGCCGGCGGCGTCGCGCGATACAATCAGCAAATCCGGCACGCCGTAAATTTCCGCCGACCGGTTGGCGACGCGGCCGCTGACGACAAAGTGCGCCGCGCCGAACGCGTCCACGACGGTATGAATTTCAGATATTTGTGCAACCAGCGGGTCGTTCTTTATGCGGCTTGCCCGTTGGTGCGCGACGATGGCCAGCGCAAAGACCGTCGCGGCCAGCAGCGCGCAGACGGCCGCGACCAGCACCAGAAACGAATTGCGGCGGCGCGGTGGCGCGACCGTCCAGATATTCCCGCACAGCGCGCACTGGACTGGCGCGGTGGGCTGCGCGTTCAGCGTATATTCGGTTTTGCAAAAATCACATGTTGTTTTCATGGCCCCGCGGCATCAATGGTCTATGCATGATAATGGATAAAAGGAAAAACACAAATAAATTTCTGATTTATGATTTCGGATTTGGAGAGTAAGAATTTTTTCTGTTAATTTACAGAATAAAGCTCTTCATCTCCAAATCTTAAATCCGTAAATCTTAAATTTACTTCTGCATTTCTCTCATTCTTCCAATTTCAATTGTCTGTACTTGGCGCGAACGCGGTCCTGGATGTCAGTGACGGCGTTCATAAAATCTGATACGGTCGCGTTCGGGTTCGCCGCCGTCGTGCCAAAGGCCTGGCCGGATATTGTGCCGCCGCCGGATTCGCGCGCCGCGGCCAGCGCGGCCATCCGGTTCAATTCGGGAATCGACAGGTCCGACAACCGGGCGGAATTTTTCGACGCGTCCCAGAAATAGCTGGAATCCGTGGAATCTTCTATGCGGGTTTTGATGACCAGCCGCGGCGTGATGGAACCGGTAAACCCGACGGTCGCGAACATCGCAGCGACATGGCCGGCGACCATATCGATGGTTTGATTGACCTTTAATATCGCGACTGTGCCGGATACGCTGTACGCCGTGGACACGGACAATCCCGACAGGTTAAGGTTGTTCACCCATAATTCGTCTGCGGTAAAGCTGGTGAACCGGCCGACATCGGCCAATGACAGCGTTCCGAATATATCCATGTTTCTGGAATCCGCGGACAGCGTGCCCGATACCGTCGCGTCGGCTGTCTCGAACCTTTTATCCAAAGTGGTTCTGGTTTGAAATACGGTTTTGTCAGCCACTATGCGGCCGGCGGTCAGGATTTCGTCGAACCGAATGGATGCGGCGTCGACAAATCCTGCGCCCACTATGTCGTGTCCGCCCAGATTCAGGGCCGACAGCATCGTCGCGTCGTCCGCGTTCTCAGACGGAATCCGCCACAGATATTCGTCCTTGTCCAGCATAGTTTTCGTCGTTTCGACGATCCCCCCCGTTCCCTGGATTCCCAAATCGGAAGTATGCGCGCGCCATGTGCCGAACGCGCCGAATGCTTGTCCCTTTTCGACAAAGCCCATCCGGTCGCCGCCAAGATTGATAATCTCGCGCGTGCGCAGCGGCGTGATGTCTTGGTCGTTCAGGACAACTATTCCCTGAAGCGTCGAATGACCCTCGCGGTTTTGCGATTTCAGAATCCGTATCTGAAAATCTTCGCCGTGTTTTTCAATAGAATCGGCCGGCGCGCCGTATTCTTCCAAATCGGCGGCCTTGACGCGGGTAATATTTTTTCCGACCGGCGTCATCAGTTCCTTTTTGTGAAAGTCGATGTATCGTTCCAAAGCCGTTCGAAAGATTTCCATCTCGGCCGCCGCCGCGATGTTCCGCGCGCGTTCCACACGGTCTTTTTGAAAGCTGAATATAAAGGGCAGCACAATCGCAATCAAAGCCAGCGTCAGCAGCAAATCGACCATTGTCGCACCGCGTTGTTCATCGTGAATGGATGATGGGCAGCTGTCGGAGCATAGAGCGCAGCCAACAGATTTAAAACTGTTTGAAGATTTGTTTTTAAAAAATAAATTACCTATCCATTTCACTTAGTATATCTCCTATCTCATATCTCCTATCTGTTAAATTGTTTTCCATCCTTTTTTGATAATCTTGTCGAATTCGGCGACGTCGGGCGCACGGGGCGTCTTGGCGCGCGACAATTCAAGGGCTGAGAACCGTGGCAACGCGTTGGATGGAAAAATCCAGCTGCCGATTCTAAGCGGCGCCGTTGTTGACATCAGCAATTCGCCGGACACCGTCAGGCCGAAATTATTCGCGAAAGACATTTCATCGGCCGATACAAAAGGCGTCGCCAAGGAATGCGCGACTATGGCCGCAAAGCCGCCGACGGTCCGGGACGTATCGGATTTGATGTTCAGGTTTCGTCCGACAAAAACGGAATGGTTGACTTTGGCTCTGTCGGCGATAACGGTGCCGGTTGTCGAAAAGCCTTCTTTATTCAGCTTTCGCGCCGTTATGTTTCTGAAACCCATGATGTCACCGTTGACGCGCATCGCGCCCAGCATTGCCACGCTGCCGTCGATATTCGCACCGCCGGCGAAATACGCGGTCGCGGTCGCCAGGTCTTTGGCCTCGGCAAAGGCGGCGGACGATTCGGTCATGCTGGCGGAATCGCCGGATGCGCGCCCTATGCCATAGATGTCAAAGTTTCCCATGTTCAGATTTCGCAGCATGACGTTCAAATCATCCTGGCCCGAAGTGCCGCGATGCAGATATTTCGAATTATCTTCGCCGCTGAAATCACGGCTGATTCGGTAAATCAAATCGCCCGGTTTGAAATCGGGCGCCGAAACCGCCCACGACGCGCCGTATGCGACGCCGTCGGACGTTACGGACGCGGCGTCCGGTCCGATATGCTTGGCGATTTGCGACGCCCGAAACGCGTCGCCGCCGATGTCGAATGCCAGATAGATGTCGGTGACAACCGCGCCTTGGACGCGGTATTTGTCGATAAATGCGGCGGTGGCAATGCCGGCGATGTCGGCCAATTCGTCCGAATCCAGCTGTATCTGCGCGATGTCGGGCCATTTGTCCTGATTCAGGCGCGCAAAGTTCAGCGCCGGTTCGCGAAGACGGATGATTTTTCCGGCCGTTGCCATGTCGCGTATCGTGTGCGATGTATCCGAAATCTGGCTGTATACAAACGGAGACAACAGCGCCACGATGGCAATCACCATCAGGGTTTCCACAATGCTGGCGCCGCGCTGTTCGTCATTCCGTTCGCTATGCGAACGGAATGACGAACAAGGGATAATGGATGATGGATGATGGATGATGGATAAGAGATAAGGGATAAGGGATGATGGGCAGCTGTCAGAGTATAGAACACAGTCAACAGATATGGAGCTGTTAAAAGATTTGTTTTTAAAAAAATTACTTATCCATTTCACTTATTGTATCTCATATCTACTATCTCGTATCTACTATCTGTTAACTACATCATCCATCATCCCTTATCCATCATCCATTCATTACCCGCAGTCTCTTTTTCCGTCCAGCAGGCATTTCTTTATATCGATGCGTTTTTCCAGACGCTGCCAGAAAACATACTGGCAGACGATATGCTGCGACAATGATTTCGAATTGAACGTTCCGTTCAGACTGCCGATAATCGATTTGCAATCGACAGTTTTTCCATCGTCGTCGGCCGGATTGGCGATAATGGTCATCTTGTCGTTGGCAATTGAATCCAGCGCCACATCCGGCAGCACGGACGTTCCGGCCGGCCGAATATCCAAGATAACTGCACCGTCGCGACCGTCCGCCAACGCGTTCGATGTCTGGTCGCGCAGGGTGATGTTCGCCGCGCGCATGATTCCGACCTCCATCCCGCTTCGCGGGCTGTATTGCAGACTGTCCGGTTGAATGAAAACGTCCTGGCCGCGGGACGCGTTGATAAACGATGATATTTCCAACCGTTCGACCGAGAAATTAATATTGTCGGCAACGACGTTTCCGTGGACCTCCCATTTGGCCGGGCCGGTAAAACCGCTGTATCCGGCGGTCATGGAAAAATCGTACACGGACGCGATGCCGGTCGTGATGTTTCCGGTATCTCCGAATTTCGAAATGGTCTTGGCCGACAGCGCGTCCGCGTTCAAAACGCCGCGCGTGACGGACAGCGCAGTTTCGCCGTTCTGGCTTTGGAAAACGGTTTTGACCGCAATCATGTTGTCGATTCGGCTGCGGATTTTGCGGCCATCTTCGGTTCCCGTCAGCGACAAGGCGTTCGTCTGGTACGCATCGAATCCGCCGTTTCTGGCGAATAAAGAACCGCCTTTTTCCAAAGCAAATCCGCCCATGTCCAAATCGGATAGGAATCCGTTGCTGTCTGGATTCTTTTCATCGCGGCGGATGACGTCGGAAAATACCTCTTCTAATGGGATGATGATATATATATTTCCATCGCCGACGGACGCGTAAAATCCAATCCGCTTTGCCAGTTCTGCGCGCTGCAAATCATTCAGATCGCCGCCCGACAGCTGCAGGTACGCGAAAACGTCATGCTGCGTTTTGTCGATGACCAGCGAAATGCGCTGGCCGAACGTCGTGCGCGGCACAAACCCCAGCGGCAGGCCATACGGTTCAAGTGTGTCGGCAAAGGCGTCGCCAGATACGACGGTCGCGTTGTAAGGCAGCCGTTCGACGTTTTCGCGCAGATAAATGCGCGCCGCGGTTTGTGCGGTCTCGACCTGAGACGACGTGGCGTGCATCGCGGAATCTTTGTCGCGCGTCAGCAGCTTTTGGGTGAAAAAAGGCATGAACGCGACAATCAGCGCCACGGCCAGCAAAGCTTGCAATAAAAAATTCCCGGATTGACGAAACATTTATGATTTAAGATTTATGGATTTAAGATTTGGAGATGAAGAGTCAACAGAAAAAATTCTTAATCTCCAAATCTTAAATCCGTAAATCCATAAATCTTAAATCGAACACCCTCCTACAAGATTTAGCATAGCAATTGAAAAAAAATATTGCAATTGGTTTTAAGATAATTTATCATTCGTTTCGTATTCGTACATGTTGATAATGATTAAGTTGTTATTTGAAGTCACCTCCTATAGCCAATTTTAAAAAATTAAAGATTACTATTATGCAAAAAAAATCAAACCAAATGTCTGTCGGACTTATGATTCAGCGATGCCACAAGTGGCGCCAAAAGCGCAAGCAGTATCTGGATCAGGCGCGCCAGGTCCAGGATTCAATCGAACGCGAGCGTCTGCTGCAGATGGCCGAACATTACGGCCGCATCATCAGCGGGGAACAGGGAAAAATCGACAATACCCGTGACCCAAGGGAAAAAACGCCCGCGATAGAGGCCGATGCCGCCGACAGCGCCGATGAAGAAGACGCCGGGTTCCCGGATTTCAAAACCAGTCTTTAGTCAACCAATAGTTTATAGTCATTAGTTAATATGGCTGTCGGCTTTGCCGACACGTTCACTAATGACTATTGACTAATGACTAATTTTTGCTATCCTGCTTGGCAAAGGAAGAAAGCCTATGGATAACAATTACACGGTTTTGGCGCGCAAATACCGCAGCCAGGATTTCCAATCGCTTATCGGCCAGGACGTTCTGGTCAAGACGTTGACGACGGCAATCAATACGTCGCGCATCGCGCATGCCTATATCTTCACGGGTATCCGCGGCACCGGCAAGACCAGCACCGCCCGCATTCTGGCCAAGGCTTTGAATTGTCTGTCGTCGGACCGGGCGACCGCGTCGCCGTGCGGAACATGCGAAAATTGCCGCAGTATCGCCGCCGGCCAGCATATCGACGTTTTGGAAATCGATGCCGCGTCCCATACCGGGGTCGACAATATGCGCGATATTCTGGACGCCGCGCAATACCGCCCGACCAACGGACGGTACAAGGTCTATATAATCGATGAAGTCCACATGCTGTCGACGTCCGCGTTCAACGCGCTGTTGAAAACGCTGGAAGAACCGCCCGCGCACGTTATCTTTATTCTGGCGACCACAGAAATCAGAAAGGTTCCCGTGACCATTCTGTCGCGATGCCAACGGTTCGATTTGGTTCGCGTTCCTGTCGAAACATTGAAAAAACATTTCGCCTGGATTGGGGCGCAGGAAAAAATCGAATTATCCGACGCGGCCAACGAATTGCTGGCGCGCGCAGCGGACGGCTCTGTCCGCGACGGGTTGTCGCTGCTGGACCAGGCCATCGCCCAAACTGGTGGCAAGGTCGATGAAAACGCCGTTATGGATATGCTGAAACGCGCGGACCGCGGCGTGGTCGTCGATTTTATGCGGACCATTTTGTCAGGCGACGTCGCCGCCGCGCTGGCCCAGGTCGACGCGATTTACACCAACGGCGCCGATTTATCCATGCTGCTGAACGACATGATGGAATGGACGCACTGGGCAACGCGCATGCACCCGGCGCTGCGCGCGGGCGGCGCGGACAATTCGCCGTACACCGCCGACCAGCGCGAACAGATTCGCGAAATCAATTCGAACGTGACGCTGAACGCGCTGTCCAGAATCTGGCAGGTGATGGTCGCATCGGTATCTGAAATGCAGGCGGCCGGCAATCAGAAACAATGCTTCGACATGCTGGTCGTGCGGCTGATGCATGTCGCGGACATGCCGCCGATTGATATTCTGCTGACGCAGAGCGAAGAGCGAAGAGCGAAGAGCGCAGGTGCCGCTGTGCGGCCGGAAGAAAATCATAAGGCAAAGGTGGTGGACGGAAATAATAATGAACAACCTGCGCTCTTGATTAACTCTGCGGCTGACTTGGCGGCCGCGCTGCAGGAATCCAAGGAATTGATATTGTTTTCCTATTACAGTGGCAATATAGAAGTCTCGGAATTAACAGGTACGCGGATTAAGTATTTCGACCGCAAAGGCGACGCGGATTTCGCGCCGAAATTGTCCGCATGGCTATTGGATAAAACCGGAAAGGCTTGGACGCTGGAGCGCGCCGAGACATCGGAAAACGCGCAGACCGTGACCGAGCAAAAACGCGTTGAGCTGGAATCCGACCCGATGGTCGCCAGCGCTATGTCTTTGTTTGGTAATGTGGAAATCGTCGGGGTGAAGTGATTTAAGATTTGGAGAGTAAGAATTTTTTCTGTTAACTCTTCATCTCCAAATCTTAAATCCGTAAATCATAAATCTTAAATAAAAAGGATGCTTGTGATGCAAGAAAATAAATCTGAATCCGGCCGGTCTTTGGTCGAAATTATCGGCGTTATGGCGATTGGTGGTATTTTAATGGCGGCCTTGGTTGCCACATACAGCACTGTCCGCAACCGTCAAGTCCGCGCGATTGCGGCGGCGCAATTGGAACAAATCGCCAAGAATACCAAGCTGCTGATGGAACACCGTCATGATTATTCCGGCGTGTCCGTGGATTACTTGGTGAAATCCGGCGCGCTGAAAAACGACAAGGCGCCTATTGGCAACGATGAATGGTCCGTTACGGCCAGCATCGACGGATCGGAATTTTCGGTTAATCTAAAGGGTCTGACCAAGGGCGAATGCGATTACTTTACGACCGCAAAATTGGAATGGGCGGACAGGATTAAGGTAAACGGCTTTGAATCAAATCCTGAAACGTACTGTTTGACCACCGGCGACAACGAGGTGTCGTTCATATCAAAGTGAACAGATAACAGAGCACAAATAACAGATAGTAGATAGGAGATACGAGATACGAGATAGGAGATATAATAAGTGAAATGGATAAATTATTTTTTTAAAGACAAATTTTCAAATAGTTCCAAATCTATTGACTGTGCTCTGTTCACTGTCCATCATCCATCATCCATCATCCATTATCCATTAATTGTTATCTGTGCTCTGTTATCTGTTAACTTACTGTGCGCTTGCGCACAGTACACGACGCCGCCGCGCGATACCTGGGGCCATTATCTGGCGGGCGCCAGCTTTGCCGACATGACGGCCGAGGGCAAGATTGCCAAGCGACCGGTCTATTTGGGCGCCGGCGGAAAAATCGTCGGTACAGATGCGAATGCCGCGAAATTGGACTATGGCGACAAAATCGCGAACGACAACGCCGCCACGGTCAATTACATGGCCAATCTGGAATACGAATTGTACGACAGCCTGCGCAAGCCGGGCATATCCGTCCAAAGGGCGGGTACGGACGTCGTCGTCATCCTGGTGCGCGACAGCCTGATGCGCTTGGACGCGGCCGAGTTGTCTGACACGGGTATCGACACGCTGGGCATAATCGCGAAAATTTTGCAAAAACATGATGCGTCATATATCGAAATCGCGGGATATACCGATTCCTTTGCCAATCAGACCGGCGCGCGCGCGCTGTCTTTGGACATGGCGCAGCGTGTGGCGCTGTTCCTGGCCCGGCACAAGATAAACACGGCCCGGATGTTTGTCGTCGGGCGCGGCTCTGCCCGGCCGATTGCGGCCCAGGACGATATGGGCCGGCTGACCAACCGCCGCGTCGAAATGCGCATTTCCCCAGCGCGGTAAATAATTAAAAATTAAGAATATTTTGCCATCGTTAATTTTTAATTGTTAATTCTTAATTATTTCTATATAATCCAATCACTCGAACACAAGGAGAAAAATTATGGCAATCAAAAAAGAAGAAGCGCCTGTAAATCCAGCCGTTAAAAAATACGCCAAAATCGGAATTATCGCCGCGGCGGTTGTTGCGGTCGCGGCACTGGGCGTGTGGGGCGTGTCTGCGCTGCGCACGAACATGAGCGTGGACCGGGCCTTGTCCGACGTCACGTCTGATGCGGTGACCGGTGCGGATTTGCGCATCGCGGTCATTCGCATGGACGCCATCCAGGGCGAAGCGAAAGCGCTGAAAGACCTGCGCAATCAAAAAGAATCGTTAGAGGCGAAACTGCGCGCCGAACTGACCAAGGAACAGAAATCTTTGGAAAAGGAAAAGGCCGAAATCGAAAAATCCCAGGACGTGTTATCGCGCGAGGCTTTGCAGCGCCGCGTGACCGAATACCAGAACCGCGTCGCGAAACTGCAGCGCGCCCTGACCGAACGCGCGCAAAGCATCGAGGTGTCTTTTCAAAAGGCTCTGAACGATATTCAGATAAAGCATCTGGACCCGTTGATTGAGGGAATTGTCGCCAAGAAAAATCTATCCCTGGTTATCGACGGACGCTTTGCCCGTATTGGCGCCGCCGCTGCGAACCTGGACATTACGGACGATGTCATCCGGGCCCTGGACAAGAAAGTGTCAAGTGTTAAAATGGAAACTCCGAAAGGCTTCTAAAAAATCCCGCCGGACGGCGGGATTTTTTAAATAGCAAATATCAAATAGCAAATAGCAATTTGGTGCAGTTTAAAGCATCACAGCTAAATATTGCACCATAATTGCTATTTTCTTCTGGACACGGGCGCCACAAAGGCGCACAATGTGCTCACAGGACCGCTAATCCAAACCATCCTTGGATTGTACATAGTTTTCGTTTTCAAAAATCCCGCATTTCCGCCATCTTTTGTTTCCCATTTATTGCCTAATCTAAACCATGGTTTTTATGCCATTCTTGGCAATGGGGAAAAGAGAGATGAACAGAATAATTTTCAGGTTATTGTGTGTGTCATTATGCGTGGCGATTATCGCGTTATTCGCGCACGGGTCGGCGCGGGCCGAAATCGCGTCCAAGTCTTATGTAGACAGTCTGGCCGCGGCCGGCGGCGGGACCATCGGCGGCGGTTCTGTCCCGTCTTGGGCCGCGCTGAATTCGGCGGACTGGGCGAGCTCGCATTGGGGCGATACCTGGGAAGTGGTTTCGGCCGATGGCGCATACAAAGTGGAGGGCGTCGCGGCGTGTCTGTCAACAGACACCAAGTCAGGTAATGCTCCGTCTGCGTCAACATACGGGCTTAATTGCTGGTGCAGAGTATCCAGAGTCAATGACGAGCATGTTCAGGGCGCCTGGGTGTTCAATCGCCCATATTCCACAGATACCGTTTGCTATTCCAATTGCGCTTTTAATTGTGGCAATTGCGTCCGCCTTGGCGACATTGAAGATTGTTCGCGCGCCGCGCTGTTCGCCGCACCATAATAATAAATAATAAAGAATAGAGAATAAAGAATAAATAATCAGAGTTTAATATCGAATTTTCTTACCACCCCGGCCGCTGACGCAGCCACCCCTCCGCCGGAGGGGAACTTAGACCGAGTTCATCATCCATTAACTGTTATCTGTGCTCTGTTAATTGTTCACTGAAATATACAAAATTGTTCGTGCTGCGCGCGAGTATGATTAACCTGGGTCCCGTGGTCAAGCCACGGGATGACACAAGAAGAGAAAGAGCGCAAAGTTTGCAGTCCGAAATAGTTTACCGTCCGAAATTTTTTTTAAATTAATAATTTTGATAATCTTGGAAATAAAACACAAACCTGTCATCCCGTGGTCAAGCCACGGGATGACAGTGCAGACTTCGTCCTCTACAAAAACAACTTTGTTGTTTTTGTCATTCCGGTTACCGTCCGCCGCCGGTGCTGGCGCGTTCGGATTGCTCCTGGGCGGCGGTCAGCTTGGCAATTCCGGCCTGCAGCAGACCGATACAGGTTGTACTAATACTGGATTGAGTTCCAGTACATTTTTTATAACTATCATAATCCCTGTCGTTCGAGATAACCTTGCCGTCGTTACTTTTGTTAGGCTCATACGCATACGTTGAATCCGAACCGATATATACGACCAAATTAATCAGGATATTCATATCGGTCGTAATCTGTTTGCGGACTTCGGTCACCGGATTTTTTGTTCCGTTCGACGTCGCGCCGTAAATCACGCCGAAGTTTTGTTGCAGGCATTGCAATTTGTCCCGGGTGTTGAAGCCCTGGGAACAGTCGCGCGTGCCTGCCATCGACGAATTCGCGCCGCCGGACGACGAGCCGCCGCCAGTGCCGGATTCGGCGGCCGCGCCGGCCGCCTGGGCCTTGGCGACCAAGATGGCCTTTTCCAATTGCGTTTTAAAGCGCTTGACCGTTGTTTCCAAATAATCGTACTGCTTTTTCATCTGCTGGGTCATGATGGTTGTTTTCAGAGCGACAACCTCGTTCATAATCTGGCGTTCAGCGGACGATTCTGGGTTCGTGGTCATGCCGATATTGTACGCATGCGTGCTGCACAGCGCCAAGCGCTGATTGATAAATTCGTTTTTTTCATCATCGCAACTGGTGTCCGCGGCGGCGCGCGCGACGACAGGGACCATCAGCGCGGCGCATAAAACAATTACGTTAAAAATCTTTTTTGTCAGATTCATTTAATTTTTTATAATAATGTCAGTTCTTCTTTAATAACTTATTTAATGTTTCCCGTGAGTTTGCATCGATAAAATTTAACGGATTTTCTTCGGCTTTTTTGGTTTTTTTCTCCATTTCTTCGAGGGTAAGACATCTGCCATTTTCCAAGTCGCGGCCATCCGGACATTTGCAGCTATATTCCCATATTCCGTCGGATTGACGACAGGCTTTTTCTCTATTCGTCTTTTCCGTTTCGCATGCTGTTATCATGTTCTTACGTGCCTCATCAACGCGTTTTTTCTTGTCTTCTGGGGTTTCACTTTGTTTTGATGTATCTGCTTCCGCCGCATCCTTCGCCTGTTTGCCCCATGTGGCACAGTCATACAAAAAATCCGTTTTGGATGCGAAAGCAGCGGCATACACGCCCTTTGGGTACATTTGGTTGGACTTGTCCGCGACGCAGACTTTGCCCCATCCGCCGCCGGTGCTGGTCAGGCTTTTTTTCTGAACCAACAACTGTAACTTGGCCACGTCGTCATCGTCTATGCTGCAGAAGCGGGTCAGCTGGCCGACGTCGCCGCCAGTTCGGCTGGTATAGCTTGGCGCGTCTTGGTCAATAATGCGCTGCAGGGTTTCCATATCAATGGTCGCTTGTTTTTTACGGTTGCGGAACAGCACAGAGCCCTCCAGCGCGTCGGACGCGCAGGCGACGCGGATTCCGCCGGACGAACCGGCATCCATATCTAACCAGTTCTGCTGGACTTCTTCATTATTCGTTAACATCTGCATCAGGGTACAGTATTGCTGGCGCGGGGCGACCTTCCATGTTCCGTCCGCGGCCTTGGTCTTTGCCACCGTCCAAAAATAAGACGCCGCAGCGTCATCGCCATATTTTTCGCAGTAATATTGACCTTCCTTTTCATTGCCATACACCTTCCCGTCATCATAACTTTTTTCATTGCATCTTTGGCACATATACTTTCCCCAAACATTGCAACTGCCGTTCAACATCATGTAAATATCGGTAATATCGACGCCCAGGGATTGCGCCATAATTAAAGCATCATAAACCTCGTCCAACACGGTTTCGTACGGGTCGAAGAATTTGTTCGCCCTTTCTTTGAACATTTTCACGCGCTTGGGGCCGGCGCAGTTGTTGCCGTTCGGGTCGCAGCCCGCATAGGTAAAGGCCTCTTGCATTGTCGCCTTTAGTTCTTTCAGCGCGACCTGGGCGCTTTCCAACTGGTCCATAATCTGGCCGGACGCCTGGTTTCGGGCCAGAATGTCGGCGGACACGCCCATTTCGGCGGCCTGGACCACGCTGCTGGCGACGGTGGATTCGACGGCGGCGGTGCGGGCCGCGGCCTCGCGCGCGGCGGCGTCAGCGGCCGCCCGTGCCGCGATTTGTTTCTGCTCTTCCAGTGCGGCCTGCAGAGACTCGACCTGTTGCGCGTTCTGCTGGGACAACTGCGATTGCATTTCCTGCATCTGGCTTTGCATCTGCTGGTACTGCGCCGCGGATTGCGCGGCGGCGGCGGATGCGGCCGCAGCCTGGGCCGCAGCGGCCTGTTCGTTCGCCTTGGCGGTGGACGCCGCAACCATCTGGGCCGCGATTGTTTGAATCAGGGCGTCGCCGTGTTTCTTGCATGATTCGTTGGCCATCACGCAGCCCGATACAATCGGGTACGCGACGTCCATCGACAGGCATCCGCCCGCGGCGCACTTGGGCGACGCGCAGCGCAGAATCAAGGCGTTGCAATTGCCGAAATCCGCGGCAGGCGCGGTACGGTTGTTCGTCATCAGATTCCAGTCATTGTTATTGATTGCGCCCATCGAGCCGTTAAACGCGGTCAGATTGTTTCCTGCGGTTCCGACCAACGGACCATCCGCGCGTGCCACGGGCACGGCGCAAAGAACGGACAGCAAACAGCAAAAGGCAAGTTTTTTCATAATCTCTCTTCTGATAATTTTATCACAAAAGAGGGGTGGTTGAAAGATAAAAATTAATTAGTCAATAGTCTATAGTTAATAAAGTCGTCGGCTTTGCCGACACATTCGCTAACGACGATATGACTAACCAATAATCTCCCCGAAAAGCTAAGCCAGCAAGCTGGCAAGCTTTTCTGCCCCTCTTTAACAAGAGGGGTAGCACAGAGCAAGCAATCAATATACACTATAAACTAATCACTATACACTATACACTACTCACTAGTGTTTTACGAGTCACGAGTTACGAATCACGAAAAAACCGCCCATCGGGCGGTTTTTATTTCAGTCCAAGGTCTTCGCGGGCCTGCATGATTGCGGTAAACGTGGCCTCGGACACTTTTTTGCCGCCGACCATTCCGATACCGTGAAATTTCCACAGGCGCATTTTTTTCATCACGACCTCTACATGCAGTTCCAAAACGTCGCCGGGCTTGACCATATGAAAGAACTTGATTCTTTCCATGGTCGTGAAATACCCCAGCGTCTTGCCGTCCGTCGCGCCCAGCGCGGTCAGCGCGACATAGCACGCGGTCTGCGCCATCGCCTCGATTTGCAAGACGCCCGGCATGACGGGGCTGCCCGGAAAGTGCCCGGCGCACCAGAACTCGTCGCCGCGAACATGGTGGATGGCGACCGCCGAGGTCTCGTTGAACTCGCGGATTTCGTCAATCATCCGCATGTCGCCGCGATGCGGGATAATTTTTTCTATGCCTTTGGTGTCTATCATTTTTTACTCCGTAAAATTAATAATTAAGAATTAAAAATTAAGAATTGTTTTTTTGTTATAAAATCCGTTCTGTTCAGCAGCCTCAGCCAGCATAGCGTCTCGTTGCATTCTTTGAAAGATATGTAAATCTTCGCCAAAAAGTCATTCCGGCTGATTCCGCAAGTCGCCTCTGCAACGTTGGCGCATATGCTGGTGCCGGATTTTAAAATCTGTTTCGATAAAACAAAATCTTTTTTATCGGCGCAAAGATATTTGTACAGGTTTATTATACGAACTGCAAAGTCCTCGCTTTTGGTAGTAATAATATTTTCTTTAGCATCCATTCTTAATTTTTAATTCTTAATTGTTAATTCTTTTTCATCTGCTGGCGCAGCCAGGCGTAGTGGCGCATCATCTCGGTCCCCGGGCCCGCCGGATAGCCCATATACCTGTCGCCCGCGGGCACGTCGCGGAACACGCCGCTGTGCGCGCCGATTTCCGCGTCGTCGCCGATTTTTACCCCGTTGGCCAGGCCGACTTGGCCCCCCAGCAGAACCCGGTCGCCAATCACGCAGCCGCCGGCGATGCCGACCTGGCCCGCCAAAAAGCATTCCTGGCCGATTATTACGCCGTGCGCGATTTGCACCAGATTGTCGATTTTCGTCCCGTCGCCGACGATTGTGTCCGTCATGACGCCCCGGTCGACGCAGGAACCGCCCCCGACCGACACTCGGTTGCCGATGACCACGCGGCCGACGTGCGGGATAAACACGTTTTTGCCGGCCTGGCGGGTGTATCCGAATCCGTCCTTGCCGATGACCGCGCCGCCGTGGATGACGCAGTCTTCGCCGATGGTCGCGTTTTCAATGTACGCGCCGGCGTGAATCACTGTGCCGCGGCCCAATGTCACGTTCCGACCGACAAAGGCGCCCGGGTAAATCTTGACGTCCGTTTCCAGCACCGCGCCGCGTTCCACCGTCGCGAACGGGCCGACGTAAACGCTGCGTTTTTTACGAAAGAATACGCCGTGTTCGACGTGTGCGGCCCAGTGAATTCCGTATCTGGGCTTTTCCTTGTGAATTTCGCCCAGGATTTTGACGATTTCGCCGCGCGGCGAATCGGCGATTAACAGCGTCGCGCCCGCCGGGGCATCGGCGACCTGGGCCGGCTGCAGCAATATTACGCTGGCGCGCGTGTTCCGCAATGTGTCGATGGGCAGGATTTTAAACGCCGCGCTATTCTTTTCCGTCGAATAAAACGCCAAATGTCCCGCGCGCGCGTCCATAATCGGCGCGACGCCGCGGATTTGGGTTTTTGGGTCGCCCTGTAATTTCAAGCCGAATTTTTCAGCCAATTCGCCAGCGGTCGTTTTGGCGCCGCGCGGCATGAACAATGATTTGATAAATTTAAACATAGTGGCTCGCGTTTGTGGTTCGTGTTTGCTGGCAATTATAGAACAAAAAAATCCAAAGTTCAAATAATTTAAGATTTATGATTTACGGATTTAAGATTTATTCATGCTTGCACAATTCTAATATCTCGTATCTTGTATCTCCTATCTTCTATCTCTTTTTTATTTTTGCCCTAGAAATTTCCTAAATATTAATGTATAATTCCTGTGCCTTGGGTGATTTCCAAGGTGAGGTATAAGACCCTCCAAGGTTGGCTTCTTAATTGTAGGCCATAAAACTGCACTCACAACTACGGTTGGGAGGCTGCAGAATAAGTGGCATGCCATGAATACGCCGCACTATCCTTGATAGGTCTTAACTCCCAACCGCCTTTAATCACGGCGGTCATTTTTTTACCAAATAGGGGGAACGGATGCTCGGTGCGGAAGAAACACACTTTAATATAAAACTGGGTAATCTGATACGCCGTCTGCGCGAACAACGTGGCATGTCACAAAGACAACTGGGGGTCGCCGTCGGCGTGACCCATCAGCAGGTTCAAAAGTACGAGGCTGGCGAATGCGGTATCGGCAGCTATCGATTGCATTTGATAGCGAATTTGCTGGAGGTATCTGTATCGGAT
>JAISAB010000010.1 GCA_031266915.1 Rickettsiales bacterium | reverse complement strand
CCCGCAGGGCGCGGCAATCCAGTTATTTATTCTTTGTTCAAATAACAGGAATGTACTCTTTAAGATTCATTCCCATCACTTGAACAAAATCTTAAATCCGTAAATCATAAATCTTAAATAAGCACCCATTTGCTATTTGATATTTGCTAATTGCTATTTAAAAAAACCGGCCTTGGCCGGTTTTTTTACAACGGCGGGAAACAGTCGCCGCCGCTAATCGGACAGCATACCGGGCCATAGTCGCTGCTTTGGGTGTAAATCTCGCCGGTGCAGCATCCATGGGGATCAGGCGTCGTACCATCATCGCATACGATGGCCGGCTGACCGGCGACTGCGTGTTCCGATTCGTAACCTTCGTCGGCAATGAACATTTCATCGCGTTCTCCTCCAACGTTATAGGCAGGCTTGTTAATAACCGGTTCCGGCGCCGGCGCGGCAGCCGGTACAGATTCCGATACGTTATAAGCGGGCTCGGCTATTACCATATCGGGTTCTTCTGCAACCGGTTCTGGCTGAACGGGCACCGGCGTTTCATCGACATATTCTTCTATCACTTCCGATTGAACGATTATCGGTTCCGGTTCGATTACAACCGGCGCGGGTTCAATTACTGTTTCGACAACAGGCGATTCCACAATGAACGGACTTTCCACGACCGTCGCGGGGGCGGGTTTCGGCTCCGCGATTGGGGCAGGCGCGGCGGCCTGGGGCGATGGCGCGGCCAATTCCGGAACGGTCGTTCCGGCCTTTTTCTGATACAGCCACAACGTGAAGACAGACAGGACTATCAAAATCGCCAGCATAATATAGTACAGCGCCGCCGGTTTGTTGCGCGCGCCGCCAGGCGACGGCAAAGGCACGGCGGTTCCGCTGATTGGCGAGACTGGCCGGGCCTCGGGCATGACGCCCGCTCCGACATCAGGAATCGGCGGCGCAGATTCAATCGGCGCGACCGGCGTGATTGATTCCAACACGGGCGCGTTTGTAGGGTCGGACGACACGACGGGCGTCGTATCGGGATAACCCCGGTCCGTGTAATCGACGCGCGGCAATGTGTCGCGAACGCCCTCGGCGGTATAAAGGGTCTCTTCGCGCGCGGGCTGGACGGCGGACGGCGGCGGAGTGAACGACAACGGCGCCGGCGGCATATCGACCGGGCGGAACGCGGGTTCCCCGACGCGCTCGAATTCTTGTCCGAACGGTTCAGGCTCGGCGTTTTGGGATGGCGCCGCGTCGAATTCAATCGGCTTGAACGCTATTTTCTCGTCCAGGATTTCCGGATTTTGGTCAAACAAAGGTTTTACTTCTTCAGCCATTTCTTCCCTCGATGGTTCTATTTTAATTTCAGCCGGTGCCGTCGCCTGGATTATCTCTTCTTTTCGGCCCAATATGCCGCGCGCGATTTCGGCATCCTCGCCGGCGGCGGCGGCCCGACGCCGCGCACTGGCCAGGCGCTTTTGCGCGCGTTTCAACCTGTCGTTCGTCATATCGATTTGAGATTCCGTTTTCAGGATTTTCGCCGCGGATTGCTTGGTGGGCTCTTTACCGACTTGTTTTTTCTGCCGGACCAGTTTTTCGCGCAGCTTTTTCAGCCGGGCCTGCAGCTCGCGCATGGTCTCGCCGGTTTTGGAAACGGTTTCGCGCGCACGGTGGATTATCTCGTCGGCGGCAACCAGCCTGTCAGCCGCCGCGCGGCGCACGGACGCCGTCCTGAAATCGGACAACTCGGCCAGCGCAGCCGTCAAATCCGCGCCGGATTTGTATTCATTAATCAGCCGGTTGTAAACGCCCAGACCGCCGTATTCTATGTCCAGCTTTTGATATTTGTTGTCTTTCTTAGGGCGGATGGTTTCCAAATCCGCGTTATAGTCGTTGGCCAGAATATCGTCCCACTTGCGGTCGCCCGCCGGGTTGATGACCAGCAGCACGTTTGGCTTCCGACTGTCCACGGTGCCATCCAAGACAAACACCAGCTTGTGCGCGCCGTCGTAATAGGCGGTAAATTCGTTGCCCGCAATGCTGTAATCTTCCGGCGTCAGGTGCGCGGCGTCGCCGGACGATGTCCCGAAAGACACCCGCGGGATACCGTCGGCGGCTGACAGGCTGATGTTGGAATTATTCTCTCTCTCGTCCTTCATCCGTGTCCCTTACTTCTTTTTGGGCGGCGTGAATTGGTATGCCTGCTTGCAGTGCTCGTAACAATAAGGCTTGCCGACGAACACCTGGCATCCGCAGAAATGAAAGTTTTCGGAATCAGGGTCACCCATCGGCCAGCGGCACTGGTCCGGACGCAGGCCCGACATTCCCAAAGAATGCCGAATGATGCGCTGATGCATGGCAAGATTTTTGGCCGGCGAAGATTTCAATTCCCTGGCGGGCGCGGCGATTTTCTTGGCAGATTTGATCGGCGCCGCGACAGGCTTTTTGACCGGCACAGTTTTTTTCGGCGCACCTTTGGCGACGGGCGCAGGCTTTTTCACGGGCGCCGCGACCTTGGCGGACTTTTTCGCCGGCGTTTTTTCGCCAGCCTTGGAATTCCAACCCAGCCGGTTCAGCTTGCCCACAATCGCGTTTTTAGACATCCCCAAGCGCTTTCCGATTTCCGCCGTGGACAGACCTTTGCCGGTCAGAGCCTTCAGTTTTTTAAGAGTTGCGTTGTCCCAGCCTTTGCTCATTTTTTAGATTCCTTTTATTTATGGAATTATTGTAGCATAGTTACGAATCGAAGGGCAAGGGGAAAATAAATGTTAATCAGTAGTGATTAGTGCATAGTGATTAGTGTTTAGTTTATAGTGCGCGGTCAACTATCAACTAAATACTATGCACTAATCACTATACACTAGTTTTTGCAAGGGAACCCAAGGAGACATTATGACACATCACATTATATACACACTATTGCTGCTGGGGGCGGGGTATTGCTCCTTGGAAATGGCGCGGGCCGATTTGCGCCGCAGAATCATCCCGGACGTATATCTGTTTCCGTTCATGCTGATTGGGATGGTAGTCGTGTGCTATTTTCCATGGGTGTCGACGCCGGGGGAATCCGCCGCCGCCGCCGCATTCGGCTACGCGTTGAGTTTCACAGTGGGACAAATCTTTAAAAAGAGCGCCGAGCACAGGTCGAAGAGCGCAAAAAAATCGGATTACCGATTACCGATTACCGATTACCATCCAATCGGCCTGGGCGATGTCAAGCTGCTGGCGGCGGGCGGCATCTGGCTGGGGACCAGCGGCCTGGCGGCGGCCATAGTCATTTCCTGCATTGTGGGGGGAATTTGGGGATTGCGCAAAAAACAGAAATATATTCCGTACGCGCCTTTCTTTTTCATCGGCGCAATTATTGCTTTGATTGGCTTGTGGATTTTGATATAATATAAGTCAAGAGAGAATATGAAAATGCGCCTTTTGCCTTTTGCCTTTTGCCTTTTGCCTTTGTCGGCGTTTGCCGTCGGCTTTCCGTCGCATCCCGATATGCCGCTGTCCCAGTACGGCATGATTCAAAACGTCCAGAATTATTCGACCAATCCATATTGGGATTCCAACAGCCCATACAACCAACGCTTTCCGATGCCCGTTTATGCCCAGGGCACGGATTTGACCGCCGCTGATTGCCAGGCTGTTGTCGCGCAACTGGTCATGTCGCACTGCGGCGCGCGGAATAATTGCGACGGCGTTCGGCTGACCGACGCGCGGCCCCCGCTGATGGTCCAGCTGTCCAAAATGCCAGGAAATAATTACGTCAGCGCCTGCGGCGGCTTTATTGACGAGGCTTTTAATAGTTATGTCGCGCAGTATGGTAACGCCGTTCGGAACACGAATTTTCCAACCGCGATAAATCCCGGGAATAACGTGCAGGGCGCCGAATTCAAAATCGAAAATCCGTATGCGCCGAAATTACCGTCTTGGTCCGGCGACGAATGGCTGAAAGGAATTTATGAGCGCGCCGGGGAATTGGAACAGCTGCAGTCCCAAAATGGCGGCGGAAACGAGAAACTGGCCAAAGCCGCGATGCCTAAAACATACGCGGATTTATCTTTTACCGAGAGAATTGAAAACACCCGCCAAGGGTACGAGGCCGCCGCCGCCCAAGGTCTGGTAAACAGTTCATATAAAACAATCCAGATTGAAAGCGATTTGAAACGTTATCAACGCGAAGCTGACGAGGCCGAAGCCAAAAAAAGATTACGGGAGGCTCAGCAGGCGTTTAATGAAAAAAAATCCCGAACAGTGTGACGACAAGCTGAAAGCGCTGGAAGTTACGGAAAAAACCCTGCGCCAGCTGTATGAATGCAAAGCCAAAGGCATTTCTTTGGCCGATTGCGATTTGACGACTGTAGATGGTTCCAACGTCAATCAAGACGGGTCCGTGTCCATGCCGTCCGGTTCTGGCGGCAACGTGCTGACGACATCCGTCGTCGCAGGCGCCAGCACGCTGGCCGCAATCGTGATGGCGACCAAAGCAGCAAAAGCGGCTGCAAGCACGGCGACACAAATTGCACCGACGATGGCGTCTGTTGTGAATCTTACGCCGGCGCAAATGACCCAACTTGGTCTGGCGCCGTCCAACAACCCGCTGGGAACAGGCGCGGCATACAGAAACACAAATCCCGCAAATGGTCGCGTTGGCTATGTATCCAATGCACAAGTCAATCAAATGGCGCAACAGCAGCTGGGTATCACGCCGCCTGTGGCTTCGACAAATATCCAGCAAACATGGCGCGGCGCACGTCAAAGCCCTGGTGCGAACGCCAATTTGCGCGCCGGCCAGGTCGGGGGCGCAAGTCTTGGCGGCGCATCGGCTATGGCAAAGGTTGGCGGCGGTCTGATGGCGGTCGGCGGAGTCATAGGCGTGATCGAATCCGCCAGCGGCAATGAAGAGCACGGATGGGGCAACGTCCTGTCCGGCGCGTTAAGCGGCGCGGCTGTGGGCTCGGGCGCCGCAATGGCGCTGAACGTAATTCCAGTTTACGGCCAGGCGGCTTTCATTGCCACCATTGCCGTAACGACGGTTGCCGGCGCCTTGACCGGCGGCAGCCAAATGTTTTCCGAAACAGATTGCGCGCGCGACCCGTTTATCACGAACGCGGACGGCAGCGGCGTGTTCACGTGCTGTCACACGCAATTCAACAAGGGCCAGCGCTGGGTCGACATTGGCGGCGATATGACTTGCGGCGACAAAAACAGCCCCGGCGTCAGAACATGTCTGAACGGCGGTTCCGAGACTAGCAAGGGTATTTTCAAAGACGACCTCTTCAGCGCGGAATGCAAGGCAAAATATTGCGACGGATGGGATGCGCCGGAACAGGGAAGTAATGTTATGTACAGGGCCGCGGCAGTGCCATGGGAACGCGAAACGGAACTAAGCGGTTCGGCCAAAACACCGGCTGACGAGATTTTATACCACAGCGGAAAACTGTGCTGGATGTGGGAATGCGAAGACGGATTTTCACGGGTTGGCGGCAGGTGCGTTTCAAACGCCTCGCCCGTTGTTGCGCCGAACGGCGGGAATGGCGCCCAATCCATTGATGATTTAATCAGACAATTGGAAGCCCGGGCGCAGGCAATCAGAAAAGAATGCGTCAAGTAATCCGGATTAATGCATAAACACTTTGCGATATTTTTGTTGATGCTTTTTATGGCGGGCGGGGCGCATGCCGCGCTGGATGCAGACCTTGTCGAACCGACATCAGAAATACTGGAACAAATCGCGCAAGCCGAACAGGAAATGGCCGATGTGCCATTTACTGAAATAACATCCATCCCAGAGCAGGGTATCGTTATCCCGGCTGACGCCCAATTTAAATTGGACATAAAAACACCGGCGAAATTTACCACAAATGAAAACGGCGACACGGTCATTACGAACCCTGGGCCGGATGACAGCATATTCGCCAGCGCCGCCGCCACGTCGACCGAATGCGCGTCAGGGGCCTTTGCGGCCGCGCTGGGGCGAACCGCGGGCGAGCTGGACGAATCCGACCCCGAGCATGTCATCCAGGCCTGGGTTTACGCCACGTTCCAAGATGCAGCGGTTATCAAAAAAGTTCTGAGCTGTCCGGAAATGACCAATCTGGCGGACGATGACACCATTCGGTTCCAGCCTATCGAATACACCTTTCCCGGGGGGCGCCACATCGTCGTCAATTATGAAACCCAGCCGAAAGTCCTGCGACAAAGATTGCTGATTGCCGGCAAAAAATCATTGCCCGAAACAAACCCCAGTCCGCGGGTCGGCGCGCCTAACGACCCGGCTGTATGGACCAATACTGACCCGGCCTGGTACGGAATCTTGGTCGTGGAATCGGGAACTATGGACGGCTTTATCGGCGAGGATAAAAACGGCACTGTATCGTTAAAATATATCGAGGATAATATCGACAGAATTTTCCCATTGGGCGGCAATTGCACCAGCAAAAGCGCCTTGGCCAGCGACGGCGACCTGGTCAATATCGCCGCGCATAAAACCGTCGGCGTCACGGACGACAGCAACGATTACTATGTCGCGGGCGACGTCAGCCTGAAATGGATTACTTGGGCCGAGGTCGCGCTGGACGTCGCCATCACCGTCGCGACCGTCGGCGGCGGAACGGTCGTTTTGGGCGCGACCAAAATGGTGCGCGCCACCAAAGCCGCCAAGGGCCTGGTCACGACGATGCGCGCATTGGAAAAATCCGACAAAGTAAAAGACTTTATCCGCCTGTCGCAGCAATCCGCCCGCGCCGCCGAAGAATTGAAATCCATCGACCGCGCGACCGACGCCGCCCGTTACGCTGCAAAATCCGATGAAATCAAAAAACTGGGCGACGGCATCCGGGACTTGGAAAAACTGGAAGACGTCCGCAAATACAAAACTGCGGCCGGCGCCTTTGAAGACGTAATGAAATTGCGCCGCGCGATGAAGGCTTGGCGAATTTCGCAGCGCGGAAACGTCGTCGCGCGCGCATGGCGTTCGCTGCGCGCCATAAACGGCGGCAACAAGGTTATCGGCAAAGCGACCAAGGCCGCCCGCGCCAGCATGAAATCAGGACGAATCCGCGACTGGCTGTTTCATTCGACGCTGAAAAACGCGGGCAGGCTGGCCAAGGTCGAACGTGCCGGCGGCATGATTTACGGCGCGCTGAAATTTGTCGGCGATATGTACGACTGGTCCGAAACCAGCACCGGCGAATTCACAAGCGGCGTTGATTTCAAGCCGCTGGGGCTGTTGTCGGCCGACGATTTGCAGGGCCAGGAAAACGTCGTGAACCACGGCATGTGGCTGATGTGGGCGGGCGATTCATCCAGTCCGGCTGATGACGATGCGGCGTACTTGCAGGCATTGGATTTCGCGGCGAAATTCCATCAGGATTTGGAAGAGGCCCAGGAGAACAAGGGAAACTTTTGTTCCGTGGATATTTTCGTCGTGCGGCCGATTATCCGCAACCCCGGCGACGATGACGCACAATTGTATTATCTGATTATGAACGACCAGCCGTGGATGGTGAAATAATACGTGTCACGTATTTCGTATCACGAAAAAACCGCCCACAGGCGGTTTTTTATTATCTTAGTCCCATTGCGCGGCAACAGTCAGATGCGCCGGCCTGCCAGTTGGAATATTCCGACGATGGATTGCGCAGGTCTTTCCAGGCCTGCCACCCGCTGCATTTTATGTTCGCGCCGTCGCCCGTGCATTTGACATAGCGGCGCAGCGTGCAGGTCTGATTGGATACCTTGCCCGTGTCCGTGGTGCATTTCACAACGACGTTTTGATTTTTGGCATCGCCGGCGCCCAGTTCCTTTGACGATAGCAGCTGATAAGCCTCCGCACTGCGGGACGCCAAGCCGAACACCAGCACGCCCAGTAAAAAGCCGATGCCCAAGATTGAGATTCCTGTTTTCATATGCAACACCTCTTTCTTTTTTCTTTCATTATAAGTAATCGGAACGAAAAATACAATGAGATTTATTTCATTCCGATTCCGCCGACCACAAATAGCAATTAGCAAATATCAAATAGCAAATTGGTGTTTATTTAAGATTTGCTTAAGTGACAGGAATGTACCTTTTATATTATATTCCGACATCCTCTCTTGCCGTCACCCCGACGTAGGTCGGGGTCCATTGTATTCATCACACGGGCATTGTTTACAGCTTGAATACAATGGATACCGGTTCATTTGAAAAACAGTTATCAACTGTTTTTCAAAATTCAATGCCGGTATGACGAGTCTTGAGTTTTTGGGGCAACAAAGGTACACTCCTGTCAGTTGAGCTTTTTGATTTTTCTTGTTGCAAAGCCGTCGGACATGGGTTATTATCCAGTTTGCCGTGCGGATATGGCGGAATTGGTAGACGCGCTAGTTTCAGGTACTAGTGGGGCAACCCTTGGAAGTTCGAGTCTTCTTATCCGCACCAATGTATTTATGATTTACGATTGCTGATTTATGATTTGGCGCCTGTTTGACCAATGTCGATAAATCCGAATTCAGAATCCGAGTATGCAAGGAACGAGCAACTACGAGGATACGCGAGCAAAGCGAGCGAAATCATAAATCCGAAATAAGTTTTGGGGTTGTAGCTCAGTTGGTAGAGCGCTACGTTCGCAATGTAGAGGTCGTGAGTTCGAGTCTCATCAGCTCCACCACCAATTTTCACCGAAGCGTAAGCAAGGGCTGAAAATTGAGTGCCCTGCGAAGCCCAATGGGCGAAGCGGGGCTGGTTCGGAAATTGTGCAGTAAGCACCACTAAATATTACACCCGCCGCAGTTTGCGGCGGTTTTATTGACCGCGACGCGGGGCCACACCGCCGCACACGCGAATTCAATCGGTCCCGATACCCCTGTTTAATTTGACTTGTGCCAGAAATATGCTAGAATTGCAGTGGCAACCGCGCGAATCCGGGGGATATGGCGGAATGGTAGACGCTGAGGACTTAAAATCCTTTGATTATTGCAATCGTGTGGGTTCAAGTCCCACTATCCCCACCACCCTTCGCCCTATGGGCTACGGGTGGCAAGCCACCGATTTTCACCGAGCGAAGCGAAGGCTGAAAATCGAGTGCCGCGCCGGCGCCGCGAAGCGGCAAAGGCGGGACGCTAAGTTCTAAAATCGTCCTGTATAACCCATCATCAGATTTTGCTTGAGCACTGTTGAAAACACGCCGTATTTATGATACCATGCGGGCGTATCAATCAAGACAAAGGCACGAGTCTATGACACCTTTTCCAAAGACGCTTATGGGTTTTTATGCCAGGCACGGCATAAAGCCTTTTATTTGGACGCTTATTCCTTGGTTCTTTCTGGCCGTTGCATGGCGGTTGGCCGATAGTGTTCTGGGGCCGTATTTGCAAAAAGTCTTTCTGGCGGTTTTCGATAATCCGTTATCTGGCGGAATTGGCATCGATTCCGCATTGCCTGTGATAATTGTAATTGCAATCACAATCGTTTCATCTGTACTGATTCATATCTGGGACGATGTTTTATGGATGAGATTAAGGGCAAAAACAGGCAATCATTTATCCGAAATCTTGAATAAATACGTGCATAAGCAATCCATGTCCTTTTGGACCAGCCGCATAATCGGCAAGACCAACGAACAAATCGCTTTCTTAACAAAAGGTTTTGATATATTGGTCACGGTTGTTATCGTTTTTACATCTTTGCTGATAATTTTACTGAACTTCGGGCTTATTCTGCAAGTCAACCGACAAATCGCAGTGGTGTTTTTAACAGCGATGGCGTTTTACATCACATATTCCATTTGGCGGGCAAAACCGATGGGCACCGCTTATAAAAAATATTCGAAATCATCGTCGTCTTTGGGCGGCCAGCTGATTGACAGCATGTCCAACTTTTTATCCGTAAAACTGTTCGCCCGCAACGAACAGGAACACGTTCATGCGCAGCCGCTGCGCCAGCGCGTTATCGCAGAGAGAATCCATGCGGGCATGATGGACCGTTTTTTCTGGGCAGTTCCGGAAATTGTCGTCGGATTATTGTTTGCCACGATATTATTTTTGTGCACCAAATTATATTTGTCGGGCGAAATGCAGGTGTCTGAAATTGCGTTTACCATAACAATTAATTTTATTATCACGCACAATATATCGAAAATTATTTCAGACGCGCCGGGCGTTGCGGAAAAATTGGGCGCGGCATCTCAGTCATATCAGGAATTAATCGCGCCAATAACAATACAAGACGCGGCGAATGCGGCGGAATTAAAGGTCTCCAAGGGCGCGGTGGAAATCCGCAACGTCAGTTTCAAGTATAATAAAAAATTGGTCTTGGAAAACTTGTCGCTGAACGTAAAATCTGGCGAAAAGGTCGGCTTGGTCGGCGTCAGCGGCGCGGGCAAAACGACGCTGGTTAATTTATTGATGCGGCTCTACGACCCGGTGCGCGGCGCGATTTTCATCGACGGGCAAAACATTCGCAGTGTGACCCAAAATTCTTTGCGCGAAAACATCGCCTTTATCCCCCAGGACACGACCATGTTCAACCGCACCATACGCGAGAATATCGGATACGGCCGCGTCGGCGCGACGGACGCTGAAATCCGGCGCGCGGCGAAACGCGCCTCGGCCGATGCGTTCATTATGGAAACGCCGAAAAAATACGACACACTGGTGGGCGACCGCGGAATCAAGCTGTCGGGCGGCCAGCGTCAGCGCATCGCCATCGCGCGGGCGTTCCTGAAAGACGCGCCGATATTGATTCTGGACGAGGCCACCGCCGCGCTGGACAGCGAGACCGAGGCCGTTATCCAGAAAAGTTTCGAAGAATTATCCCGCGGGCGCACGACGATTGCAATTGCGCACCGATTGTCGACGCTGCGCAATATGGACAGAATCATCGTGATTGACCGCGGCCGAATTATAGAATCCGGCACGCATGCGCAATTGCTGCGCAAACGCGGCGGAACCTATGCGCGCCTGTGGAAGATGCAGTCCGGCGGATTTATCCAAGAGTAATTTTTTCCGATTCTTTCCAACTTTATTTGCTTGCGGCGGATTTCCGAATTTTGCTAACATCTGGTTGAAGATGAGAAAGGCAATTATTTTCGCTTTGCTGGCGTTCGTTTGCATCGGTGTTTCCGATGCTGCCGTTCGCGACAATAACGCGGTGACCCGCGCCGCCACGCCCCAAATCGTAACCCAGCCGCGGACACAGCCCGCCACCCAGAAAAAATCCGACCGCGCGTCCGGCGCCGTCAAGGCGCCTGCGACAAATGCGTCTTCGCCAACGACCGCGCGCGTCGCGGTCGCACCCGCGGTCGCGTCACGCGCCGCCGCGACAACGCGCGATGCGACGAATGCGCGGCCCCGCGGCGCGGCGGCGGTTTCGACCGCGCGCAGCGTCACGAGCCAACGCAATTCCGCCAACGGCGCCGCAACAACCGCGCCGGCCCGCGCGACCGTGGCGCGCGCCGCCGCAACGACCGCCATGTCAGAAACGCGCACCGGCGCGGAATACGAAACCTGCAAGAATGCTTATTTTACCTGCATGGACCAATTCTGCCGGCTGAAGAACGACGATTATCGGCGCTGTTCCTGCAGCGACCGCGTATATGAATTCGACGACGTCCGGACCGTCATCCAGGACGCTGGCACTAAGCTGACCGAATTTACCGAAGGCCTGAATTCGGTCGGCATGTCCGCGGCCCAGGCGACCGCCATGCGCACCGCGTCCGAAGGGGAAAACGCGCTGACGTCCGACGGGTCCGCGTCCAAGGCGCTGCTGCAGGCAATCATGAATTCCATCCGCGGCGGCGACACCAACGTCGGCGGCAAATTTTCAGAGCTGAATTCAATAAACATATCCTTCGACACCGCAAACGCGTTCGGCATGACCGACGCCGGCCAGGCCATCGCCGCGTATAACGGAAAAAATCTGTACAGCGCCATATACGGCCAATGCCGCAACGCCGTCCGCGCGGACTGCAACGACGCGTCGCTGCAGCGCGCGGTGACCGCGTACCTGATGGCGGTCGAACAGGACTGCAATACGGTCCAGGCATCCATAACCGAAACCAAGAAAAGCATGACCGCCGCCGTCCGCGAAGGCGGCGCGATGCTGGACTTGGCGCGCGTGGAAAACAGGCAGAAACACAATGCCGACGACATGACGGCCTGTCTGAACAATGTCGAAAAATCAGTATTGAGCGAGGAAGTCTGCGGCGCCAACTATCACAAATGCCTGGACAACGGCGAATTCATCGACATAACCACGGGCAAGCCGATTGCGGGCGTCGTGAAATTCCATGAACTGGAAAAACTGCTGACGTTCAACGAAGACGCCGGCATCGCCAATCAGAAACTGTCCAAAGTATCCAACAATCGGACGTTTGTTTTGAACTTTGAAAAACGCGTCAAGAAATTCGCCGAACCGGCGCTGGACAAATGCGCCGCCGCGGCCGACGACGTGTGGTCCGATTATCTGGACAAGGCGATGCTGGACATCTATTACGCCCAAAAGTCCAAGGTGTCCGAAATCAGGCAGGGATGCTTTGATTTTGTTTCCGCGTGCTATATGAACGGCGATACGGCCCTGACCACCGCGATGAAATCCATAACCACGGACGCCAGCATTGTGCTGCAACCGAACAAGATTACCCTTAACGCCGCCGTCTGCACTAAATACGTCGCGTCCTGCGACAATATGTTCAACAACATCGTCAGGCAGTATGTCGAAAACAGGCAGAGCACCGACACGCTGGCGGCTTGCCGCGCCGTGGTCAAGCAGTGCTTTGACAAGTTCGGCGGTGCGAACTATGAAAACTTCTATTACCCGTTCAGCGGATTGTTCGATGCCGAAAAAGCCCTGGATTGGTTCACCCTGTGCGACGGCAAAAGCGCTGATGACGGGGAATGCACGTATAAATCGGAATGCGCGAAACAGTTGAGTGACATTCAATCGTGTTCTTCGGCGGAAACTATGAAGCAGGTATTCGGCGGGTTCGATTTGCTGCCTTTCAAGATGGACGAAAAGAACAACAGAGTGTACGACCCGAGCGTTACAGACGAAAATACATACGGTTTGATAACCATCGAAAAGAATGAAAGCGGAACACCCACCAGCCGCAAGTTGGTTGATTATCGCGCGATACGTACAATCGGCGTCGCGACGGAAATCTATTATCAAATTATCAGCATACTAAACACGCAGTGCAACAATATCTTGGGCCGCTTCGTCGAATTGCAATCACTGAAGCCGAATTCGTACGACCCCGACAACAGATGCTTGGCGACATTTTTGAACAGCAATAGCGAATATAATGAACTTGCTAAACCTGAAAACTATGGTATCGGAAATAAAGAAGACATGTGCCCAAGCGGTTATAGCCAAAGGGTCGCCACGGAATCTTGGGGCGTGTGCCTGTGTTGGGAAAACGGTGCGCGGCGCAGCCGATGGGGCACCAGCGTCAAGTGCGTCGCCGAACTGCCAGTCGTTAACCCCAGCCCAGACGGCCAATCATGCTTAACCGGCGGCACGAACTCGTCTGGTACGGGTACCAATTGGTGCAGCCGAAATGTTACATCCGCCAACAATCAGGTATGCCCATGGGGGACCAATCGTGGTGCTGATGGTAAATGCGAATGGGACAAAATAACAGATTATGACCAATATGCACCCTATATACCGTTGGGAATCTGATAAGAAATGGCAATTAGCAAACATGGCGCCGGCTGCGCGGAAATATCGTAAATCATAAATCTTAAATATTTTTTACCTGCCCCGGTTACGGGGCGGGAAAGAGTTGGCTTGCGCGCATGGCGCGCTTAGCAACTCTTGGGGGATGTCAGTTTTTTAATCAGTAGTGAATAGTGCATAGTGATTAGTTTATAGTACATAGTTTTATAGTGAAGT
>JAISAB010000009.1 GCA_031266915.1 Rickettsiales bacterium | reverse complement strand
AATTTATGCTGCTGCCAGCCTCCGAAAACCGGCCCATACAGGCCGGTTTTCTCATTTTATCCAATATTTTACCATTGGCGCTTGTATTTCTCTTCCAGAATCTGGTCTCTTGTTTTATTTTTATTCAATTTGAATTCTTCTTCCGACCTTTTTATAGATTCCAGTGATTCCAGTATTTTTTCTCTTGAATATTTTTCTTTGAATTCTTCAATTTTCTTGTTCAGCATGCGAATTTTAAACCGTTGCCACAATACGGAATTGAATTTATCGTTTTGACCGTACCATTTAAGCACTTTCTTGCCATCGCCCCAGAATCCCAAACAAATTAATGGACCATGCCGAGCTGTTCTTCGGGTATAATAATCGAAATCCGACTCGCCTTCTTCTAATCCATGTGTATATGCGGACTGGCTGTAACTAGACACGGTGCCATTTTTTAAGTGCAAAGAATAAACCTCCGCGCCGACGCAATAGCCGTCAAGCTCCAAAGTAGCGTATTCTTCTTCATGATAGGACAAGTTGGCGTCATACAAAGCAAGACTATCCCTAAGATTCCCAACTTCCGCATTTAGCAAATTCGAATAATAATCCAACGAATCCCGGGAATTTTCGAAATACTCTTGCTTTTCTTTCGGCAGCTTTTTTAAAAGCAATTGTTTTGGCAATATATTCGCGAACCAACAGCCTGCGCCGATGCCGCCGGTTATCAATCCGGCAATGATAATCTTTTTTACAACATCCATTTATACATGCTCCTTATGTATATTTTTCTAACATTTTTTTATTTTGTCAATAATTAATTTGAAAGCAACCGATGGGCGCGGCAATTGGGAAGCCTCCCCGGCAGCCACCTTTGTCAATCGCCGCCACCGTGGCGGTCGGACCGCGGCGAGATGTTACCCATCCACCGGAGGGGAATAAAAATGGGCGCAAATATGCGCCCATATTCTTTATTATTTATTCTCTATTCTTTTCAGAAAAAATACTGTCCCACGTGGCTGCAGCGCAAAGACGGGTCGCAGACCAATATCTTGTCCTGGGCACGCAGACGCTCGCAGAATTTCAAATCCTCGGAACATATGGTACACACGTCGCCCTGGCGGTTTTCAACGTATTCGAACCAATTGTGTTCGAATTCCTTTAAATCCGCAAACACAGAATTCTTGACCAGAACGCAGCCGAATCCGCACCCGCCGATTGGTACAATCCGGCCGGCCGAGCGGACCAATTCATCTTCGGATATGTTTTCCAGATGCTCGTCGAACCTTTGGCGCGCATAGATTTCCGTTATTTTCGGGCCATTCGGTATTTTCTTGATATACCATCCAGTTGCCAGGTCCGCATTCGCGTTCAACAGATTCACCAGCAAATTCTGGGGCAGAATCACATCGCTGTCCACGAACAAGGTGTAATCAAAGCCGCCGGCCAGGGTCTGTTCGACCTGACGGTTTCGCGCCTGGACGACGGTGTATCCCGATTGGAAATCAAATTCGGCCGCGACATTTTCCGGAATAATCAGATTGTAAATCGATTTCAGGGTCTCTTTGCAAATGCGCTCGTAACAAGGAACCGTTATCAGGACCTTGACTTTGTCCGTCAGCAACAGGCGCCCGTAATCGCAGGCGGTCAGGACCTCCATACCGTTGAAATGTTTGTCACGCTTGTAGATTATCTTGTTTTCCCGGGCGATTCCGGCCAGAATCTTCGCGACAATGTCCGCGTTGATTTGCATCTTGGAAATTTCCGGGTGAAAGATATTGACGCAATTGAACGAAACCGCAACGTCGAATTTTTTCGTGCCGTCCGCGGCGGCCAGATTGTTTATGTCCAGCACTACGCATTCGCCGCCGAGTCTGGCCGACAAAAATTCCAAATCACGCGCGGCGGGCGCCATATAGTTCGGAAAGGAATTGATTACCGCGATTTTTTTCTTTTTCATATCTCAGTGGCCTTTCTACGGTTTAACCGGCAGCGCAATATCCATAATTGCGCTGAAATCCGAAAAAGGCACGCCGACCAAGGCTCCATTGTAAAACACCGGCAGATACGCCACGCCCGTTGCGGCGACCGCGCCGGTGGCCATCATCGTGTAGCCTTGGATTTGCGAGCCCAGTGTGCTTCCAAAAGCACTGATACTCTGGCCGCCATACGGGCCGACGCCGCTGCCGCTGCCGACTAAGACCCAGGAACCGCTGCCAGTGTTATTGAATCCTGAAATCATGCGGCCTGGGATTCCGCTGGCCAGATAACTGCCGACCTGACTGGCCGTCATGCCCGAATAGTACGAGCCGCTGGGCGACGCGATAACATTGAAGTTGCCGGTGCTGCCGTAAAAAGCGATGGTGGAACCCTGTACACCCGAAATATTCGACCCGATTATGGACCCAAGTTTGGTTGCTAAAGCACCGACGGTCTGGCCACCGTATGTGCCGTTGCCGCTGCCGACCAGAATGTAGTCGCCGCTGCCGGTGGTGCCGAATCCGCCAATCATGCTACCGACCATGCCGCTGGACAGATAGCTGCCGACGGCGCCGGCCGTCATGCCCGAATAATAGGAGCCTTGGGGCGATGCGATAACGTTGAAAGTGCCAGTGTTGCCGGCGAAAGCGATGGTGGAACCCTGCATTCCTGAAATATACGACCCAAGAACGTCCGCAGAAACGCCGCTATAATGGCCCAGCGTGCTTCCGTATCCAATCAAGACATTACGGCTGCCTGTAGAGCTAGTAGGAACGCTGATATAAGAGCCACGAATTCCGCTTCCAATCGCAATGCCAGGGATAGAGTCGCTGCTGAACATAGAACCCAGTCCGGATATTTTCATCCAGCTAGCCGCCTGGCCGGAACCGACAAGGACGTCAGTAGCGTACGTAGTCGACCCATATCCTGCGATTTCCGAGCCAATGCCGGTCAGATTTTTGGCGCCGTACGGGCCGTCGGCGGTGCTGCCGACCAGAACATACGAACCGCTGCCGGTCAAATAGCCGGTAATCGTGCTACCGACCATGCCTATGTCAAGATAGGCGGAATTGATTTTGTTGTCGCTGCCGACCAGCTCGTTCACGCCGTCGGGTTTCATGATTCCGTCGACAATTCTATCCACATATGTGGTCGAGGCAACATCGGCAACAGCCGGCGCAGCGACCATAATTCCGGCAATAACAAGATAGGCCGTTTCTTTTTTCATCTACTCTCTCCTTACGATTCGAAACCACCGTTTAGACTGGCAGTCGTCGGAGAGTAAAAAACCGCGGAAATCAGGGACTTTTTTTAAACAAAAAACCACCAGTCTAAACGGTGGTTTGGATTCGACATAACTTTATGAGTATAATTATCTCATATTTCGCATATTTAATGCAATAGTAAACTTTACTTAGTTAATAGTCTATAGTGTTTAGTTTGTAGCGTCGAACCGGACGGCTATACGCTACGTGCTATATGCTATTCGCTATAGACTATTGACTAATCACTAAAAAGTAATCTCCCCGAAAATCTATGGCAACAAGTTGCCAAGATTTTCTCCCCTCTTTAACAAGAGGGGCAGCAGCCCAGAATAGCGCAATGGCATAAGATTTAGCTCTTGTCCCACTTGTTAAAGGGGGAAAGAGTTGGCTTGCGCGCAGGGCGCGCTTAGCAACTCTTGGGGGATGTTGAGCAAAACAAATAGCAAATTGGTGATTAGTCGTTAGTCAATAGTCTATAGTAATTAGTGCTTAGTTATTAGTGAACTAGTTAACTATGCACTATAAACTAAGCACTATAGACTAATGACTAATAATTACCGGCCGTTCCGTTTCCGCAAATACATGATGTGCGCGATTCGGCCGCGGCTGTTCAGACCCCATTGTTTCCTGGCTAATTTCTCTTCAAATCTGCCGATGTAAAGCGATTCTTTGGATGGCCGGTCGCGCCAATCAATTCCCGCAATGCTGTTCTTTTCCGCAACGCTTTTCTTTTTCTCATGATAGGCCAAGGTCTGGACAATCAGCAAATCCACAGCCTTTTTATCTTGGATGCCAAGGCGCTTGCTGATGTCGGCGCGGGCAGCCTGCCACATATCCGTGTGATAATGGATGCGCAGCTTTTTGCTGTCCGACCAAGAATACATTTCCGCATGCGATATATTTTCATAGACCAGGCCGCTGCAGCTTAGAAAAGTGATTTCGCCGTCATTATTCAAGACAACCAGCGGACGTTCGAACACCGGATAGCCGTATTCCCAAATCGTATCCCGACGCTGTTCGATTTCCGCGCAGCGCACACCGGCCGCCGTGACGGCGACATCCGAACCCGGCCCAGACAGGCTGTCCGCGGCGGACGAAACAGCGTCCTGGGACGTCAGGTTTCCAAATGTCGTCAGAAATAATGACGCGCCTAGAAAGATTTTTTTTGAACTCATCGTTTGTCTCGCTTTGATTCATATTTGCTGATAACCCCATATGTAGCTTAATTTTCATGGATTTCAAGCACTATTTTGGCAATTACCTTTTTGCTTAACTAACAGGAATGTGGCTTTTTCGACATTCTTCCCAATTGTCGTCACCCCCTTGTTATGTCATACCGTGGCTTGACCACGGGATGAAACTGCTAGGAGTCAAGCCGCGGGATGACATGTTCAAAGATGACAGCCCCGGGATGACACGGCTGGGGGGTAACTGTCCCGCAATGACAGCATGGGTCGAAAATATTTTTGACAAATATTTGACAAAATGATTGACAAATATTATATTTAGGACATAATTACTATAAATGACAACAATAAAAGGGACGAATATGTTTAGACGCTTGAAAATAAAAATCGCCGCACGACGCATTGCAAAGGCCAGAAAACGTGCAAAAACGGCCGGAAAGCCCACCTTTTGGGCAAAGGTTAGCAATATTATGTCCCGGCCGTTTCGTATGTTTGCGGCGCGGATGGGCCGGGTTTGGTCATGGATTCGCTCTATTGATTTAATCGGCCTGGTAAACCTGACACTATTGCTGGCTATTATCGTTTTGTTCAGCATACTGATTATCAACATCATCGGATGCGGCAGAAAAACGATTGTACTTGTCGCGGACGAACCGATTCCCGTGACCATCGTCGATACGAATGCGAATGCCGAACCAAGAAATCCAGCAAAAGTCATAACTAAACCAAAACCGTCCAGCGGGACAATTACCCTGCCGTTGAAAAAGGCCGCGAAGGCATGCCGGCCGTCAGTCGCCGCAAAACCGGCCAAACGCGTTGCGAAAACATTTGTCATCAATGGCAATTTGTTTATCGACGGCGAATTCCCGGGCGAGGTCAGATTGTCACGCGGCGCAAAGATACGCGGCAACCTGTACCTGCAAAACATGCGCCGGTACACCCTGCCCTGCGATATGGTCATCGAAGGCGATTTATTTTTGCGCAATATCGGCATGTTGAAATTTTGCGGCGCATTCACGGTCAAGGGAAACATCTATGTCAGCCGCAACAGCAGCTTTGGCCCAATCCCCGCCACCGCGCGCGTCGCCGGCCAGGTGATTTTGTAAGGCCACTAGTAGTTAGTCGTTAGTAGCTAGTAGCTAGAAAGGGCGGATAATATCCGCCCTTTTTAACGACTATTATTTCTTCTTCTTTTTCGACGGCAGCTTCTTGAACTCTTGATACAGCAAATCGACACAGATGTATGCAATCAGCGCGGATGCCGCCGTTATCAAGCCGGCCAGCAAGCCGTCTGAAAAAATGGCGAACAAAGCGATTGAAATAAGCAGCACAATCGTGTATCCCAAATTGTTTGTCAGAACGCCGATAATTTTTTCAAAAGTCTTCATTTGTTTTCTCCCTTGGATTTCCCCGATTGTACCACAAAACCGAATCAAAGTAAACGGCCCACGGGGAATTAAGAATTAAGAGTTAAGAATTAAAAATAAATGGGCCGCGCAGCGGCGGCCCATTTATTCTCTATTCTTTATTATTTATTCTTTATTTTCTGTTGGTGCGTTTTCCTGCTGAATCAATTCTTGGCGCAGTTCGCTTTGCTGGGTCGCGACGTTCGTCTTGGACGAAACAATCGCCAGCAATGCGCACAGAACAAAGAAAATCGTCGCCAGCCATGCCGTCGTCTTGGTCAAAAAGTTGCCCGCCGCCGCGCCCGTCAAAACGCCGCCGAACATCGATGCCGCCGAAGAGCCGGACATGCCGCTGCCCTCGGACTTTTGCAACAGAATCAATCCAATCATAAAAACGGCCACGATTACCAGCAAAACCAACAATATTGTAAACATCGAATATCCTTTATTTTCAGTGGACTTTACCCGTAAAAACACAGAAAGTCAACTGTTAGTCAATAGTCATTAGTGAGTAGTGTATAGTGTTTAGTTTATAGTGCATAGTTGACTAGTTTACTGAATACTAAGCACTACTTACTATAGACTATTGACTATCCGCTAGTTTTTTCAAGAGCGCTTCGGCAGCGGCGATGCTGGCGGCCTTTTTCGAACTGCCCTGACCGGTGGCGGATTTGCCCAGCGCCGTTACAGAAACATTAAACACCGGACTATGCGACGCGCCGGTCGGCGCCAAGTATTCATATTCCGGCAGAGTGCCGCTGTCTTCCCTTTGTACGAATTCCTGCAGCGCGGTCTTGGGGTCTTTGGGCGCGACCTTGTCGGCCGCCGCGATGTCGCGCCAGATGTCGACGACCAGCTTTTGCGCCGCATCGAATCCGCCGTCCAGATAAACCGCGCCCAGGACAGCCTCCATCGCGTTGGCCAGAATATGCCGCAGACGCCCGCCCGTCATATGGCCGCGGCGAACCTTTTTATCCATGCCGAATTCCATGGCGACGCCGGCCAGGGTCTCAGTCGAGACCAGCGACGCGTGACGCCGCGCCAATTCCCCTTCGGATTCGTTCGGAAACATTTCGAACAGCAGCGCCGCGACCGTCAGCCCCAGCACCCGGTCGCCGATGAATTCCAGGCGCTCGTTATTATTAACCGCGTCGGCGCCGCTTTGGGTCAGCGCCAAATCCAGAATGCTTTTATCTTTAAAATCGTATTTCAGTTTTTTCATCACCGGGTAATCGTACACCTTTGATAAAGAATTTGCAAATGCAAAGAATTTAATTTATAATCAACATTGAATCCAAAGGGAACGGGTTCGGGGCCGTAAGAAAGCCCATAAATACATGGCACGATAAAACGCGTGTCACATCCCGCACAACAACAGCGGGCGAAAGCCCGATTTTTGTTGTTATCCCCGCTTGGTCGGGGAGCCGTTGGTTATAAAACAGTCTCGGCTGCGCTTGCGCTGACGGACGAAGACCAGCGGGGTCATTTGTATTTATGATTTTCTTAACTCCCCGACCGCCATTCTCTTGGCGGTTTTTCTTTAAAAAAATCAAAAGGGGATAAAATGAAGACTAGTATTGCATATAAATGCGGTATCGCTGCGGCGGCCGCGGTTATGTTCCTGCACATTGTTCCGGCATTTGCGGTAAGAAAATGCAATGTGGGCGAAACTTGCACTTGTACGTTAACAGACACTGTGCTAGTAAGCCAAAGTTATTTTTCATGCTCGACCGGCGGTAGATGCACTGGATTGAATGATGCCAGCTGCGGAAAAGACATATCGACGGACCACCAGGCATATACGGACCCGTTTTCGGACGATACCGGCAGCGGAGTTTATGAAATCGAGGCATGCACAACGACTGAATGGCAAACCGGCACATGTACGCTTGTCCCGGCCGTGACACAAAGTTGCTGCGTTACAACATCATGCGAACCATGTACCCGTTTTGTTACGTGTCTATAAAAAACCGTAAAACGACAGATAAGATAAAACATTAGTGCTTAGTGTTTAGTTTATAGTGCTTAGTAAACTAGTCAACTATGCACTATAAACTAAACACTAAGCACTATTGACTAATTTATCCCCAGCCCAAAGCGGTCCCAGCGCATTTTGCCGCCCCAATTCCAGATGGCCACCAGCGGCGAATAATAATTATGCGAATACCATGTGAACCAGACCCGGCCCAACAGATTGTCGCGCGGCACATAGCCGACATCGGCGCGGCTGTCGCCGCTGTTGTCGCGGTTGTCGCCCATCATAAAGTAATGGCCGGCCGGCACGGTAAACAGCGGCGTGTTGTCGAATCTGGCGTCGTCCGACATTTCGATAATGCTGTGGCGGACGTCGTTCGGCAGTATTTCCGTATACTCGGTCGCGTCGAACACGCCGCATTCACGCGGATAATAGTCGCAGAATTTGTCGTCGCGGTATTCGATTGTATAACCAAAGCCAACCGGCAGATTATCCACCCAAATCCGATTGCCCTTGATGGACATATTTTCCTTGTAATACCCGACGCCGCGCAGCGATTTGCGCAATATGGCGACGACATAGGGACGCGGGTTTTCGCGCTCTATCTGCTTGCCGTTGATATGCAGACGGCCTTCTATCATTTGAATCGTGTCGCCCGGGATGCCGACCAAGCGTTTGACGTAATCCAGGGACTCGTTGGCGGGATTACGGAAAACGACGACATCGCCGACCTTGGGCTCGGTGGCTGCAAAGCGTCCGTTCCACAATTTCCATGAACCGAACGGAAACGAATATCTGGAATATCCATAGGCCCACTTTTCAACAAAAATATGGTCGCCCACATGCAGGGTCGGTATCATTGAACCGGACGGAATGTTGAACGGTTCCAGCAAAAGGCTTCTGAATACTATGGCGATAAGCGCGCCGTAAAATAGAGTATTGAACCATTCGCGCGCCATGTTTTTATTTTTTGCCGGCATCTTTTTTCCCTTTGGTGGTTGGTAATTCGTTTTTGCATTTTAATGCTTGAAACAAATTGATGCAAGCTCTATTATAACACTCGCACTCACACTAACCACTACCATGATTTCTCTGAATTCAATTATATTCAATGGAATGGAAGCATCCAAAATCGACGTACAGGTTCAATTGTCCGCGGGATTTTCCAATCCTGAATTCAACATCATCGGGCTGGCCGACCGCGCGGTCAAGGAATCCGCCGAAAGAATCCGAAACGTCCTGGCCGCGCTGAATTTGTCGCTGCCGCCGAAAAGACTGACTGTCAATTTATCTCCGGCGGATGTGGAAAAATCCGGCTCTCATTTCGACCTGCCGATTCTGTGCGGGATTTTGTGCGCGCTGGGGGTATTGCCCGAAAAAGAATTGTCCAAGTATGTCATTCTGGGCGAAATCGGCCTGAACGGAACGATTGCGAAAACCAACGGAATTCTGCCGGCCAGCGTCTGGGCGAATCGCTGCGGCCTGGGGATAATCTGTCCGGGCGCCCAAGGGCCTGAGGCGCGATGGGCCGGTCACATGAATATTCTGGCGGCGAATCATGTTCTGGATTTAATCAATCATTTCAAGGGAACGCAGATTCTGCCGGTGCCGGCGATGTTCGCGCCCGTGCGGAACAGCAGCGGCGTCGGCGACATGGCCGATGTCCGGGGCCAGGCGTCCGCCAAACGTGCATTGGAAATCGCGGCCGCGGGCGGGCACGCGATGCTGATGGTCGGGCCGCCGGGTTCGGGCAAGACGATGCTGGCGTCGCGTTTGCCGTCGATTATGCCGGACATGACGCCCGCCGAGATTTTGGAATCATCGATTATCTATTCCATCGCCGGACAATTGAATTCGGACGGCTTGGTATCGACGCGGCCGTTTCGCGCCATCCATCACACGGCCAGCGCGCCGGCCTTGGCGGGCGGCGGGTCGAATGCGAAACCCGGCGAAATATCGCTGGCGCACAACGGGGTTCTGTTTCTGGACGAATTGCCCGAATTCAACCGCGGCACTTTGGAAATATTGCGCCAGCCGATGGAGGCCGGAAAAATACTGATTTCGAGGGCGCGGCACAACGCGACCTATCCCGCGCGGTTCCAGCTGATTGCGGCGATGAATCCATGTCCCTGCGGCCACTTGGGTAATTCGTCGCTATCTTGTTCGCGCGCCCCCCGATGCGCCGAGGCTTATCAGAACAAAATATCCGGCCCGCTGCTGGACCGAATCGATTTGCACGTTGATGTTGACCCTGTCAATCCTTGGGACATGAATCGGGACACAGCACCGGGTGAAACCAGCGAAACAATTCGCGCCCGCGTCGCCGCGGCCCGCATTCGGCAAATCGAACGACAGGGGAAAATTAACGCGCGCCTGGATGGACGGGAATTGGAAGATGTGGTCAGCCTGAACGGCGAACTGACCCGGTTCCTGAATGCCGCGGCGGAAAAGATGGGCATGTCTGCGCGCGGGTATAATCGCGTACGACGCTTGGCACGCACGATTGCGGATTTGCGCGGTGGCGATGCGATTGAAATGGCCGACCTGGCCGAGGCCCTGTCCTATCGCCCAATCAATCGTGGGAAATACGGGGCATAATTATAAGTCAGAAGAAAGATAACAAGTAGTGCATAGTAATTAGTGCTTAGTGATTAGTTATTAGTAAACTAGTCAACTATGCACTATAAACTAAGCACTATTCACTATTTGTTATATGTCGCAGATGCCCATAAAAATTAATTTATTAAAACTCGAATCGAATGCCCAGCATAACATTCGTATAGATTATATTCTTGGCGCTGTACCAATCGCGATGCTTGGAACCGTCTTCGTTGGACAATGCCCATATCACCTTGGGTACATAGGTCACGCGCGCACCCAAATCCAAAAACGTCGTTTCCGTCAGACCATATGAAAACCCCAGCGCCAGCAATCCGGCGACATTCGCGGTGTTATTTTCGGACGTATAAAACCGCAGCACGTAATTGTCCGCCACACCGTATTCCTGTAACTCGACGGATTCTAATAAATCGCCGTACAAATCCGATAAATTCAGCACAGTCGTGGAATTCGCGTATCCGACGCCGAAACCGATGTATGGAATAAAACTTTTTACAGGCTTTTTGATGCCGTCAAAGAAATCGTAAAACGCCATAGCGCTGAAAATATCCGTCGTAATGTTGGAATGGGCGCCGCCGCTTTGAACGTCGACGTAAACACCGCTGACCTCGCCGCCCTGCAGGTCCATCTTGCCGGCGAACAGCGGGGCCGCGTTGTATTCGCTTTGCGCGATATGGTCCCAGCCCAATTCGACGCGCCACTGCGGCGAATTCGGAACCGTCCAGCCGATGCTGGCCCCGGCCGCGAACGAGAACGTGGACAAATTCTTTTCCGCCGGCAAATCACCCAGATTTCCCATTCCCGCATATTGGAAAGTCCCGTCGCAATTCGTGCCGCAGGCCTCACGCTCGGCCGCGGTCATGATTATCCCATCGGTCTGGTTTATGTAATACAGGGCACTCATCGAGCCGATTTCATTATTGATTTTGCCGCGCTGCAAAGACGCGCCGCCGCGGACCGACAGAACAAAACGGCTGCCGTCGTCCTGGTACCAGCCGTCGCCCAGATAGTGGCCGGGATATTGCCAGCCCGCATGCGCCGCACCGGCGTAAACGCATAAAAGAATCGAAAAGATGCTTAACGCTTTGAATTTCATCCATAACATTGTATCACAAATCGCATACGAAAAAAAGCGGTTAGTCGATGGATTTAAGATTTATGATTTACGGATTTAAGATTTTGTTCAAGTGATGGGAATGAATCTTAAAGAGTACATTCCTGTTATTTGAACAAAGAATAAATAACTGGATTGCCGCGCCCTGCGGG
>JAISAB010000005.1 GCA_031266915.1 Rickettsiales bacterium | reverse complement strand
TTTTCTGCCATAAAATCGCAAGACGAAATTCCAATAACGAATCGATTTTTTATCAGGCTCGAAATTTTGTCAATCTATTGAAATTTCCCGCCAACTCCGCCAATCCAAACCACCGTTTGGATTAGGCAGCCATTTGGAGGGAATATGCCGCAGATTTCTGAGGGTTTCAAAGGAAAAACTAAAAACGGATTATCTTGGTTGTTTGGGGTCGCGTCGCTGTTTGTTATGGGAAAAGCTTCCGCACGGGAATATGCGCAAGTGCCGGAAAACCGCCATTTCTCAGAATTTTTAAAAATAGGACAAGAAAAGCAAAAAAATGACGCATTTAATTTTTCTCAAAATTCTTTGGAAAATAATTCGGTTTTTTTGGATTTTGTTGACGAAGAGAAAAATTTGGGCCAACTAAAACTCGAAATTTTTAAAAATAGATTTCTTGATGACGAAACGATAATAATGTCAAACACAAATAGCGCGACATCAAACGATTTGATGTCAGGAAAATCTTCCGATGCAAAATCATTCTATGAATCATTTTCTGAAACGGCAAATTTAAATCTTGCAAACGATGATGTCAAAACAGTCAATACGTCAAGCGCAAACGATTCAGTATCCGGTCCATTCGATGTAAGATTATTTTCCGGCCCGGCAAGATTGCATTTATTGGACCTGTTATCTGCGGAAGACTTTGTCAAAGCCGTTCAATCGCCGGGTGGGAGCAGGGACATAGACGAGATTTTCAATCTGCCGGATGACGAATACTATGAATATGTTGCCAAGTCACTGTGCGAACCGGCCCGAACAGAGGTCGACACGGTTTTGGTTCATGGACCTGACAAATATGAAAAATATGGAAAATTTTATGACGCATTCATAAGCGACGGCCTTTATTACAGCAATATCAACCTGATAAAGATAAATTATTACAGGGCCGCCAATGACGCCCCTGAAACGCGCCGAATTGCCGAACAGAGAAATTCCAAAATAAAGTCGGCTTGGTTTCACGAAGACGACCACAGAAGAGTGCACGAATATTTGCTGAAGGTTGTGGCGACTTTGAATTTTGAACAAATCTGCGAGGTCGCCGTCCACAAGGAGATTGTCGCGCGGCTGGCCAGCAATATTTTATGTTCGGGCGAAAAATCCGCGAACATGATCATGGAAAAAATTTTGGACGACGCGAACAAAATATTCTATTTCTACATCCGCGACAAGCAGTTTGTAACGGATGTCGGATACATGGTCGACATCGCGAATTCCCAGCTGAATATGTTGGAACAGCGCGGGCTGGCGGACAAATATCCGCAAATCTCGCATAACCAGATTATCAAGGATATATATACTGTAAATGGCGAATCTCTGCTGGATAAAGTTCTTATGAAAACCCGCGTTCGTCTGAATGAATTCGTGGCCGAGGTCATGGACTTTGACGAGTTGGCCCGGGATTTGTCCAGATTGAAAAAATCGAAGAAGCTGGAAATCTTGAACATAAAAACCAAGCAAAAAATCCTGTTTACAAAAAATGTGGGCAAAAGCGCGGCGATGACTGCGGAAAGGGGGAATGTCAGATGAAATTAAAATATATCGTTTTTTCAGCCGCGCTGCTGATTCCCGGATGGGCGGGCGGCGCCGCGAATATCGGAGTTTGCGTCCTGGACAGCTGCAAAACCGGATATTACATGGCCACGACGACGGCGACGTCGTGCACGGCGTGCGTGACGCCGGGAACATCCGCCAACCCGAACAAGGGCGATATAACCAGCTGTTATATTCCGAAAAATACCGACCAGACGGACAGTGTGGGAACGTATGTTTACACGGTTGATTGTTATTACACAAAGTAAGGATGAAAAATTATGGCGAAGCAAATAAAATCGTTTTATAAAAGGTTCCTTTTGGGGCTGCTGTTGCTGCCGATTTTAAGATTGATCGGTTTTGATATGGAGGCGAATGCTTATACCTGCCTTTACAATGCTAACCAAGAATGCACACCTGGCGACACAATGTACGTGGCTTGCGGAACCAGCCAACTGCAAAAAAAAGTTTGCGAGAGCTGTACTTATGATTTCTGCCTGGATTTGAGTTGCCTAAGGTCCGAAACGAGAACCGGGTCACATTGGGTAAACAGCGACAGCTGCACGACGTACGCCAGCAACTGCAGCGCCGGTGCGACATCATCGCAGGCCTGTTCCGATACCATAGGCGCCGGGACTCAGACCAGAAGCTGCCAGACAATCACCGCCGGCAGCACGTATTACATGTGGGGCGCATATGGCAGATGCAATTACACGTCGTGCGTGAATTCAAATGATGTGGCGGATTCGGGATATTGCTATTGCAAGACGTCCTGCGCGATGCCGGATTCAGCCAACGGTTACGGCCAAATGGTCGCAGAGGTCAGAACTTCGTCCGTCTGTCCGGCCGCATCTTCGTCCAGCAGCGTCTAGTCATGATTCCTGTATACAATCATCTTGCACTGAATCCAAAGATGTGGTTGGCGGACAACGTCTTGCGGCCGGCCGCAGCCGAGCTGTCGACCAGGATTTTCATATCGTTCATGACCGTACTGTCGACGTACGGCGGGCTCGGTTTGGATTTGGACGCCGATGTCAAGGACGTGGTTCTGTGCGGTTCCTGCGTCGGATACAATTACAAAAGAAAATCCGACGTCGACATCAGCATAATCCTGCGCCCAGACAGGTATCTGCAATCGATGGACAGCGATACGCTTGATACGCTGTTGGATTTTGTCGGGCTCTTTTTCATAAAGAAATACGACCCCAAGATTTTAGGCATGAGGGTGGACATATCCGTCGTGCCCGATGTTTCCGGGCGATTTGCCAGATATTCGCTGATTCAAAAAAAATGGCTGAAAGAACCCAGAAGATTCAGCGCCGATGAAACCCAGCGTATAAAATATCGCGCGGATTTGTATTACCGGGCGCTGCGCCGGCGGGCGGTCGCGCTGCTGCGGGACAAAAATATGCACGGTCAGGGCTGCAAAACGTGGCACGAGATGAAACTGCGCCGGTCGGAATCCTGGGATGAAGATTTGCTGAATATGGCGCCGTATTCGCTGGCCTATTCGCATCTGAATCGCCAAGGCTATGTGCAGAGATTATCCAACGCCGACAGGAATAATATCAGACGATTGATTTTGAACGCCAGGGCGGGGGCATAGGCGCAATGTTTCACCTGCCGTATCATTCAAAACTGCATCCGAAACTGTGGCGCCGGGACGGAACCCTGCGTCCCGAAGCGGCCGAGATTATGACCAGAATCTATAAGTCCGTCATGTTCATGCTGTCCGTTTACGCCAAGGTTCCGATCGACTTGGACGCGGATGTCGCGGACGTTATCCTGTGCGGTTCCTGCGTCGACTATTTTTACGGCCGGCATTCCGACCTGGATATGAAAATCGTGGTGAACGCCGGCAGATACATGAAAAAAATGAACGAGCAGACATATATAACCATCACCAAATTTATCCGCAGCTACTTTATCGAAAGATACGCCCCGCATGTCCGCGGTATAAAAATGGACATAGGTATAGCGAACAAGGTATACGACATGCCCAACTATTCGCTGACAAAAGGCCGATGGAATCAAAAGCCTGACAGGTGGACCAAGGAAGAGCTGAAATACATCAGACACAGGTCGAAACTGATATATCTGGCGATGCGCAACAGCGCTATGCGCATTATTCGAAACCGAAACAATCACTGGGAAGCGAAATGGTTCTATCAGTATATAAAAAGTCGCCGCGGGCTGTCATGGGAAGAGCAGTGGGGGAACAGGTCTCCGTTTTCATTAGCGTTTTCGTGTTTTAATCGTGCGGGCTTTGTCGACAAGTTGCTGGCGATAGATGAAAAAAACGTAAAAAGACTGATGATGAATATTAAATGCGCCCCTGCGTAATTTGCGGGAAAATAGGAATATATACAGCTTGTGGAAAGTTTTCTCATCTCTAATATGAAAATAGTCGCCCAGACTATTAAAGGGGAGAGAGATGGTTTATGGGTATATACGTGTGTCTACGGACCACCAAAATACAGAAAATCAAAGATTTGAAATACGAAAGTTTTGCCAGAAAGAAAACCTTGTCATCGACAAATGGATAGAAGAAACAATCTCTGCCACGAAAGACTTGAAAAAAAGAAAGCTGGGCAAGCTTATCGGCAACATCAAGGAAGATGACCTGATTGTCGCGTCCGAACTTTCGCGGCTGGGTCGAAATCTGCTACAAATCATGAGCATACTGCATCATTGCATGAGCATCGGCGCAAAAATATGGACCATCAAGGACAATTACCGCCTGGGGTCCGATATAAGCAGCAAGGTGCTGGCCTTTGCATTCGGATTATCGGCTGAAATCGAAAGAAATCTGATTTCGCAAAGAACCAAGGAAGCGCTGGCGCGCGTCAAGTCCGAAGGCAAAGCGGTCGGACGTCCTTGCGGCAGCCGCAATGACTACAAGCTGTCCGGCCGCGAAAAGTACATCGAACAGAAACTGGACAGCGGCGTCAGCCAATATGCGCTGGCCAAGCGTCTGCGCGTTCACCGCGATACATTAAGCAAATTCATCAAAGCCCACAGAATAAACGAGATGGATGCGTATTACGAGCCATCCGACGCTAACGACTATTAAAACACCAGCTTGGTCTTGGCCATGATAAAGAATTCATCCCTGTCGTGCGGCGGATTGTCGATAAAAGACGCCGTCAGGAATTTATACGAAACAGAATATTCCAACGCCGGACGCTCGGCCAGGTCGACGCTGGCGTCAGCGAATCTAACCGCGCCGGACGCATCGCGTCCCGCCGACAGATGCAGCTTCATTTCCCCGGCAATGACGGCCATCGGCATCGCGACGAACGCGGTCCAATCGCGCCACTGGGCGCCGAATTTTGCGGACGCGCTGTATATGCCGGAAAAATCGGATACGAACGAATCCTGGGATGCCTTGGGCGCCGACACGCCGAAACGCGCGTTTTGAAAGAACTGAACGCCGCCGATGGCGAATTCGTTGCCCAGACCGACAAAGCTGGTCAGATTATTCCCGTCCGTTTCCAAAAAGCCGTCCGCAATCAACAGATTTTCGTTCGAAAATCCAAATTCAAAGTTTCCGGCCCGTACGGCTGTTGTCGGTTCGTTGCCGCGTAGCCTGTCAAAGCCGCGCCCGCGGGTTTCGAACGTGATGCTGTCATTCAGTTTGGCGTCGAAGGCGCGCCCGAACGCATCAAAGAACGTGAAATTCAGATTGGCCGATTTCAAGCTGCGCGCGACGATTCCGCTGGCGCGCGTTTGACGCAGCGGCCGCATCTCGTCGGCCAGCGGCACCATCGGGTCGCCGACGGGTCGCGTTGCACGTTCCAAATCCAGCATGCCCCAGCCATAGACATCGTCGACGCCGGCCGCGCCCAAATCGCGCGCGGTCGTGAACAGCAATCGGGTGACCTGGGCGGCGGTCATATAGGGAAAAGCCTCCAAAATGACAGCAATCGCGCCGGATACCATAGGCGCAGCAAAGCTTGTTCCGCTTTCTTCGTGCCTGGTGCCGACGTCGATTCCCGAACCAGGCGCCGTTATGCAGTAATTTTTAGTAACGCCGCACTGATTGCTGTACCAAGCCAAAGCGCCGGCGTCGGTGTCCCAGGCGACCACATTGACAAAGTGCCCGTCCAATTCGCCCGCCACGCGGGGCAGGGCCGTCAGCGCGCCGCTTTGGGCCGTGCCGTCATTTCCCGCGGACCAGACGAAAATAGCGTCCTGGTCGCGCGCCGCGGCGACGATGCTGTTGATAAAGCCTTCGCCGGTCAATTGTACCATCTGAGCCTTGTTCTTTATATTATACGCGCTGATTTTGCTTTCGGTTGTCGATATTCCCCAGCTGGAATTGAATATTCTGGCGTCCGTCGCGGATGAAACAATTTGGCCGATTTCGGCATAAGACAAAAATGCGCCGGCATTATCGACCACCTGATAAGGCGTGATTGCGGCGTCGGGCGCGATGGCCGTTCCGACCACGTTTGCGACCGCGGTTCCATGCCAGCTGTAATTGCCAGTATCCAGGACGGCGATGGTCGCGCCTTTGCCGGTGAATCCGCGCGCCAGGGAATATGCCAGCCTTATTTCATTATAATGTTCCAGATTTCGCTTGTAGTTCGGGTCCGACAAAATGGCACCTAGGACATTACGGTCAGTGTACCCGACAGTGTCGTAAACGCGCATGGTCGGCTGGTTATAGAATTTGCCGTTGCCGCCCGCATCGTCGGCCTGCACCGCGCTTGCAACCAAGGCAATGCCTGCGCCCGCGACCAATGCTCCGCCCAGCAGGGAAAGAGCAGTATAACCCGACGAATCAGAAGAATCCGAGAATGTCGCGCATTCGGACGCGTTGTATTTGCGATATACGCTGTCGCTGCAATCATAAGATTCGGCAAATGACGTCGTTGCGCAAACAGTCGTGCATATCAGGGCGGTTAAAATGTTTGACAAAATTTTCATATTGACAATATATTAATACTAAAATTTACGTTTGTCAATAATAATTTAGTGAGAGTGGGTAGTGCGAGTGGTAGTTAAAGTCAGAAGTAAATTTAAGATTTATGATTTACAGATTTAAGATTTAGGGATTAATAGCTTTATTCTGTGAATCAACAGAAAGAAACTCTTACTCTCCAAATCTTAAATCTGTAAATCATAAATCTTAAATCATAAATTTCTTTCCTACTTTTTCTTTCCGCTTTCTGCCTTATTGACTTACCTGCCCCATGTATGGGGCGGGATAGAAATTCTTGTGAACGATAGTGAACTAGAATTTCTTGGGTGGGGTTGGTTGTGAAAAACATTAGTAAATAGTGCATAGTTAACTATCGTAGGGATGCATATTTGCGCCAATTTATCCACCTGGGTCCCGTGGTCAAGCCACGGGATGACACAAGAGAAGAAACAGTGGTATAAAATACATAACCCTAGAATTTATAATCTTGGGAATAAAATACGAGCCTGTCATCGCGGGGCTTGACCCCGCGACCCAGGTTAATCAGCTCGTGCGTAGCACGAACAACGCGTGACCCAGGTAAAAGGGCGCAAATAGGCGCACCTACATAACCTTGCCCCACCCAAGAGTTGCCAAGCTTCGTTGCACTCGCAGGCCAACTCTTTCCCGCCCCGTAACCGGGGCAGGTAAAAACTGGATTTATGATTTAGTTGAATTCAATCTTGTGTTCAAGTGACAAGAATATATCTTTTAATACATTCTTATCATTATAGCCCGAACGCCGAAAGTAACGCCGACCGGAGGTTGGAATTGTAGGTGGTGTTAGCCACGCAAAAGTACGCGCAGCGCTGTGCGCAAATTTCGGCCGAGCTGCGCGAACCATTGAAGACCCAACCGTCATAGGCTAATTTATCATCGATTCTTTTTAAACGACACCAGCAGTAAAATTCGTCATCATTAAGATCATTATTTTGATTAATCCTTGTAATACTACAACTCGTCTCGGGATAAGTGCCGCTTGTGGAAGCGCATACATCTTGAAGATAATAGTCTTTTAAGTCTTCAGGG
>JAISAB010000025.1 GCA_031266915.1 Rickettsiales bacterium | reverse complement strand
TTTTCTGCCATAAAATCGCAAGACGAAATTCCAATAACGAATCGATTTTTTATCAGGCTCGAAATTTTGTCAATCTATTGAAATTTCCCGCCAACTCCGCCAATCCAAACCACCGTTTGTGGTGGCGGCGGGTGACGGGGGAAACGTTGCAGAAAGATTTATCTCTTGGAAATAAGTTCAATAAGGCTAAGTTAAGTCTGATGGCAACCTTTGTCACCATATTCGGCGCGAAAAACCAAGCTCAAGATATTGTTCGGGATTCTATTCCAATTAAATCTATTGAAAATACAAAACTTATCTCCCCCGTTGAGTTATTAAAGAGCGACCCGTCTACGGTTCAGTTCCCAGCCGAACTGTCGAAATCCGGCACCACATACAACACGCAGGCAGGTTCTTTGGAAATCAAGGAAATTCAGACGTTTTTGGACAGTATTAACGTCGCGGACCTGCTGGACACAGAACGCTTTATCGAAAAATATAAAACCAATGCGCCGGAAATCAATTTTGATTCAATATTCAGCCTGCCGCAACCACAGATAGAGAAATATATTCTGGCCGCACGCCAACGTCAAATACCAACATTGCAAATTAACAAAACGTCTTGGAAAGAATATCAAAGACTTATAAAGAAATTGGGCACCGTTCCTTATGGTATGTTTCATGAAAACTTTAACATGATAGAACTGCGCTATTTTGAAACCCTGGATATTCCTAAATCCAAAAAGCATATAAGGGTTTTATTAGAGGCCATGAATCGCGAATTACCATTCAATTACATCCATGAAAAAGGACATTCTATTGATCGATTGCATCGAAATCTGGGCGGATTAACGCAAGAACAAACGGTTCAATACGAATATTATTACGAGCATATACAAAAAGTTTTACGCATGCTGATTGGCGGCAAAGTATACAGAGCCACAGGTTCCATTAAAAAGGCATTTCCGGAATTGGCTGCTTTTGCAGAAATAAAATATCTGGCTGGTAATCCCGGGAATAGCCTGGACGAGCCCATCAGTACAGAAAACATTCAAAAATATTGGGGTGATTTTAAACCCTATATCCTTTATCTGCTGAAAAACAAAGACACCGGCCTGTCCGCGGGTGAAATTGCTGTTATTTTTGATGCATCCGCTCAATCAATGCGCATGGATGCGCGTTACTATGCCGAAAAACAAATCTGCGCACCCGACCGCATCCAAACTAATATAACCAATTCATATTACGCTTGCCGCGAATGGGCAAAAACCCGGACAGGAACACTGCAAGATTTTGACTCGCTTATATCTGACATGTATATGGGATTATTGGAATCAGTCCCCAAGGAAGTTATCGCAAGCCTTTTAGATTCAGCAAGAAGTTATATTGAAGAAAACCAAGTGATACAAAAAACGATTGCAGCTTCCGGCGATTATAAGAAATTTCTAGATTATTGTTCTTTTGTCCGCAATGCGGCCGGTATTGCGGAAAAACAAAATCTGGACGTTGCAACAAAAATCGTTGCCGGTCCGCAGATAGCGGTGTCGGCAATGCAGGCCGAGAGATAAATTAAGGAGAGATTTTATGAATATGATAATAAAGATTACCGCCAAGATTTGTTTTGTGGCGCTGATGGTCATGTTCAAGACCACCAATTTGTGGGCGGATTATTATGTATCGATTACAGCAGTTGTATCTTATTTTACCCAAGTGACGCAATGTAACACTGCCTGCCCATCTACACACAGAGCGTATACTGCGCTACTCAATACAGGTTCAACACAAGCAATATGCAGATGTCACGCCAGCAGCTGTGCCTGCGACGCCGGTTATACCGGCGGCGGCGCATGGGATAATGGTAACTGCAGCGGAACATCTTGTCTATGTCTGCAAAGCGGCTGCTGTACAAATTGCTCTACGACTTCTTGGTCAACCTGTGCAACCGGGTATCAAAGTAAAATTTCAGCAACCACCTGCAGTAATCAAACATGTAACAAAACGACATCTTACCAGTGCGACAGCGGATACTATGGCAGTCCGACAACCTGCAGCGCCGGATGCACGATATGCCCGACAGAAGGCAATGCAACCGCTTATACAACCGCGGCGGGCAATACGACCGCAGTAGGCAAATGCTGGCTAAGCGACGGCGTTGCAATAACGGATGCCGCGGGCACTTTCTCATTTTCTTCCAGATGCGTATACAATTAATATGAAACATCGGCCGGTTATATCCGTTATTCTCATCAATTACAATAATCAGGATTATCTTGCCGATGCCATAGAATCCGTTAAAAATCAGACGTTTCAGCAGTGGGAATGTATCGTCGTAGACGACGGCAGCACCGATACATCGCGCGACATTATCCGCAATCTTACCGATGATGATTTACGATTCAATGTTATTTTTCAGAAAAACCAAGGCGGCAGCGCGGCGCGCAACACAGGTTTGCGCGCGGTCCGCGGAGATTGGATTATGTTCTTGGATTCTGACGATTGTTATACCCCCATCGCGATGGAGATATTATTAAAAAATGCAAAACTGACTAATGCTGATTTGGCAGGCGGCCGTGCGTTGGTTACTCATAATGATTTCAGGCCCATAATCAAGCAAAAGAAATTCGATGCTATTCTGAAAAATACGAAGCCATTTTTTATGACCGCCACGGACAGTCCGGCTGGCGAATATTTTGCAATGCAAAACAATGGATTGCCCGAAGGCTTTAAGTTTATCTGGATTTGGCGCCAGCTGTTCCGTCGGGATTTGCTTTCAAACATTTTCTTTCCTGAAGACTTGTTTCCCGGGGAAGACATTCTGTTTATGTTGCAGGTCATGCGCGATGTTAAAAAAATCGTATTGGTCAATACGCTTGTGACTTATCATCGATTATCCAAGACATCTTCGGTTAATAATGATTTAACGGAAAGCAATACAACTTACTTTGCCGAAACTTTGAAGCGTGCCCGCGCTATCACGCAAGATTACCCACCGCAGCTTCAGGATTTCATTATCAGTATATTTACCAGAACCATGTTTGTAGACATGGTTTTGAAAACGATAAAATTCAAGAAATTTCGCGAAAATGCAGCCCGCGAAATAAGAAAAACCTATGGAACGCCAGACTTTCCGAAGCACTATCTAAGCAGATGGCAGCGAATTATGGTTTTCCTGTTTTTGAAATCTTTTCCAGAAACCAAGGAATAATTCATGTCCGCAAAAGTATCTGTTATCGTCCCTTGCTATAACGTCGCCCAATACTTGGAACGGGGTATTGGCTGCTTATCTCATCAGACTTTGACAGACATTGAAATTATTTGCATCAACGACGCCAGCACTGACGATACGCTTCCTATATTAGAAACCTTGGCATTGATGGATATGCGCATAAATATTATTGATTTCAAGAAAAATGCCGGTGTTTCCGCCGCGCGAAATGCCGGTATAAAAAAAGCCACTGGCGAATATATTGGTTTTATGGACCCTGACGATATGTTGGACCCGGATTTCTATCAAAAGTTATACGACAGCGCGAAAAAGAATGATTCCGATATGGCAATAGCCAACCTAAAATATCATACCTTTAATTTCATCAACGGAAAATATCGCGAACGCGTGGAAACAAATCCCACTTGGCGTCCCATAAAAACGGTGGCGGAAAACTTATTTAACTTTAACTGTCACTACACCGCCATATACAACAGACGGTTTATCATAGAGAATAAACTGGAATACCCTTTGAGGCTTAACAACGGAGAAGATACAGTTTTTGAACTAAAGTGTATTCTTGCTTTGCATGGCAAACATGGGCGTTATTCGGTTGTCGAAAATACTTTCTATCATTACATGCGACGGGCGGACAGTTTGAATTCACCCTTCCATGACATGCAGAAAATCCGAAACCTAATAGATTCAGTCAATATGGAATTAGAGCTTATCAACAATGCCACAGGCGTTTCCGAACAAGATTATAACACATTCATGTTTCCGAAGATTATTTATCTATCGGGCGAATTCCTTAAATGCGTGACAGACCAGAAATCTGTTGATTATATTGCCGAAAACCTTATTCAAATTTTTGAAGCCGCAAAATATAAAGAAGAATTCAAACGAAACCGGATTTTATTTGCATTGCTTTGCGCCAGAAACAAGAATGAATTAGGTAAATATCTGGCTTCTACTCTTAAATATGTCGTACATCGGTACAAATTGTTTGGAATTATAAAAATAATGACCGTAATTGAAAGGCATGATGAAAAAATATACAAACTATTTGGATATTTCAATTTGTGGCGAATCCAATTTTAATCTTGCCCCCTGATTGGGGGTATTTTTATATCTCATAAGTTTTTGTCAAATTTTTCTATTTTCTCTCAATTTGCGCCAATCCAAACCACCGTTTATGGTGGCGGCGGTGTTGGGGGAAACATTGCAGAATCGAATCTCGGCTTTGGGAAATGGCGGCGGAAGAGTTTTTGGAAATGGCGCCAGGAAACTCAACAGCAAATTACTGCTGATGGGGCTGTCGGCGCTGCTTGGACTGGGCAATGCCAAGGGTCAAGAACCCGCCCAGACCTCTACCCCGCAAATGGAAGTTCTGGCATCAAATATTTTAAGCAAGCTGGACACGGCGGCAATCAAAGAATCAAAATACCTGGACATGTCCGCCCTGATGTCGAATCGGGCGCTGGTATCCGAAATACATAATATAATCTCTTCCCAGCAGTGGAAAAAATTACCGACACACACAGAGTTCATCCAAAATATCGATGGCAAAATTCCACGGCTGAATATCGTCGATTATGAAATCGACAACGCTTACGACCTGTACAAATTGCCGCAGGGTTTTTATCTGCCCGCCAGGGATTCCATCACTATCCGCATATACGGCGCCGCCCGACACGTTTCCGGCCGCGAGGCGCTGCTGACCCTTGAAGGCAAAGAGGGAAATCTGCATCAGGCACTGAATGCCAAAAACGACAACCTGCCGCAGATAATTGTTCATGAATTAAAGCATCTGATGAACAGGCTGCTGTTTCCAAAAATCGGGTTCAGCCTATCCGACTTCGTCGAATTGAACATCCACGATGAGATCACGGCGCGCATTGCCGAGATGCTGTTTCTGCGTGACATATACCTATCGTCCGGCGATATGGCTCAGGCTTTTTTGGGGCTGGAAAAAATTCGGGAATGCGATTTGCTGCGCAACGATATTATCAATATGCCGTATCAGGAATACGTTAAGAAAAGAAAAAATCTGCCCCCGGTTCCGGACGAGGATGAGATAAACGCACTTGTAAATTCTGCTATCGACATGATGAGGCATCGAATGACTCAGTATCGGAAAACCGCGGCGATTTTGGCGGAACAGGATGCCCAGCGCGGCACCAAGGCGTATAAAAGCGTTCAGCTGGGCGGCAATGGCCGTGGGGGCCTGGGCGCTGAAATCATCAGCCTTGACGATGCCATCGCGATGATATACCGCTTTGACATATACGGGCGGACGCTGGATTTTTACAACGACGCGACGCGCGCGGCACTAGAAAAGTTCGTACAAGATTTCAAGAAAGACAAGCGCTTTAAATCCGAATTTTCCAAGGTCGAAAAAAGATGGGAATGGCAGGATATTGTCGCGAAACAATTTGGCGAAATGTTTGTGAACGCAACCCAAAGGTGATTTTGTATGAAACGAATTTTTGTTTTCTTTATCACGGTGGCTCTGTTGCCGATGGTGAGCTTCGGCGGATATACCAGTGGGTGGGCCCTATATCCTAACCAAGAGGCAATCTTGGATTGCACCGGTATTGATGCCAGCAATGCTACCGGTTGGGCCAATTGCTCGGCGATGGGATGCGTCGTCACGGCAAATCCGACATGGGCGGGAGATGTATGGAACTATTATGGCATCAGCTGCCGCGGATGCCGCGACGGATATGAATGCGTCCCGTACACTATTTCTTATGAGTCATGTTATATTTTGACATCCGACAGATATGGCAATGCAGGCACCGCCATGGCAAACTATGACGGTTATTGCAGTTACCCGATGCAGTGCCAAGCAGGATATTATTGCAGAGAATCAAGAATGGAAGACAACGGCGATTCCAGAGCTGTTAAAAAAATCTGTCCAGAGGGTTACTATTGTCCCGAAGGAACGGGCTATCCGATTTCCTGCGGCGCGAACTATACGTCGCCCGCGGGCTCTATCAGCGCCAGTCAATGCGTTTATTCCGGCGGCGGGGGTTCGACGACCCAAGTGCAATGCCAGTCTGGTTACTATGCCGACGCCAATTGTTCTTGTGTTCCCTGTCCCGGATACGGCAGAAATATATGCAACGGATACGAGCCGCTATATAGCCTCGTCTTGACCATAAATACTTATTTTAATTGTAAAAATGGAACCTCTAATGCCGAGTTGAATAAGTATAACTGCGTTGTCGCTTTTTACGATGCCACCTCGTCTCATACATTTACGGGTTGCGGATATTCCGAAGACGCCACCGGTTCATATCTGATAATGGGTCAGCCAGCCGGCGACGGAGTAGATACCGTCGCTATTTGGCTGGAGGCAGCAGGTGTTCCAAACGCCTATAGTGTTGCCCAAGGTTCATCTTATTGCGACTATGACCCAAATGGAAGCTGGGTACCGTCTGATAAATAATCAGAATACATCACGGCACCCTCTGGACTTGTTACATCGGAAGAATAAAAGCGCAAACCAAAAGCCTATTTTTATAGGCTTTTTTTTTATGCTCTGAAAAATTCGTCAATAAAATCTTAAATTCTTAAAACTCTGCCAATCCAATCCACCGTTTGGGTTGGCGGCAGTCCATGGGGGTGGCGATTTGAAAAAACAAGCATCGGGAATACATCTTGGTTCGGGTTCCGTCTTTAATCTTCCGAATATCATCAAAATTTTCCCCGTATTGTTGCTGGCGGGCGGCCTGTTTACGTTTCGCGCGCCAGTCCATGCGGCGACGGGTTTACCAGAGGAACAGTGCATGGATACTCACCGATGCAACGGCGTCGGCAAATGCGGCGGCGAATGTAGCAGCGGGGTTGGCAATACCTGTATTTACGACAGCGCATGCGAAGAGGTCGTATGCGAGTATTTCGAATGCCCCGGCGGCGGTTTGGCACAGCCGCCATCGTGTGAGTGCGAAGAAGTGGAGATTGCCTGCGCCGCGGACGAATACGATAACGGGTTCGGGTTTTGCGTGCAATGTCCGATGCTGCCCGGGGACAGCGGCGGGTGCACTTATACCGCATTGGGGACGGGAATCACGTCATGCAGAATCACGGCGAGCATCCCCGCGTGTTCCGCATCAGATGAAACCGGCCAATTCGAAATCACCGGGGTTTGCCCTTATGTCCTGTGACAAAGCCCCAAGCGCGCGCCGATGAGAAAGAAAGCCGCCGCTTTTGCGCTCGCGGGATTGTCCTTGTTGGGACCGAGCGCCCGGGCGCAGACGCATGAATTTGAAAACGTCGGGGATTTTATAAAAAAATACCAGTCCCCGCCGCCCAGAATCAATCGCGATTCGATTTCTATGCTGCCGCCGGAAATCGCGCGCGCGATTTATCGGCAGGCGCGAAAACGCGACGTTCATGTCCAGGTCGATACCATAGTCGTAAACAAAATTTCAGACGGATATTACAACTATGGCTATGTGGACAGGGCCTTGAATCTGATTCAGCTGAATTACTATATCGTGGCCGATGATTGCGATTGCAACATGGCGGACGGAACCGTTTACCCCATCGAAGAAGTGCGGCGTATTTTCGACGAGCAGAACAACGAGCTGCCCTGGCATTTCATTCACGAGGCCGGCCATTTGCACGACGCGTACCTGAACATTGGCGCGTTGAGCCCGCCGCAATGGGCGCAATTCGAATTCAATTCCGAAATCCGCGCGCGGCTAAACGTCTTGCAGACCAAATTCCCGAAATGGGGCGCAGACAGGCTGATTGACGGCGCCCTGGCGGAAATGGAGCCGGACCACCGGCATTACGCCCAAAACCGCATGCCGGAATTGTTGCGCGGGGATGCCCGCGCCGCGCTGGAATACCAGCGGAACTATATAGCATGGAAACACAAATCGCCGAACGCGGCCCGGCTGGATTCCGCACACGTCCAGGTTAAAAGCTTTGACGAAATCACGCGGCTGCAGTATACGTTCGGCCCCAGGGGCTGTCTGTTGGATTCGGCGCGGACGGGAACGATAAAAAAATTGTCCCGGGCGGTGATGCGGTATATTTCGGTGCCTGAACTGGCGGCGGTTATCGCCGAACTGGAACAGTCCGAGGCCGCAATGAACCTGCCGTCAATTCTGGCGGTCAGCGGAATCCGCCCCGAGCAGGACTTTGACGTTATACGCCGCCACGCTGCGGTCAAAGGCAGATAATCAAAATTATGATCGCCCCTACTTCTTTATTCTCTATTCTTTATTATTTATTCTTTATTAACTGTTATCTGTGCTCTGTTAACTGAAATATGCTCTCACTCTTTTTTATAGATTATTTAAATAAAATTCTGTTAGAATGTATTCAGACATTTGTTAGGAATCGGGCTTCTACCCCAAATATCGCTAACAAACTAACTTTGTCCTGGCCCTTTGGTCGGGATGCTGTCGCTATATGTTGAAGGCGGCAGGGTTTGCGATAGAACTGTAGAACTCCCGACCACTTAACTTTTGGTGGTCTTTTTTTAACCAATCGGGGGGCTCATGAATACAAAAATCAAATTTATCGCGATGCTGGCGATTTTGATATTCGGAATTATTACAAACGCCGGCGCAAATATTTCATCCGTGGATTACTTGCATAAAACCATTCTAAATCAAAAGAATATCTTGGTTCCGATTGGCGATGGGGTAAACAGTGAATCGGTCCACAGCGTCAAGTATATGATGACGCAAATCGATTCGGCAAATAAATTACTGAACGGATTTGCATCGTCCAATTACGCGGCCGGCGCAAACATCGGTTCAATCGTCGCAACAACAAAAGTCGAATCCGCCGTTTCGGAACTTATAAAAAAAGAATCCCAAGGATTTTCACTGCAATTGACGAATACCGACACATTTGTTTTTACAATATCCGCACGCGGAAATTTTTCAATCGATTGGGGCGACGGCGTCATTGATAAAGTAAATAAACAAGATGTGACCAATACGACATACACGCATAATTATGCAAATTCCGGGAATTATACCGTGTCTATATCCGGGCTGGCAACGGAATACAGCACGTTGGGACTAACGGCGGCGATTTCATTTAGCTCGTCGTCTGATAGCGCAGAAAAGATAACCGGGATTTCGGGCAGCTTAAGCGCCATATTCCCGACGCTGGTCAATGGTGCAAACCCCAGATTTGCAAGTACCTTTAACGGTTGCACTGGCCTGACGGGCAGTATCCCGCCAGATTTGTTCAGCGGTCTGTCCGGCGCACCGGTGACAAGCATGTTTCGAAACACATTTTATGACTGTTCCGGCTTGACCGGTGAAATCCCCCCTAGTCTGTTTGGCAATATATCCGGAGCCCCGGCGTCAAACATGTTTCAAAGCACATTTAATGGTTGCTCCGGTCTGAGGGGCAGTATCCCCAGCGGTCTGTTTGGCAATTTGTCTGGTGCCCCGACAATCCATATGTTTAGTAGCACATTTTTTGCTTGTACCGGCTTGACTGGCGAAATCCCCAGCGGTTTGTTTGGCAATATATCCGGAGCCCCGGCGAGCAACATGTTTCATAATACATTTTTTGGTTGTACCGGCTTGACCGGCGAAATCCCCAGCGGTCTGTTCGGTAATTTATCCGGCGCCCCGGCGATAAGCATGTTTAATGGTACATTTAGTGATTGTTCCGGATTGGAATCCTTTGGGGACGGCATATGGGATTTGACCAGCGTAGACAATTCGAACGTCGCGCAATTATTTATGGACTTTTGTAGTAACTGTTCAAAGATAACGTCGAAATCGCCGTCGATTGCGCCGGGCAGCAATGTAAAGCTGTGGCAGCATTTCACAAATTCTTCCAGCAAGGCGTTTATCGGTGCCACGAATTTGGCGGACTATGCGGATATTCCAGCTGCGTGGAAGTAAACCAAGTCAATTGTCATTGCAAGGAGGAATTAGAAAGAGATTTTTATGCCGTTTATCGCGGCGGTTATTTTTTCCGTCTCGGCCGGCGAGAATTTTCCCAGCACCCAATCAATCGGAGCCATTGGCGAACCGCTGTCGCGCGGATGACCGATGCCGATTCTGACGCGGAAATAGTCGCGGCCGACCATGTTGTCGATTGATTTTATGCCGTTATGGCCGGCGCTGGTGCCGCCCTGCTTTTCCCGGACGTCGCCAGTTTTCAAATCCATGTCGTCGTGAATCACGACCAGATTGTCCAGCGGAATTTTATAAAACGCCATCAGGGCCTGGACCGGTATCCCACTGTTGTTCATGTACGTTTGCGGCTTGGCGAATATTACTTTGCGCCCGTCCACGCCGGCCGCGGACACCAGCGCATTTTTCTCTTTTTTCCAGCCTGCCGCCGCGCCCGCCAGATAATTGACCGCCATAAACCCGGCATTATGGCGCGTCATGACGTATTTGTCGCCGGGATTGCCCAGCCCAACGATTAAAATCGGTTTATTTTCTTGCATCGGGAACGCTCTTTTTCTACTATCATATCACAGAAAGGAGATTTTCATGAACTTAAAAAAATTGACGGGTATTCTGACGCTGGTTTCCGTTTTGGGTTTCGCATCCAATTCGAACGCAGGCGTCTTGTTTGACATTTACGGCGGCGCGACGGTCGGCGTGGGCGCAGCGACGCTGTTCTCGGACGGCGACAATAATACGGACACGGGCCAAAGCCTGGGCGCGGCGGTTGGCATCGACCTTCCCGTCTTTCGATTCGAGGCCGAATACGATTACCTGAACGACAGCGACACCAGGCTGCATCTCGGCATGCTGAACGCATATTTTAAAATGCCGTCGACTGTCATCGTGCCGTATATGGGCGTCGGCGTCGGCACCGTCTTTGGCGGCGAGGCCGGCGACATCGACGTCGACACGCGCGCCGCGTACCAAGGCATGCTGGGCGTGACGATGGACATTCCGGTGCTGCCCATGAAGTTCGACGTCGAGGCGCGCGCCCTGTACGCGCCCAATCTGTTTACCGTCGCGACCATCAAGCCGGATTTGCTGCACTATGACCTGCGTTTGAAAGTGAGATACGTGTTTTAACGGATGATGGATGAGGGATGATGGATAATGTAAAAAATGAGAGGACATTAGCTTTACTTGGCAGAACAAAACAGTTTGCGCTGCGGGTAATGAAGATGTCTGACGCTTTGCCAAGAATGAATTCCGCCAAAAATGTGGGCTGTCAAATAACGCGCTCAGCGACTTCCGCGGCGGCAAATTATCGCGCTGCGCAGCGTGCGCGCAGCAAGGCCGAATTTGTATCAAAAATCCGCATTGTCTTGGAAGAAATTGACGAGACTAAATTTTGGTTGGAAATAATTCAAGAATCAAACATGTTGTCTGAAAAACAAACAGAATTGCTATTAAACGAATCCAGTGAACTTACGGCGATATTTTGTTCCATTTCCAAATCTTCAGCAGGTTCAAAATGACATCATCTATCGTTTATTATCCATTTGCTGCATTTTGCTTGATAAAGTTAGTCTTTTCATTTCTTCCATCATCCATTATCCCTTATCCATCATCCATTGTACAGGCGGGTTCAAAATGACATCATCCATCATCCATCATCCATCATCCCTTACGCTAATCGACGGCAATTCTTTACTATTCCGCGCCTATTACGGCGTGCGTGGGCGTCTGTCGCGCGCGGACGGGACGCCCACTGGCGCGGTGTACGGATTCTATACCATGATTCTGCCGCTGCTGGCCGCGGCCAAACCGGGCGATACGTTCGTGTGCGTCTTTGACGCGTCGCGCACGAACTTTCGAAACGAAATCTATCCAGAATACAAGGCGAACCGCCAGGACACGCCCGCGGACCTGTTGGCCCAGGTGGAATTGGTGCGCGACGGCGTTCGTTCCATGGGCATGCCCGTCCTGTGCGTCCCGGGTGTCGAGGCCGACGACGTCATCGCCACGCTGGCGCGCGAAAATTGCCACAGCCACGACGCGACCCGAATCATCACCGGCGACAAGGACATTATGCAGCTGGTGTCCGACTGCGTCTTTCTGTATGACGGGATGAAGGAAATGGAAATCCGCGAGCCTCAGGTTTTCGACAAGTTTGGCGTCCGCCCCGACCAGGTTATCGACGTCCAAAGCCTGATGGGCGATTCGTCGGACAACGTTCCGGGTGTGCCCGGCATCGGCCCCAAAAAGGCCGCCGAATTAATCAATCAATTCGGAACGCTGGACAATCTGTACGCCAATCTGAATGATGTGAAAAACGACCGCGTCAGACAGCTGCTTGCCAACAACCAGGCCCAGGCCCGCATATCGAAAAAACTTGTGACGCTGAAAGATGACGTCAATCTGGACGGTCTGAAATTATTCCCGTTTCGATTCAACACGTCGGCTGCGCTGGATTTTGTAAAGAATAAAATCGAGAGCAATTCCCTGGCCGCGCGTATTGAAAAGCTGTTTCCGGCAACCGCCGACGGCGCGGCGCCAGTGGAAATGCCGGTCATGGATGCGGGTTTGTCGTGCCCTGCTCTGTTCGGTGCGTATGAAAACCCGGCAGATGCGAAGAAAAGCTCGGTTTTATCCCCGGAATACAAGACTATTTTGTCCGCGACGGAATTGGACGATTTTCTGGCCACGGTCGGAGACGTTTTGGCGCTGGATACCGAAACAACCGGTTTGAATCAAATGCAGGACACGATTGTCGGCATATCCTTGGCGGCGGATTCGACTCGCGGCGTCTATATCCCGATACGCCATAAAAAACCGGCCGACGGATTGTTCGATTCCGGCGGGCTGATTCCGACACAGCTGAGTATGGAAACCGTCAAACAGAAACTCTGGCCGTATCTGGTAAATCCGAACATTATAAAGGTCGGCCATAACCTGAAATACGATTTGCATATCTTGGCGAACGAAGGCTGGGACATCGGCGCGATTGAGCCGTTTGACGACACCATGCTGATGTCGTACGTGCTGCACGGCGCACGGCATGCCCATAACCTGGACGAATTGGCCAAACTGTACCTGGACCATGAAAATATCACTTTTGATTCCCTGTTTCCGGCCAAGGCGCGCGAAAAGCATTTCGAAGAATTGGACATCGCGGCGGCGACGCCCTATGCGGCCGAAGACGCCGTCGTATGTCTCGCGCTATACCAAGAATTCAAGGCAAAACTGGATGGGGATGAAAAACTGCGCAAATTGTACGAGAATTGCGACCGCCCGCTGCTGAAGATTTTGCTAAAGATGGAACGCACCGGCGTTTTGGCGGATAAAAATAAATTGCAGCACCTGTCCGCCATCTTTCACGCCCAGTTGTCGTCTTTGGAATCCGAAATTCATGCGATGGCCGGACACGAATTCAACATCGCCAGCCCAAAGCAATTGGCCGCGGTTCTGTTCGACGAATTGAACCTGAACGCGAATAAAAAACGCAGCACCGACGCGGACACTTTGACAGAATTGCTGGATAGTCACGAAATCGTGGAAAAAGTTCTTAATTGGCGTTCAATCGCAAAGCTGGCGGGGACTTACACGGACGCATTGCCGCGTCAAATCGGCGCCGACGGGCGAATTCACACCAATTATTTGCAAACCAGCACCAATACGGGCCGCTTGTCGTCCCGCGAACCGAACCTGCAGAACATCCCGATTAAGACCGAATTGGGCGAAGAAATCCGTCGGTGTTTTATCGCCGCGCCGGGGCGGGTTTTAATCTCGTCGGATTATTCCCAAATCCAGTTGCGGCTGCTGGCGGATGTCGCCGATGTGAAAACGTTCAAGGATACCTTTCAATCAGGCGCCGATATACACGAACAAACCGCCCGCCAAATTTTCAACATTCCCGCCGACCAACCCGTGCCCAAGGATTTAAGGCGCGCGGCCAAGACCGTCAATTTTTCGATTATATACGGAATATCATCATTCGGTCTGGCGGCGCAGCTGAATGTGTCGCGCGTCGCGGCCCAGACGCTGATTAATTCGTACATGTCCGGTCTGCCCGAGATTCGCGACTATATGGACCGTACGCGGGACTTCGCGATGAAAAACGCGTGCGTTTACACGCCGTGGGGCCGCCGCATTGAATTGCCGGACGTACGAAATCCGCGGCTGCGCGCCTATGCGCTGCGCGCGGCCATCAACGCTCCAATTCAAGGATTCGAGGCCGACCTGATGCGCCTGGCCATGATTAACATCGACAAGCGCATTTCGGACAATCCGAATATTAAAATGATTATGCAGGTCCACGACGAAATGGTGTTCGAATGCGACGCGGAATATGCGGCCGAAATGGCGACCATGATTGAGCACGAGATGGAAAACGTCGCGAAATTATCAGTGCCCTTGGCGGCAGACTATACAATCGCCACTTCGTGGGGGAAATAATACCATTAGCAAATAGCCGATAGTGGATAGCAGTTTGGGTATAGTACTATTCACTATATTCTAGGTAGTATATGCTATTTGCTATTTTTTAATAGGTCTTTGGGGGCAAAGGTTACTTTTAACCTGGAGAGAGAATCCGAGTATACGAAACCAAGCGTAGCGCCGGTTGAGTAACTACGAGGATACGCGACGTTGCGTTAGCAACGAGCGAAACGTAATCATAAAAAAACTTATGGGTGGGGCGCCGACTCTGTTTCAGTTTGGAGAGAGAAAACCTAATCATACGCCCCACGAAAAAAACCGCGCTTAAATAGAAAAGGCGGTTGGAGGTTAAGAACTATCAAACGAATAGTGCGGTGTATTTGGCATGCCTTATTCCACCAGCCCTCCAACCAAGGGTTGGAGCTTTTTAACGTCGGCGCCGACGCGTTTGTAGAGTTCTTACACTCCGTGGCGGCAAGACACCACCACGAGACGTATTGTATCAAAAATATTTTTTTTAATCTATAAAAAATAATACGCAAGTGCAAAATAAAGGGCAAAAAAAACAGCACGAAACCGGGCTGTTTGAAACGAATTAGAATGACGCAGATGCGAAGCATTCGCCAGTGGGAGTGTACATTTGGTACATGACCGGCAGTTTTTAAAAAAATCCCCTTGCGGGGATTTGAAATGAATTTATATGCGATGAATGCGCCGTTGTTGGCAAGCGTAGTGTACACACAGGTACATGAGCGAGCCATTTGAAATACACAGATATAAAAATCCCCTTGCGGGGAAAATTAAAGAGAATGTCACAGGTGGTGGTTTTTGGGATGGCGTAGTGTACACGACGTACATGAGCCATCCCAAAAGCCGCCAGATGTGACATTATATTTAATTTTATTTCAGTGCGTCCATGATTTGTTCATAGGGAATAGCACCCGGATACGCCTGGTCGCCGATAATCAGGAACGGTGTTCCGCCGATTTGAAAACGTTCGGCCAATTCACGAACCTGGGCCATTTCACGTGCGACAACCGGGCCGTTCATGTCGGCTTCCAGTTTCTTGACATCCAAGCCAGCCTTTTCGGCCAACTTCAGGACGTTCTTTTTGATAACGGCCTCGGTCTTGGATTGGTCTTTAATTTCGTCCTGGGTGTAATAGCCTTCGAACAGCAATTTGTCCAACGCGGCGGCTTTGTCATTGCCCTGCAATTTCGCGGCAATCGACGCGCGGGCCGGTGCATCCGACAGCGGGCCATGGATTGAGAAGTTCTTCAACACAATGCGAACGTCGTCGCGGTCGGCCAAGACGCGCATCAGCTCGCCATGAACGCGGCTGCAGTATCCGCAGGAATACGCGCTGAACAGGAATATTGTCTTGCTGGCGTCGGGATTTCCGAACACAGGCGCGTCGGCAATCATTCTGTCCATATTGGAACGAACGTATTTTTTGACACCTTGACCGGCATCAGCCTGCTGCTGAGCCTGCATGTTGGTCGCCATTTCCTGCAGTATGGCCGGGTTGACCGACGTCAGGTAGTACGGCGTCCACAAGCGGCACACGCTGCCCGCGATTATGATGACAGCGAGAACCTTGATGGAATGAATTCCAATTTTTATTCCGGATTCCTGAGCCTTGACGCCTTTGCTCTTGAACAGCATTCCGCCGAACAAGTACAACGCCACGCCCAATACCAGAATCAGTATTGTCCAAGTCATAGTTTTTTCTCCTTTTGTGTTGAACAGACGAAGAATATCAAAATTACAAAAAAGAGCAAGAGAAAAATAAGAGATAGAAGATAGGAGATACGAGATAGGAGATATTAGACTGGTGTGGTTTGAACATTTGTTCAAAATTATGAAATTTATTCACGCTTGCACAATACTTATATCTCGTATCTACTATCTCCTATCTCTTATTTTTCTATCTATTTTTTCCTTATCATTCTTGTTGTCATTTCGCCGAAGAACACCACTGCGGATTCCACGATTTCACCATCAGACATCAGCTTTATCAAATCATCCTCTTGCAATGCGGGAT
>JAISAB010000024.1 GCA_031266915.1 Rickettsiales bacterium | reverse complement strand
CGACCTGAACGTTTCCGCCGCTTATATCGTTCCCCTCGACAAAGCCTATGTAATCATATGGCAACTGGTCCTTATGCGCCGTCAATAGTTTATTCAATCTCTGCAGCGTTTCGTTGCCTTTAGTGTCTTCTTCGCCGATATTCAGAATACCGACCTTGGGGTTCGGCATCTTGCCGTATGTTTCGGCATAAACGCCGCCCAGCAGCGCGAAGTCGAATAAGTTTTCCGCGTCGCACTGAACATTCGCGCCCAAATCCAATACGACCACACGCTGGTCGCCGCCGCCCGACGGCAACATCGTCGTAATCGCGGGCCTGGAAATACCATCCACGGTTTTCAGCGCCAGCTTGGACAGCGCCATCAGAATACCTGTGTTGCCGGCGCTGACGACCGCGGTGGAATTGCCCTCGCGGACATCCTTGACCGCCATGTACATGGAAGTATTTTGCGCACTGCGAATAACGTCGCGAACCTTGTCGGTTCCCTTGATGACGTCGGGGGCGTGGATAACCTGGCAATTGCGCTGGACGCGCGGATATTTGGCCAACAGTCTTCTCAGACTTTTTTCATCGCCGAAAATGCGAAAATGAACACTGTCCTCGCCATTTTGGAACAAGAACTGGTTCATGCCGCCAAACACCGCGACGGGGGCCTTGTCGCCCCCCATCGCGTCAATGGAAATAATCTTTTTTGTCTTGGACATTGCGGTAAAATATAGGAGATACAAGATAGAAGATACGAGATATTGGTTCAGTGTGTTTTGAACATTGTTCAAAATTACAAAATTTGTTCACGCTTACACAATACTAATTATCTCCTATCTACTATCTGTTATTTCGTTCCGCAAGCAGGACAAACATGGTGCGGACGTTTCTTTTCGCCGCATTTTTTACAAACGCCCGCCGGCATCACACTCAGCGCGTCATGCGCGCGGCGTTGTTTTGTACGAGCTTTGCTGGTTTTGCTTTTTGGCACTGCCATTTTATAATCCTTTTATTCACGCGTTGTATTTTATTAATATTCGGTCTTTTTGCAAGAAAAATCTTAGGCCGCGAGTTTCGGCGGCCGGTTCTCTAGTCGGTTATGACTTGGGCCACGAACATGCCGTGGTTATGCAGGTATCCGATAACCGCGCTGTGGTCGTCGAATCCCAGATGAAAATCATAGCCTGCGGCCTCCAGCTCCTTGACTTTGGCCAGTTTGTATTCCGCAGTGGTTGCAGGGTAATCATGCGGTTTGCAGAAAATTTTCTTATTTACGCCAGGCAGCAATCCGTTCATAAAATCTTCGACTTTTTGCTGTCCCATGGCCCAACGGCCCGTTATGAAAACAATCGTAAAGTCGCGGCCCAATGTTTCCAGAACGCGCAGCATGTTCTTATTCGGCGCGCCAAAGTTGTCCCATTGTGGTACCATGAACTTTTTGGTCGCCACGCCGTCAATATCGCAATAAATAGCAGGTATGTGTTTCATGTCCGTAATACGTGACACGTGATACGTGACACGAATTCGTATTTCGTATCACGTATCACGTGTTTCGGTTTAAATATCCAACAGCTGCTGTTGTACGTTTCCTTCGCGCGCCAGCTTTTCGGCCTTTTCCTCGTCGCGGGCGATTTCGCGAACGCGGCGGACATAGGCGCCCGTGCCGATTGGAATCAGGCGGCCGACGATAAGGTTTTCGTTGATACCGACCAATTTATCAGTCGCGCCGTTAATGGCGGCGTCCACCAATACTTTGGTTGTCTGCTGGAACGACGCGTTCGATATGAACGAGCGGCTGGTCAGCGACGCACGCGTTAATCCGACCAGAACCTGGCTGGATTCCGCCACGCGGCCGCCGTCGCGCGCGACGCGGGTGTTTTCTTCCTCGAAATCAACACGGTCGACGACCTGGCCCAACAGGAATCCCGTATCGCCGGGGTTCGTGACCTCGACGCGGCGTGTCATTTCGCGGATTAAGATTTCCAGGTGCTTGTCGTTGATGATAACGCCCTGCAGACGGTAAACCTGCTGAATCTGTTCCACCATGAACGTTGCCAAGGCTTTTTGGCCCAGGATACGCAAAATATCCTGAGGGACAGGGTCGCCGTCGACCAGCCTTTCGGCCTTTTTCACAACGTCGCCGCTGCGCACCAGCAGGTTCGTTCCTTTTGGCACCGCGTATTCGACCGGCGCCGTGCCATCGTCCGGCTCGATGCGGATGATGATTTTGGATTTCGCGTCTTCCAGTTCAATCGTGCCGTCGATTTCAGCCAACAAGGCCGGATTGGACGGACGGCGAACCTCTAACAACTCATTAACCCGCGGCAGACCGCCGGTAATGTCGGATGTTTTCTTGGTCTGGACCGGAATACGCGCCAAGACGTCGCCGGCGGATACAGACGCACCGTTCGCGACATTCAGCACCGAATAAATCGGCAGCAGGTATTCGGCAATCTTTTTGCCGCCCAGCGAGATAACGTTGCCGTTTTTGTCGACCAGAGTGACGGCCGGTTTCAATGCTTTCTTGGTGGATGTTTTCCAGTTGATGACCTTGCGGGAAACGATGCCCGTCATAGCGTCGACTTCTTCCGAGAAAGACACGTTTTCAATCAAATCGCTGAAATTGACGACACCGTCTTTTTCCGCGATAATCGTATTTGAGTATTGGTCCCATTCGGCGACTTTCGCGCCCTTTTCCACAGTGTCGCCTTCGTTGACAATCAACATGGACGCGTACGGCAATTTCTGCGAGAACTGTTTTTCGCCTTTTTTGTCGACGATGGAGATTTCACCGTTGCGCGACAAGACGACGACGCGGCCGGCGGTGTTTTTAATGGTGTTCACACCCGATAGTCTGACGGTTCCGGATACGGGAACCTCGATAAAGTGCGATTCTGCGCCGCCCGACGCAATTCCGCCGACGTGGAAAGTACGCAGCGTCAGCTGGGTTCCAGGTTCGCCGATGGACTGGCCGGCGATAACGCCTACCGCTTCGCCGACGTGGGCCAAGGTGCTGCGCGACAAATCCATGCCGTAACATTTCGCGCACAGGCCGTCGGACTGGCATGTCAGCACGCTGCGGACATCCACGCTGGGCAGGCCCGATTCGTTAATCTGCTTGGCAACCGCCTTGGTAATCAAATCACCCGTCGCGACAATGACCTTTTTGGAAATCGGATGCACGACGTCTTTGGCGGCCGTGCGGCCCAAGACGACATCGCCCAGCGCAACGGACAGCGTGCTGCCGGTATAGACCGGCTTTGCGGTAATGCATTCGGTCGTGCCGCAATCGTGTTCGGTGATGACCGTATTGTGTGACAATTCGACCAAGCGTCGCGTCAGGTATCCCGCGTCGGCGGTCTTCAGCGCGGTGTCGGACATGCCCTTGCGCGCGCCGTGGGTGGACGTGAAGTATTCCGACATCGACAGGCCTTCTTTAAAGTTCGAAATAATCGGAACTTCGATAATGCTGCCGTCGGGTTTTTGCATCATGCCGCGCATGCCGGCCAGCTGCTGAATCTGGCCCTTGGAACCGCGGGCGCCCGACAAGGCCATCATCAGAATGGAATTCCAATCGTCGCCTTCGGTCTTTCCCAGGGCCGCGTATGCCAAGTCGCCCAGCCTGTCGGTTGTTTTCTGCCACATGTCGACCAGCTTGTTGTATCTTTCGCCGTGCGAAATCAAACCGTTTTGATATTGGTCTTCGATTTCCTCGGCCATTTTTTCGGCTTTGCTAATCATGTCCTGTTTTTCTTCGGGAATGACGATGTCGTCGAATCCGATGGATATGCCGGATTTAGCGGCCTGTTCGAATCCAGTGTTTTTCAGGTTGTCCGCCAGTATGATTGTCGCCTTGTCGCCGCAGCGTTCATAAGTCGTCGCCAACAGCTGTTTGATTTCTTTGACGGGCATGACCTTGTTGACCAAGTCGAACGGCATGTCGTCGGAATCTGGCAGCAATTCGCCCAATATCGTGCGGCCCGCGGTTGTCTTGTATGTTTTGCCTTTGACGCGCGCGACAATCGGGGTGTGCAGCGTGATTGTTTTGTTTTCCAGCGCCAGATTGATTTCGTCCATCGTCGCGAAGCGCGGCGATTTGTCGTCGTGTTCGCCGTTCATCAAGCTGATGTAATAGACGCCCAGAACCATGTCTTGGGACGGGACAATCATAGGCTCGCCATTGGCCGGCGATAACACGTTGTTGGACGACAGCATCAGCGTGCGCGCTTCCAGTTGCGCCTCTAGCGAAATGGGAACGTGGACTGACATCTGGTCGCCGTCAAAGTCGGCGTTGAATCCCCTGCACACCAATGGGTGCAAGCGGATGGCCTTGCCTTCTATCAATGTCGGTTCAAACGCCAGCATGGACAACCGGTGCAAAGTCGGCGCGCGGTTCAACAGAACCGGGTGTTGATATATGACCTTTTCCAGGATTTCCCAGACGATTTCCTCGCCGTTTTCGACCATCTTGCGGGCGGTCTTCAAAGTGTTCGCGTGATCGCCCGCCAACAAGCGCGCGAATACGAACGGCTTGAATAATTCCAGCGCCATCATTTTCGGCAGACCGACCTGGTGCAGTTTCAGCGTCGGACCGGACACGATAACACTGCGGCCGGAATAATCCACGCGCTTGCCCAGCATGTTCATGCGGAAGCGTCCGGATTTTCCGCGTAAGCTATCGGACAGAGATTTCAGCGGGCGACGGTTTTGCGAGACCATCGGGCGAGCCTTGTGCCCGTTGTCGAACAGGGAATCCACAGCTTCCTGCAGCATGCGTTTTTCGTTGCGCACGATGATTTCGGGCGCGTGCATGTCCATGAATCTTTTCAGACGATTGTTACGGATGATGACGCGGCGGTATAAATCGTTCAGGTCCGACGCAGCAACATGGCCAGCGTCCAAAGTCACCAACGGACGCATATCCGGCGGAATAACCGGCAGAACATCCGGCATCATCCACGACGGGTCCGTTTTCGATTCCAGGAACGATTCGACCAGCTTTAATTGTTTTACGATACCTTTGCGTTTTGCCTCGGATTTCGTTTCGGCCAGCTCCGCGCGCAGACGTCTGCGTTCGTCGCCCATATCAAGACTTGAAATAATGCCGCGCACGCCCTCGGCGCCGATGCCGACGTGAAAAGCGTCTTCGCCGAATTCCTCGATGGCCGCGCGGTATTCGTCTTCGCTGATGACATCGTACAATTTCAAGGCGGTCAAACCTGGTTCTGTCACAACGTAAGCGTCGTAATACATGACCTGTTCCAGCTTTTTCTGGGGCATGTTGTTCAGCAATGTCGCGATTTTTCCCTCTCTCATGAACCAGGTATGGGATACCGGCATTGCCAGCTTGATGTGTCCCATGCGTTCGCGACGGACCGAGGAAGAGCCGACCTCAACACCGCAGCGCTCGCAAACGACGCCGCGAAATTTTATGCGTTTGTATTTGCCGCAGGCGCATTCATAGTCTTTGACTGGACCGAAAATCTGCTGGCAAAACAGTCCGTCGGCCTCGGGCTTTAACGAATGATAGTTGATGGTTTCCGGTTTTTTCACTTCGCCGTGGGACCAGGAAAGAATTTCCTCGGGCGACGCGATTGTGATGCGCAGCGCGTCGAATTGTTCTTTGGTTTCGATTTGTCCGAATATTTTTTGCAGCATGTTTGTCATAAATTTTGCTCCCGTTGGTCGCAAATCGTGATACGTGATACGTAATACGAAATACGATTTTTATTATCTTTTCACTTCGTGTCACGTGTTTCGTATCACGTGTCACGAAGAAAGTCGATTAACGCGCGAAGCGCGTTAATCGACTTTCTTCGGCGTCATCGCCAGGCCCAGTCCGCGCAGCTCGCGCACGAAGACGTTGAACGCCTCTGGCGTGCCGGTGACTATGTCATTGCTGCCGGAAATAATGGATTCGTACATTTTGTTCCGTCCCGCGATGTCGTCGGATTTTACCGTCAGCATTTCGCGCAGCAGGTGCGCCGCGCCGTGCGCCTCCAGCGCCCAGACCTCCATCTCGCCCAGTCTTTGGCCGCCGTTGTGGGCTTTGCCCGACAGCGGCTGCTGCGTGACCAGGGAATAGTTGCCGACGCTGCGGGCGTGGATTTTTTCATCCACAAAGTGGTGCAGCTTCATCATGTACATAATTCCGACGGTCACCTGTCTGGCAAACTTTTCGCCGGTCATGCCGTCGTACAGCGTGAACTGGCCCGTTTCCGGCAGCTTGGCAAGTTTCAGCATTTTACGGATGTCTTCGGGCGTCGCGCCGTCAAACGTCGGCGTCGCCATCGGCACGCCGTCACGTAGCAGGTGCGCTTCGGCGCGAACGTCTGTGTCGGTCATTTTTTCCAATTTTTCTGACGTTTCCCGGCCATAGATTTTACCCATCGTGGCGCGCAAATCATCAGTTACGGCGCGCTTGGCCTTGACCTCTTCCAATACCTCGCCAATCTGGGCGCCCAGCGATCGGGCAGCCATGCCCAAATGGGTTTCCAAAATTTGGCCGATGTTCATGCGGGACGGCACGCCCAGCGGGTTCAGCACCAAGTCGACCGGCGTGCCGTCTTCCAGGTGCGGCATGTCTTCGACCGGAACAACCTTGGACACGATACCCTTGTTTCCATGGCGGCCGGCCATCTTGTCGCCCGGCTGCAACTTCATTTTATGAGCGATGTAAACCTTTACCTCTTTCAGCACGCCCGCGTTCAGCGAATTGCTCTCCGTGGCTTTTGCAACTTCGGCGTCGGCCTTTTCGTTCAGCAGCTTAAACTTGATGATATGCTGATCGCGCAGCTCGTCGATTCTGGCTTGCGCCTCTTTGTTGCGGACCGTGATTTTCTTCATGTCACTTGGGCGGATACCTTCGAAAACCTCTTCGGTCAATTTTTTGCCGATAAAGGGCTTCACGCTGCCCGCGCCGTTGTCGATGACACTGCCTTCGGCCATCTGAAACAGCTGATCCGCAAAGCCTTTTTCGATGATGGCAACTTCTTCCTCGCGGTCTTTGTTAATCTTTTCGATTTTCTGCAGCTCAATCATCTGGGTACGGTCGTCTTTTTTAACACCGTGGCGCGTCAGGACGTTCACGCCGATGACAGTGCCCTCTTCGTTCGGACCAACACGCAGAGACGTGTCTTTCACGTTCAGTGCTTTTTCGCCGAAGATGTTGCGCAGCAGCGCTTCTTCCGGCGTCAGCAGAGTCTCGGACTTCGGGGACACGCGTCCGACCAGAATATCGCCCTGCTTCACGCGCGCGCCGACATAGATGAATCCAGATTCGTCCAGGTTCTTCAAAGCCTCTTCGCCGACGTTTGGAATGTCGCGCGTAAAGCTTTCCGGGCCCAATTGCGTGTCGCGAACTTTGAATTCTTTTTCGACGATTTTCACGGATGTGAAGACGTCGTCGCGGCTGATGCGTTCGGATATGACGATGGAATCCTCGTAGTTATATCCGCGCCAAGGCATGAACGCGACCAGCACGTTCCGGCCCAGCGCCAATTCGCCATAGTTCATCGACGCGCCGTCGGCGATGATGTCGCCGGCCGCGATTCTGTCGCCCACTTTTACCAGCGGCTTTTGATGAATCAGCGTTTCGGAATTGCTGCGTTCGAATTTTTCCAGGTTATATATGTCGACGCCCGTCACGACGTTGCGGCTGTTCATGCACTTGACCACTATGCGGTTCGCATCGACGGATTCGACGACGCCGCTGTGCTTGGATACCTTGCCGGTACGTGAATCGCGTGCCACTTCGCGCTCGATTCCGGTGCCGACCAGCGGCGCGTCCGCGCGCAGCAACGGCACGCCTTGGCGCTGCATGTTCGAACCCATCAGGGCGCGGTTCGCGTCGTCGTTTTCAACGAACGGTATCAGTCCGGTCGCGATGGATACGACCTGGCGCGGCTCGACGTCAATCAAATCGATTTCAGCCGCCGGCACCATGGTAAATTCTCCGTCTACGCGGGCGGTGACCAATTCTTCTGCCAATGCTCCGGCGGCGGTCGTAGGCGTGTTGCCTTGGGCGATTTTATGCCCCAGTTCCTCGTCCGCGGTCAGGTAAACCATTTTTTCCGTGATTTTGCCCTTTTCGACGGCGTAATACGGCGTTTCGATAAATCCGTACGGATTCACGCGCGCATAGGACGACAGGTGCGAAATCAATCCGATGTTGGCGCCTTCGGGCGTATGGATGGGGCACAAGCGGCCATAGTGCGTCGGATGCACGTCGCGCACGTCTATGCCCGCGCGGTCGCGGTTCAGACCGCCGGGACCCAAGGCGGATATACGGCGCTTGTGCTCTAATTCGGACAGCGGATTGTACGCGTCCATAAATTGCGACAGCTGCGATGTTCCCAAGAATTCAGATACCAGCGACATCAGCGGCTTGGCGTTGACGGCGTCCTGGGGCTGCATGTTCGCGATGTTCGGACTGGACAGGCTTTCGCGGACCAGACGCTCGATACGGACCATGCCAGTGCGGAAATTCTGTTCCAGCAATTCGCCGACCGTGCGAACGCGGCGGTTGGAAAGGTTGTCGATGTCGTCGATAACATCCTTGCGGTCGATGATGTTCGCCAATGTCCGCAGCACGGCGATAAAGTCAGATTTGGTCAACAGGCGCTCGTCCTCTGGCCTTTTGCCGGATTCGATTTTCAAACGCTTGTTCATTTTAAAGCGGCCGACGGCAGACAAGTCATAGTACGCCGCGTCGAAACCCTGGCGCATGAACAGGTTGGCCGCCGCTTCCAGTGTCGGGCGCTCGCCCGGACGGATAATGTTATAGACTTCAATCAGCGCTTCTTCGCGGTTCGTCGTTTTATCCGCAATCAGCGTGTTGCGCATATGCGCGCCAATAGTCGCGTTGTCGATGGAAATCAGCGATATGTTTTTGACGTTCCGTTTTTCCAAATCGGCCAGGACTTCCTCGGTAATTTCCGTGCCGGCCGGGAAAATGACTTCGTCGCCCGACACAATAGGGTCAAACAGGTATTCTGCAACCAGACTTTCCGGCAGGATGCCAAAATTCTTGGACGGCATTTTCGCCAGCCTTTTGGCATTCAGACGCTCGCCCTTGGCGGCCATAACTTTTTTGTCTTTCGGATTAATCAGGTCATAGTTCAGACGGTACTTGTCCAGGCCGTCGAACACCGATGTTTCCCCGCACCACAATTTTCCGTCGAACGACAGTGGAATTTTTTTATAGAACGCGCCCAGGATTTCCGTTTCGGACATTCCCCGGATAGAGACTTTGCGCGGGTCGGCCAGCCATTTCTTTTCGTCCTCGGCCGCCGGCAGACAGCGCAGCAGCACGGTCGCCGGAACCTTGCGGCGACGGTCGATACGGACGTATATGACGCCCTTGGCCTCTTCGCAGTCAATCCATGAACCGTGTTCGGGGATAATACGCGCGGTATAGGTCGTCGGATTTCCCGCGACCTTGGATTCTTTGGTCGTGCCGAACACGACGCCCTGGGCGCGATGCATTTGGGATACGATGACGCGCTCGACACCGGACGCGATAAAGCTGCCGCGTTCGGTCATCAGCGGAACCTCGCCCATGAATATTTCTTGTTCCTTGATGTCGCGCAGGCTCTTTTTGCCGTCTTCGGCGACGTCCCACAGAATCAATCTCAGCTTTAATTTCAGCTTGCTGGAATATGTCATATTGCGCAGCATGCATTCTTTTACGTTATAGACTGGCTTGTCCAATGTATATTCGACAAACTCCAGGTCCGCAATGCCGGCGTAATCCTTGATGGGAAACATGGATGAAAACACATTTTGCAGTCCGACATTCTTGCGGTTCTGCGGCTCCGCGTCGGCCTGCAGGAAATCTTTATAAGAATCATACTGGATTTCTACCAAATCGGGAAGCGGGGTTTGCAAAAAACTTTTACCAAAAGATTTTCTTAATTTTTGGATAACTGCCATGGGTATTAATCCTTTTTTATATATGTTCTGCAAACGAAAAAGTCGAAACGATACAATTTTTGCCTGTTCTATCGTCCCAAACTTTTGCGCCCAAAGACCCGCCGAAGGGTTTTCGCCTTTGGCGGGTGCGTGCCATGCGGACATGGACTTTTTTTGTCGGAACCGCCGGGCGGTTCCAGGGCGGCGGAAATTATTTCATTTCCACTTTGGCGCCGGCCGCTTCCAATGTCGCCTTTAATTTTTCAGCTTCATCTTTCGCGACGGCTTCTTTCACGGCCTTGGGCGCGGATTCGACCAAAGCCTTGGCCTCGCCTAATCCCAGTCCCGTGATGTCTTTGACCGCTTTGATAACGGCCAGCTTGTTCGCGCCGACATCGCTCAGGATGACGTCGAATTCCGTCTTTTCCTCGACCGCAGGGCCGGCCGCAGGGCCGGCGACGGCGACGGCCGCCGCAGCGGACACGCCCCATGTTTCTTCCAAGGCTTTGGACAGCTCGACCGCTTCCAAAACGCTCAACTTTGACAATTCGTCAACCAATTTCTGAATGTCTGCCATTTTTTTACTCCGTATTTTAATTAAGAATTAAGAATTAAGAATTAAGAATTATTCAAATGTAAAACTCTCAACCACAAAAATCAAAATCCTTACGCTTTATTACAAGAACCAAGACACGAACCAAGAAAATTAATTCTTAATTCTTAATTCCTAATTCTTAATTTACTTTTTTCCATACTCCGCTGAAACGCGGGCCAGACGCGATGCCGGTTCGACCAGTATGCGCGCGATGGTGCCGCGGATTTCCAACAGAGAAGGAAGTTTGGATAATTGCATAACGCCGTCAGTATCCAGAACACCCGCGTCCATTTTTCCACCAACGATGGAAAGATTCGGATGAGCGTCGGCGAATCCCGCCAAGACCTTGGTAACGGCCAGCGCGTCTGTCGCAACCGCGACCGCCGTCGGACGCTTCATCAAATCGGATACAGGCGCGAAATCAGTGTCAGCCAATGCCAATTTCATCAGACGGTTTTTGACGACCTTGAACATGGAAACCAGCGGGCGCAGTTCCCTGCGCAGCTCTTCCATTTCGCGGACCGTCAAACCGTGATTTTCGACAACGAAAACACCGTTCGCTTCTTTCAATGACGACTGCAACGCTGAAATCAAATCTGATTTTTCTTCGCGTCTCATTCTATCATATCCTTACTTTTTCGTTCAACTTTCCACACCGGCCGGCATCGCGCGGACGCCGTCGGGATGGGGCTTTTTCCTGCCCCAAAGATTTATCTCTTTGTCTATGATGGCAATTAAGCCGGGATTTGCCCGACACCATCAGTCTTGGACAGAAACCTGATGCGCGGCAGCGCCGCCGCGCAAGGATAAGTTATAACTTATCCTTTAACTTACTTGGCCTCTACTTTCAAACCGGGTCCCTGCGTCGTCGTGACGGAACAACCCAGAATATATTGGCCCTTGCTGGACGCGGGCTTAATCTTTTTCAACTGGTCTATCAGCGCGGCCACGTTTTCGACCAGCTTGTCCGTTGTGAAAGACATCTTGCCGATTCCGGCGTGGACGATGCCCCTTTTTTCGGCGCGATATTCAATCTGGCCGGCCTTGGCGGTCGCAATTGCGCCCGCAACATCGTTCGTAACCGTACCCAGTTTCGGGTTAGGCATCAGGCCTTTTGGTCCCAAAACGCGCGCGATTTTCGACATCTTCGGCATCATGTCGGGCGTCGCGATAACGCGGTCGAAATCCAGAAAGCCGCCGACCACCTTGTCGATTAATTCTTCACCGCCGACAATGTCAGCGCCAGCTTTTTTGGCATCGGCCTGGGCGTTCTCAGTAAACACAGCGACGCGAACTGTTTTGCCAGTGCCGTGCGGCAACGACAGCATGCCGCGGATATTCTGGTCGGCCTTGGTCACATCGACACCCAAACGGACGGCGATTTCCAGGCTCTCATCGAATTTTTTGGAACAAAAACCGCGCAATACATCGATAGCGTCCGCAATCGGATACACTTTGTCGGCATCCAACGCGGTCCAAGTTTTTTGTCTTTTTGTCGTTTTCATGATTTTATTCCTCCACCTTTACGCCCATGGAACGGCATTGACCGGCGACGATTTTCGCGCCCGCTTCAATGGTAGAGCAATTTAAATCCGGCATTTTGGCCTCGGCAATTTTTCTGATTGCATCCTGGGACAGCGTGCCGACGAATTCGCGGCCCGGCTTTTTCGACCCCAGCTTCAGCTTTAATTCCTTTTTGATGTAATAGGATACCGGCGGCAATTTCATGATGAATTCGAAACTGCGGTCCGTGTATACGGTAATAATGCAAGGAATCGGCATTCCCGGTTCCTTGTCGGCGGTCGCGTCGTTGAATTGTTTGCAGAATTCCGCGATGTTCACGCCGGCGGCGCCCAAGGCCGGACCAATAGGCGGCGCAGGATTCGCCTGTTTTGCGGGGACGACCAGCTTGACCAGTCCCTTGACTTCTTTTTTTGCCATTTCAACACTCCGTGTTTAAGGCAGAAGGCAAAAGGCAAAAGGCAGAAGTATGCCGAATGCCGAATACCAACCGCAGTTAGTGTTTGTGGTGCGATGTGGCGCATCTTCCACAATTTGCGGCAGGGGCTCCGCGCATCGGACATTTCTGCCTTTTGCCTTTTGCCTTCTGCCTTTGCGCGGCTTTGCCGCGTCAGACTTTCTCGACCTGACTGAATTCCAGCTCGACGCTGGTTTCACGGCCAAAGACCAAAATCGTAACAGTCATTCTTTGCTTTGCGTTGTCGACTTCGGCCGCGACGCCGTTGAAGTTCGCAAATGGTCCGTCGATAACATGGACCTCTTGGCCGATTTCGTATTCTTGCGTCTCGGTCGAGAATACGCCTTCTTCGACCTGCTTTTGCAAGCGGCGCGCCTCATCCTCGCTTACCGCAATAGGCTTGTTCTTTTGACCCAGGAACATGACGACCTGCGGCATTAATTTCACCAGCGAAAACGTTTCGTTGGTCATGTTCATCTGGACGACGATATATCCGGGAAAGAATTTCTTTTCGCTTTTTACACGCTTGCCGGCCTTGACCTCGGTCACTTCGCGCGTGGGCACCAGGATTTCGCCGAACAGCGCGTTCAAACGGCGCTTGTCAATCTGCTCGCGCAGGCCGCGGGCGACCTTGTCCTCGCATCCGGTGTGAACGTTAACAACAAACCATTGCATATTGCCTTCCATCAGTTTTGTTCCTTGCTTAGAAAATCCATCCGACGACCGCGGTCAAAACACTGTCGGTTAAAAAGAAAAACAACGCCGCCAATCCGGAAAAGATTAAAATCATGATTGTTGCGCGGATAACCGTATCGCGCGTCGGCCATATAATCTTGAACCATTCGCCGCGCACCGATTTAATATATTCAAGCATCTTTTTCATTTTTCCGTAATCCGTAACACGTGACACGAAATACGTGACACGACTTTTTTTATTTCGTACACGCGCTATGTATCACGTGTCACGAAAATTGGCAGGGGCAGAAGGAATCGAACCCTCATCCGCGGTTTTGGAGACCGATATTCTACCGTTGAACTATGCCCCTGTGGTCTTCAACAGCGCACGGCGCAAAACAAACATCACACCAAAATGCCGCACATACCTGCCCAAAACACCATTTTTTGCTTGGTAACTCGCGCCAAGATAGCACACTGATACTAAAAATCAAGCGGAAAGTATTATAAGGCTTTAATCGGACCGACGCAAGCGAAAAAGTCAGAATTTCCTGGCAAATTCAGAAAAATAGTGTATAATGCCCTGTATTGAATAGACATTTGTTAGTGTGAACGGGTTTCATCGCCCCGAAGTACCAATCTACCAAGTGTCCCGGCCAAGGTCGGGATGCTGTTGCTATATAACAGGTTTCGGCCAAAGGCAACGGGGTTAAGTATTTCTGACCGATGAACTCCCGGCCACCTTTCGAATGGTGGTCTTTTTTTATTGAAAAAGTTTTACAAAACCAAGGACTTGAAATGCATAACATTATCGGTGACTCTTTGCGCATTGCGCACGAAAAACTCAATATGACGCAATGTCAGGCGGCCTGATTATTAGAAATCGCGCAAAGGCAATTTATGGAATACGCAAACGGCAAATTGGAAATCCCAGAAGATATGCTGTTAAAGTTGTTTCAAGGGGGACTGATATTTTTGTCTTTGGTGGACAAGTCAGCGTCTTGCCAAGATTTCCCGTCGAACCTGCCGTGGGAAAATAGCAAATAAGGCAAAAAGCAGAAGTAGGCAAGCTTGCGCCAAATCATAAATCTTAAATTTATTTCTGCCTTATTTGATATTTGCTAATTGCTATTTTTTTGCTTGCGCGGCCCGTTGTTTTTTTTCTACAATCCTTTAACAAAGGAGAGGATAAGGAGCGTGGCCGACAGTATCGAACCCCCTATTTTGATGTCAAGATTAATGACTTTCGTATTCGCCGCCAGCTTGGTTGTGGTGGTGGTTCTTGTCGTCACATTGGCAAAGATGTATCCGCTTAATCGGACCCAGGTTTTCTTTCTGACAACCCAGCCACGGGCCGAGATGGAAATAAAGCTGTCAGACTTCACGCCGGAAAAGGATAATATAGAGGTTTATAAACAGGCCTTTATCAAGGAATACATCAAGGCCCGCAACGAAATCATTCCCAGCGCCGCCGCGATGCAGCGCAAGTGGACCAACGAGGGCGAAGAAGGCACTGTATATATGTGGAGCACACCCGAGGTCTATCAAGAATTCATGAAAACCCGCATGTGGATGGCTTATATGGCCGAGCCGCCGGATTTCGAATTCCGTTGTCCGGTCGAATTCACCGGACCCATCGCGCGGCGCGCGCGCGACCCGAAAACGAACGAGTTGAACACCTATGCGGTCAGCTTCAGGTTTTTCTGCACAAATAGTGATGGACAGACCACCGAAAAAGATTATACAATCGAAGTGAAATTGGAATTGGAAAACACGATAAAATGGACGGAACGGCTGAACAATCCGCTGGGCATCCGAGTATCGGAATACAAGGTGGAGGTTGGCCGCGGCGACCCGTTGGATTTCATATAAAGGCATGAAATCCAAGTGAATAAAGAATAAAGAATAAAGAATAAATTTCTTTCGTCTTGTTTCTTTAATTACAAATTCTGGAGAAATAGAAATGTTAAAAAAGTTTATTCTTTATTCTTTATTCTTTATTCTTTGCGGCGCGCGCGCCGCGAGTGCAGCCGAGGTCGGCATCCAAGAGGCTTGGGATAACCCGAATGCGAACATGGCCGCGGGTTCCTTGAAACCCGGATACGCCCAGCTGACCTGGTCGGCGGGCAGCGTTCTGCCCATCAAGCTGCGCAATGGCATGGTCACTATGGTTAACCTGCCCGATGGCGAACAAATCGAGGACGGCGTCGTCGGCAACAGCGACCTGTTCCAATTCGCGCCGCAAAACGGCGGACGCTCGATGTACATCACGCCCGAGGGAACCAATATGGGTGCGGACACAAACCTGATTGTCACGGGCAAAAGCGGAAATAAATACATTTTCTATCTGCGCAGCGAACCGGCAAACAGCAGCGAAATCACCTATTCTCAGGTCGACGTCGTGTTGGACGGCAACCGCGCACTGCCGGCGGCGTCAGCGACCGGCGCGCCGTCTTCGGGCATGAATTCCATCTTTAAAAAGGCCTCCACCGGCGGTTCTGCTGCTTTGGGCGTAGACGGCGAAGATTACGGCTGGATTAAATCCATGAAAATCGACCCGTCTGAATTCCGTTTCGATTTGGACATCTTTGTGCCGAATCCCGACGATTACGTCATCGCGCCCGAACGCGTGTGGCGCGATAGAATCTTCACCTATATCGACTTTGGCGACAAGGTTATCGCGATGACCCAGCGTCCCGTCGTATCCCTGTTGGTCGAAGGCGGCGAATCCCCGGTCGGATTTCGCACCGACGGCGAAAACGGAAGATTATTGATAATCGAGGCCGTCGGCGACATGATACTGCGCAGCGGCCAGCGAATCGTATGCATCAAGAAACGCGAAAAGCCGTTCCTGATTGCGGATACTGCGTCCGTCATGGCCCTGGCCGAGGCGAACGTCGCCCAGTCCATGTACAGCAGCCAGTCGCTGAACGGCACCTATGTCGGCGGCGGGCAACAGCCGGCTATGGCGGCGACGAACGGTTACGGCGTCGCGCCGACAATGTCGTACAGTGCGCCCATGGGCGGCGGATATGCCGGCGGCAAAGGCGGCGTTATGATGATTCCGACAGAAAGAAACACGACCGGCGCATACCTGCCACAGACAAATATCCCGCTGATAAGCAGCAACCAGGCGGGCGTCGCGGTCGAACTGCGTTCGGACACATCGGTCAAGGCACTGAACGATTATTGGACGTCTTTGCTGGCAAAGCTTAGCGGCGAAGACGGCCAAGGCCTGCTGACCCCTTACAAGAATATGGTCTTTTTCGCAGTGGACGAACAGGGCGTCGGCGATTTGGGCTCCGATTCGTCCGCCGCGCGGCTGTACCGCTTGCGCATAGGCCCGATGTCAGACATAGACAGCGCCCAGAAACTATGCGACCAAATGCTGAAGTTCAGCGGCGCTAACTGCCACGTGGTAAGGATACAGTAAATCGTAATCGGTAATCGGTAATCGGTAATCGGTAATCCGATTCCTCCGATTACGGATTACGGATTACGGATTACGGATTACGGTAAGATGCAATCATTAAAAACGCAATTTTCAGAACTCAGAAAAAACACGCCGAAACATGTGCAGTGGCTGTTGTTGGCCGCAGCGTTCATCGTTGTCTTGATTTTGCTGGTTCTGTTGCTAAAAGGTGACAAGAACCCGGTTGCCGAACCGACGGAAACCGTTCCGGCGTCCATAGCCATCGACCCCGATACCGTCGATTGGACAACGACCAAAGTCGGAGAGGTCAAAACCCAAACATTTACCGTTATGGCCGACAAGCCGGTCAAAATCGACGCGGTCCGGCCGCCATCCAATGACGTTCCCGGATTGTCGAAACCGAAAACGACCTGCCCGAACATCGGAATCAGCGACAAGGTTTCGTGCACCATCAGCGTCGAATACGCGCCGACGATACCGGCCGATGTCAGCGGCGCGTCGCTGTTCGTCGACTGGCATGACGCGTCGCAGCTGGAAAACATCATAAAGCGCACCGACAAGATTACCATCGCGGTCGCGGCCACCCCGGTTGCGAAGCCTGAACCAGAACCTGAGTCTGAACCTGAACATAAACCGGCGGCGCCCGCCCCGATTGTTCAGGAAAAGGTCGCGCCGATTATCCCAAGCGTCCCTGTGGTGCCCGAACCGTCGCCCGCACCGCTCGTCGTCGCGGCGCCGGCGCTGCAGCTGTCGGCCGAAGATTGTTCCGATTTCGCGTTCCCGGGATACGGCGCATCGGGCCAACAAATCGGATGGATCAGGCCCAAGGGCGGCGCATATTTCTTTCATCCCTTTTCGGACAAGAATTGCGATTCCCCGACCGGGACTTATAATCCCGACAACGGCATAATCATGGATATAAATAATTCCGGACGCAAGATTGGGACGGATGCGGACCATATCGGCTATGCGTCGATTACCAACGGTGCGATTCCGCAACTGTCAAATCCGGTCGCGCCTAAGAATGTCAACCGCGCGCGTCAGCTGGAATCCGCAGATTTGGCCGGCGCAGCGTACGGCACTTCGCAAAGACTGTCGGTTCTTAATCCGGGTTTTGTGCAAAAGACAGACAAAATTATGACGTCCAGCGGCACCACAGTCGTGTCCAGCGCGCCTTATGACCGTACGTTCATACTGCGGCAATACAAGCCGATACCGGCGACAATCGTTTCTGAAATCCGCGCCGAACAAAGACTGATAACCGACGACCACATATTGCCCATCATCGCGACCGTCGACCGGAATGTTTATTCCGACAATGGCCGCACCATCATTGTGCCAACAGGAACGACTTTGTACGGCTATGTCACCGGCGATATGCCCGGCCCTTATAAGGCCATCGGCCGGATGCAGGTCAACTGGTATCAGTTCGTCCGCCCCGATGGCGTCGAATTTAATTTCGGCACCGGACAAAATCCGTTTTCCGGCGACGCCCAGGGACGAATCGGCGTGCCGGGCCGCGGCTCGACGGATTATCTGGAACAGTTCGTCATGCCGATGCTGACGGCGGTTGTGCCGGCGGCGGTAAATATGATTGCGCCGATTTCAGATCGGTTTGTCAACCAGATTGATTTAGACAATAACACGGTGACGCAAAGCGGCCAAGTTCGCTCGTCCGAACTGGCCAAGAATGAAATCGTCACCGCCTGGAACAAGGTGGCTCAGAAATTGTTGGTCGATATGATGGACAACACCGTGCCGCCCTTCTCGATTGCCGCCGGCACGCGCATTACCGTATTTTCGCCTGTGGATTTGCTGGTTACATGCGGCGCCCCGACGGAAAGCAATAAAAAATGCGCCATAGAGACGTATGGCTCCAACCCACGCGTTGATAACCCGGGAAGACCATCCGGCATAGGTGAGTCGGCGGAAAACGCCGGTTCCATGACCGGTCAGGTGCGCTCGTTCGATATGGATGGATATTGCAAAAGAGACGCCAATGGAAATTTCACAGGCGGCGTAAATGAGGGGCAGGAAAAGCAAATCCAAGCGGCCGGCTATGATTACCGTACTGTTCTGTTTTATTGCCAGTCCGCGCAATACAAGGCAATCAACAACGCGAAACAGGCGGCTGTGTACCAGAACCAGCAAACGACTAGTAACGCGGTCTACGATGACAAGACCAAACAATGGGACAAACTGCAGACCGGCACCCAAAAGTATAACGAAAACGTATTGGGCCTGAATTATAACGACAACGGCACGGTACAGAATCCGTTCAAACAATTGCCGGTTGAAACGCCGCCCGCCGCGCTGCAGTGCGAAGACAAAACGGCGCCGGACGCCAATGGTTGCTGCACCGGCGAGACCTATACCGATATGGGCGCAGACGGTTTCAATTGTTGTCCGGCCGCCGGCGGGGATTGTTTTCCGCCAATGACCTGAACCGCCGCCAAGTCCCATGGAAAGCAACTTTTCTTTCGGGACCCGGCGACGGTTTTTTATTGGCGGGATTATATCGTTCGGCTGCGCAAGCCGCTAAAATTCAATCAATAAAACCAGGGGCGACCCTGATTTATAAAACGCCGATTAATCGGCGATTTTTGTCGATTCGCAGATAAATAAAGAAAATCTTTGTGCGAATCGGAAATCCGATTCGCGTTTCAACCTTTGGTTGTAATAATTTACATATTCGCATTGTTTTTTTATAACGCCTTCGGTGGAACGCGATAATTGTTCACACCTTAAAAAGGAGAGAGTAAAATGACTGTACAAACAGTGAAATCACATTCAAACGCTGAAAAGTTCCAAAGCGCCGAGCAGCTATGGTTCTGGTTTCTATATTCCAAGGCGACCCGTAACGGCTTTCGTTCCGGCAGCTTTTCATCCACAAAACGCGCGTGCGAATTGCTGGATGTGGAAACTTTGATTACCAAGCTTTATCTGTCGGGACGGCTGACTGACAAACAGCTGGCCGTCATGAAAGAATTCGGCGACAAAAGACGAACACCGCACCAGCACATCTGGTCGGAAAACCGCAAAGCGGCCATTTGGCGCGATGCCATGCATACGCTGGAAACCGCGGCAACCGCCAAGGGATGGATAAATAACCACTAGTGATTAGTGTATAGTGCATAGTGAATAGTTAACTAGTTCACTAATCACTATGCACTATACACTATACGCTAGTGACTAAAAGGTTTTGCTATGCTTATCGGATTCACATCAAAAACATCAAAGATATTGCCGCGCATCTTTTGCCGGCGGTTCCGCCACTGCGCCATAGTAATAGAGTGCAGAGTGCCGTCACCCCGGCGCAGGCCGGGATCAAAGTGCAGATATTTGTTCGTTCACAAAGTAAAAACGGGCATTCATGTATTGAATGTGTCGGCCCGCGATTTAAAGATACTGGAAAAGAACGGCTGGGTGTTTGTAAAAACAAACCGAAAATTGAACTCTGACCCCGGCCTGCGCCGGGGTGACGGCACTCTGCAATCTGAACTTTGTACTCTGAACTCTGTTTCTTGCGTTGCCATGGCGCGGCGCGCATTGGGGATTCGCAACCCGTTTATTTTGACACCTGACCAACTGTACAGGTATCTGACAAAATAAAAATCCCCCGAACGTGGGATTTTTATCGATGTTTGACCCAGGTCATCAAATCGGTAATCTTCGGATTGCGCGGCGATGTCGGAACATCGTACTCGACCCGACCTATGTTGTAATCATTTCGTTTCAACAGCGATTCAGAACGTTCGTTGCCAGCCGCCGTCTTTGCATACAACATGTTCATATCTTTTGTCTTGAACGCATAATCTTCGATAAGCTTCAAAGATGCGGACATCGTGCCCTGTCCTTCGTTTTCAGCGGTCAGGAAATACCAAAGCTCGGCATTTTTCTTATCATTATCAATATTATCCAAACCAGTCATACCGGCCAGTTTACTTTCTTTGAAAATCAAAAACTGTTCATCATATTTCTTTGATTTAGATAATTTATATATCAATTTTTTACGCTTGGTATCCAAGACATATAATGTCATAAAAGCAATCGTCTTCAGCAGGTTCGGCGTAGTATTTTGACCAGCCCACCAGAACCAAGGTTCCAAACGCGCGCGATTATTCTGCAAAACATTATAAAAAGCGCCAGCGTGCGGAATAATTGTCCGAAATCCAAACTTTTTCAATTTGATATTGGCATTCATTTGTTGTCCTCTTTTGCAAATTATACCCTATTTTTAATATTTGTCAATAAAAATCAGTCTATGAACCAGGCTGGGCCAAATGATTTTTAACGGTTGGGTTGACTGCGCGTAAAAAATGCCCCGTAGTGTACAAGACGTACATGAGGGGCATTTTTTACGCGCAACGCAATTCCGGGTGGGAAATTATTTTTTGCGCTTGATGACATACATCTGGCCAATACCGAACAAATTGGACACCGTCCAGTACAGAACCAATCCTGCCGGCATCCAGGCGAACATAAACGTAAAGATAACCGGCATCCACTTCATAACCTTTTGCATGCTGGCCATCGGGTCGCTGCCAGTGGATTTCGATTGGGTCGCGGTCTGCAGGTTCTGCTGCCACCACATGGTCGCGCCCATCAGTAACGGCAAGATGAAAAACGGGTCCATAACCGACAAATCCGATACCCACAGGAATTCCGCCCCGCGCATAGGAACAGAAATCAGCAGCGCCTTGTACAATCCGAAGAAGATTGGTATCTGCAGCAGCATCGGCAGGCATCCGGACATAGGCGACGTTTTGTGCGTCTGGTACAACTTCATCATTTCCATCTGCTGGCGCGCCTTGTCGTTGGCGTAGAGTTTTTGAATCCGCTGCAACTCGGGCTGCATTTTCTGCATTGCGGCCATCGAGGTATACGATTTGCGCGTCAGCGGCCACATCAGCACGCGTAGCGCGATTGTCAGCAGAATAATCGCCAGGCCATAGTTCAGCACAAAGCCGTGAATCGCATTCAGCGACCACAGCAGCGGCCGTGACAAGAACCAGAACCATCCGTAATCGATTGTCTGTCTTATGCCGGGGAACGCGCCGATGGCATGGGCCAGTACCGACGGGTCGCGCGGACCGGCGAATATTCTGGTCGTGACGGCGGCGGTCTTGCCGGCCGCGATTTGAACCGGCGCGGCGGCGGTGTCGGCCTGATAAAGCTCGTCGATTTTTTTCATGCGGATGGTCTGGTCCGGACTGTCGACACTGACCAGCGTTTCCCAGTATTGGTCGGCAAAGCCGACGAAACCGCCAACCGTCTGATAGGCTTGCGGTTTTTTCGCCAGTTTTTTCCACGTTACGTTTTCGATGTCCGAATTGACATAGGCAATCCCGCCGGTTTCGACGGCGACGTTTTCGGCGCCGCCCGTCCGCGCCACGCGCGCATAAGGCGCAACTGAAACATCCCGGCCGCTTTTGTTGGAAATTTCATCTTTGATGGTAATTACATAGTCGTCAATCAAAACAGCGCGTGTAAAATTAACATTGTCCGCGTTGGTCCAGGTCATAACCGCGGGCTTGCCAAACTCTTTTGAATGCGGCCATTGGACCTCTTTCCATTTTGTGGACATGGTCGGCGCAGTCGTGCCATTTGCAACCAATCCGACCTCTATAAAGCCTTTGTCATCGTAACTAAACAAAACAACTTGTTCCGTTACTGTTTCTTTCCCGACTATCTTGTTTTTTGTTTCGTCCGAATATACAGGGACTTTGTATTTCTCGGTATAATCGTTCAGACGTACGAATGGAAAGCGCAATCCTTGGACACCGATCGTTATGTTTCGACCCGCCAGCCCATGAAGCGGCATATTGGAAATATCTTCGACAGCGACCGATTCCTGATTGCTGACCGCCAGTTCCTGTTTTGGTGCAAACCACATTGAAAACAGCCAACAAGCCACCGCGAATATCGCCAGCCACCAAAGAAAACCGGTAAATTTCGACGTTTTCGCCGCCCCGACCGCGCTGGCCGCTTTTTGTTTATTTGCCATCCACTGGTTGAAACCAGCGTTGTTATCCATATATTTGACCATTATTTGCTCCGCAATAGGTAATAGGTAATAGGTAATAGGTAATCCGACAATCCAACTACGGATTACGAATTACGGATTACGAACTACGATGTTTGTTAACCAACCAGTTTAATAAATACAATCCCACGCCCACCGCGATGCAGACATCGGCGACGTTGAACGCCGGCCAATGCCATCCGCCGACGTGAAAATCCAGGAAGTCGATAACCGCGCCGAAACGGATTCTGTCGACAAGGTTGCCCAGCGCACCACCGACAATCAGCGCCAGCGGCCACTTTTCATGGGACGCGGCGCGGATAAACAAATAGTGGCCCAGCATGCCGATAACGACGCCCGTCAGGATAATTATCACCAACGGCGCGGATTCGCCCAGCGCGCGGAACAGCGAAAACGACGTGCCCGGATTCCAAGTAAAGACTATATTGAAAAAGTTCGTGACATGGGCCATCATGTACGGAAAAGGTATGATGTCCCACGCGCGGCCGAACACCGGCACCGCGCCCGTCAGCAGGTAAACCAAAGCCCCCTTGGTGATCTGGTCCAGCAAAACGGCCCCGAAAATAATCGAAATGATTTTGTATGTGTTCTTCATATCCTGTCCTTGGGTTCACCGGGGAATATAGCAACATACGCGGTCGATTGCAACTATTAGTAGCTAGTAGCTAGTCGTTAGTAGCTAGAACCGATAACTGTTATTTGTGCTCTGTTATCTGTTAATTGGTCTTGTCCAGCCTGGCGTAATGGTTGGCGCGCAGGTCGCGGACAAGGCCCGCGATTTCATCCTCGGACACGCCGATATTCGCCAGAAGGTCATAACCCAGTCTGAACGACGATTCGATTGTTTCTGGGAACGCCCCTTTGACGCCTTCGGCCATCAGGACTTTGGATTCCGCCATATTGCGGGCGCGGGCGAATATTTTCACGCGCGGTGCGATTGTCTTGACCGCGCGCACGGTGCTTTTCGCGACCCATGCGTTGTCCAGCGCCAAGACCACCGCGCGCGTCCGGCGCGGCGCCAGCCCCATATCGCGCAGCACAGCCGCGTTGCTGGTGTCGCCATAATAGACTTTGAATCCGTTTTCGCGTCCCATCATGACGCTGTCCACGTTCAAATCAACGGCCGCGTACGGGATGCCCTGTGATTCCAGCATCTGCGCGATAATCCGGCCAACGCGGCCAAAACCGCAAATCAGAACCTGGGGCTGCGCGTCCGGCAGCAGTTTCGAATTTTCTTTCTTGGTCTTCGCGTTCGGGAACAGTTTTCCCGATTTCTGCAGCACGTCGAAAACAGCCAGCAATAATGGCGTCACCATAATGGACAGCACGATTATCGCAATCAGAATCTCGCCGTGGACGAAAGGTATGGCGTTGATGCCGCTGCTTTTCATGGTCTGCAGTATCAGCAGTCCGAATTCGCCCCCCTGGGCCAGAATCAGCGCAATCAGGAACGCGTCGCGCGAACGTATATGGCGCACGCGCGCGACGATATAGATGGCCGCGAACTTTATCGCGACCAGCGCGACCACGCCGCCGGCCACAACCATCCAATTGCGGGCCAGCATGTTCAAATCCAATCCCATCCCCAGCGCAATAAAGAAAAACGCGATGAATAATGTGGCATAGGGCGAAATCTCGGCCTTAATCTGGTGCCTGTAAATCGTTTCGCTTAACAACATGCCGGCCAGAAACGCGCCCAGTTCCGGCGGCAGCCCGGTCAGCTGCAGCACTACGGCCCACACGATGATGTTCAGCATGATTGTCAGCAAAAACAGCTCTCTGGATTTTATCCTGGCCACCGCGCGCATCAGCGGATTTAGCACAAAGCGTCCAACGACCACGACCCCCAGAATCAAACCGACCGACAACACCAGAACATCGACGACGCTGGCCCCCAGGTTGAACGATTTGCCCGCGAACACCGGCAGCATCGCCAACAGCGGAATCGCCAGCAAATCCTGGAACAATAGAATCGAGAACGATTGCCGGCCCAGATTTGTCTGCAGCTCGTTCCGATCGGCCAGAATCTGCAAATCGCCGGCGGTGCTGGACATCGCGAAAATCAACGCGACCATCACGGTCCCCATAATCGACCAAGACGTCAATCCGAACAGAATCGGAAACAGCATGACCGCGACCATCAGAACCTGGGCGGCGCCGAATCCGAAGATATTGCGCTTCATCTGCCACAGGCGTTTCATATTGATTTCCAAACCGATGGTAAACCACAGGAACATGATTCCAACCTCGCCCAGAAAGTTCCATATGTCCGTCAATTGGAACAGGCCCAGCCCATACGGCCCGGAAATAACGCCCGCCAGCAGAAACGCCAGCAGCGTTCCGATTCGCGCCAAACGCAGCGCGAACACCAGCGCAAACGCGATTCCGAAAAAGATAAGTATCGATGTTGTCATAAGCCGCCCTCTCCCCACTGCTTTTCCATAAACCAAATTGTATCAGAATTATGGAGGTAAAACAAACTGTAGATAACCAGTAGCGAATAGCATATAGCAAATAGCGTATAGCTGATGGCATTACACTCAAGCAGCTATGCGCTACCTGCTATTCGCTATATGCTATTCGCTACTGGTTATTAATGCCTCTGCCATTTCCGCGAATTTTTCGGGCAGCAATTCCTCGGCGCGCTCGGTCCCGGTCAATCCAAATTGTGACCAGTCGACATTCCTGATGATTCCGCGAATCATTTTGCGGCGCTGGCCGAACAGTTTCGCGGTTAATTTTTCAATTTTATCCAGACCTTGCAAGGACGCGATTTTCCGCGCGTTCGGGATGATTTGGACAACCGCGCTCTGTACCTTGGGCGCGGGAAAGAACGCGGCGGCGGGAACATTGAACAATATCTTGGCGTCCGCGACCAGCGACGTCAAAACGGCCAGGCGGCCATACTGCCCGTCGCCGACATGGGCGACGATACGCTCGGCCACTTCGCGCTGAAACATCAAAGTCAGTGATGATGGATGATTGATAATGGATGATGTGGCCATAATGTGCAGCCAATGAATCAATAATTCCGTTCCAATATTATAAGGCAAATTCGAACATACTGCGTAATCTTCCATTATCCATTGTCCATCATCTGTCATCCATTTCAATGCGTCCCCGTAAATGACATCCAGCCGACCGTCCGCGGCGGCCGCAATCTGCGACAAAATCGGTTCGGTCGCTTTATCTTTTTCAATTGCGATAACGCGCGCGGCGCCCGCCATCAGCAGCGCACGCGTCAATCCGCCCGGGCCGGGCCCGACCTCTACAACAGTGGTGTGTTCTATGTCCGGCACACTGCGCGCGATTTTTCCGGTCAAATTCAAATCGAACAGGAAATTCTGCCCCAGATGTTTCTTGGGCGCCAATCCTGCGGCAACCATCATTTCGCGAATCGGCGGCAGAGACGCGATGGATAATTGATGATGGATGATGGATGATGGATTTTTCATTTGTACTTTTTAATTCTTAATTCTTAATTTTAAATAACTTTCCTGCCGCCGAACGCCAATGACAAAGTGCCGTCGTCGATATAGTCCAAATCGCCGCCCAGCGGCACACCCGACGCCAGTTCGGAAAAGGCCACGTTTGCGTCCCCGATAACGGACATCACGTAGTGCTGGGTCGTTTTGCCCTCGACAGTATTGGGCAGGGCGAAAATAACCTCGACCACGCCTTCATTTTTAATGCGCGCAGGCAGTCCACCGATATTCAAATCGTCCGGCGTGACGCCCGCCATGCCTGAAATCTGGCCGCCCAGAATATGATAGCGCCCGGCGAACACGCCTGATTTTTCCAGCGTCCAGACATCCGACAAATCACGCACGACGCACAGCTGGCCGTTGGCGCGTGAATCGTCGCGGCAGAACTCGCACATGGATGATTGGGCGTCGGTCAGACAGCCGCATACCGGACACGGCTTTATATTTTCGGCGGTGTCCAGCAAAGCGTTGGCCAATGATTCGGCGCGGCCGGTTTTGTCCTGCAACAGTGCCAAGACGATACGCTGCGCCGCGCGGCCGCCGACGCGCGGCAGTTTGGCGAATTGTTTGATAAGTTTTTCTATTTTGGGATTCATACCGAAAACCATAGCCAAATTTGCCAGATAAATAAAGAAGAATTATGAAATAATTGTTGAAACGCGGGGCGCTTTGAATTACACTGATGTTGTCGTCGGGGTGTTCCCGCGACGGGGTGTACAAACTCCTTCCACATGCGTCGCAATTTTAAACAGCGCGCGTTTCGCGTGTTTTTTGTTATTGCGGCGAAGAATAAGCTCCTGGCTGTTGGTCAGGAGGGCTGATGTTATATATCGAAGACACGGCACAATTTCATGTGGATTGTTTGTAACCTCCTGACCGCCTTTTTTGGGCGGTTCTTTCGTTCCCAAACAAAAAAAGGAGGTTGGAATGAAAAAATTCATCACTTGGGCCGCCGCCGCCCTTGTAAGCGTATCGCTGACGAGTCCCGTTTCCGCAATATCCGATGACGACGAGATTTTATGCCATATAATGTCAAACCTGATATCTTATTACGAGTACCAGTATAATGGTATGGGTTATGATTTTAATACGATTAATTCCATGGCGTATGGCGATGTTTGTTCGAGATATACTACGGCTCTTGAAAGCAGTATATGTTCAACCATCAATGCGGGCGAGGAAGCTATCGGTGTTGCAGAAAATTATGTAGATGGTTTGGATTTATCGGTATCTATGAGCATGTGGGGCTTTTGTCTTGATTTCGATAGCTGTCCGGCGGGCTTTTTCAGCAATACTCTTGGATTCGCAAATTGCAAAAATTGCAGAATGGAGACCAACAATGTCAATGCGACGTCTTGGGGCGGCAGCTCAATGTTAAACTGCTATATACCGGCCGGGGTAATAGAACAGGATGAAACAGGCACCTTTGAATACACCGAGAATTGCTACTGGTCCGGCGCGGTTTTAAAGTAACGAATAGTCATTCGCCATTTTCAGTTAACAAAGAATAAATAATAGTGCTCAACCGACAAGGGTGTACCTTTTAAACAAACCTCTGAAAGAGGTTTGTCATTCCGGCGCAGGCCGGAATAGGGTCTTGAAAAAGTTTCTTTAAATATTTACCATCTTTACATATGAGAGAATTCAAAGAACATCATTTTTGGGTTTATATTTTGTTCAACGAACGCGCCAAGGCCACATACGTCGGTGTGACTAATGATATTGAGCGCAGAATGATAGAACATAAAATGGGACTAGTAGACGGATTTACAAAAGAAAAGGATATAACAAAGCTTGGATATTTTGAACATTATAAATACGTAAACGACGCGATTGCGCGCGAAAAAACGTTAAAAGACTGGAAACGCGCTTGGAAATACCGATTAATAGAAACGATGAATCCCTGTTGGAAAGATTTGGCCGACAGTTTGGATGAGTATATTAAAAATATGTCGAAAACCGAAATTCAATAGGCCCTATTCCGGCCTGCGCCGGAATGACAAAAGTTTGTATAACAAACTTTTGTTTTAATAAGGTGCGTTCCTGTCACTTGAGCAAATTATAAATCAGAAATACTTTTGCCTTCTGACTTCTGCCTTAATCAATGAAACACATAGCTGTCGATGCTGCTGGCGGACGCGTCGCCACGGATTCTCTGCGCGGCCGTTTCCGACAATCCGTTCGCGCGCACGCGGTACATGCCGGTGCCCGTCGGCTCGATATTCGCGCGCACGCCCAGTTTGTTCATAACATTCGCCACCTGGGTCTGCGCCGCCGATTGGGACGAAAACGCGCCGAACTGAACACCAGCCGCGCCGCCGGCGATGCCGTGATTCGTGATTTGTGATTCGTGATTCGATGAAAAATCGCCCTGCGATTTTTCGACTGCGCTCTGCGCTCTGCGCTTTTCGACCTGCGTCGGCGCAACCGGCGTCGGCGCAACGGCCCGGCCGCCCGCAATCGCAAAGCCCTTGTCCAGCATTCGGGTCGAAACAGCCGCGCGAATGTCTTTGTTCTCGGCGCCCAGAACGACGGACATCAGCCGCTTGTCGCCCTGCTTTGCCGCAGCCACCAGGGAATATTTCGATTTGTTCGTGTATCCTGTCTTCATGCCGTCGCACCCGGGATAGGAATTCAACAGGCGGTTGCCGTTGGCATAGGTCTTGCCATCGTAAGTCCAGGTCTTGATTCCGAAATATTTCCAGTATTGCGGAAAGTGTTTGTACACCGCCATCGACAGCAGCGCGATGTCGCGCGCACACGACAATTGGTCATCGTTCGGCAACCCGGACGAATTTTCAAAGTTGGTTTTGGACAATCCGATTTCGGTCGCGACCCGGGTCATCAGGAACGCGAAGTTGCCCTCTTTCCCACCCTTCAGGTTTTCGGCCAAAACGCGCGCGACATCGTTCGCGCTGTGGACGGCGACGGCCTTAATCGCGTCTTCGACCTTAATCTTGCTGCCGGCCTTCAGCCCCAGCTTTACCGGGCTGGCGGCGGCCGCGCTTTCAGAGACAATCAGATGGTCATCCAAGTGCAGACGCCCGTGTTCCAGCGCGTCGAACGTCAGATACAGCGTCATGATTTTGGTCAGGGACGCCGGATAATTCAAATCGGTCGCGTTTTCTTGGTACAGCACGCGCCCGGTATCCATATCCGCGACCAGCGCGGCCCGGTACCCGGCGCCATAGGCTGCGCAGTTAACAGATAACAGAGCACAGATAACAGATATTCTGAACAGTTTTTTCATAAATAAAATGCTACAAGAAAAAGCCATTCCTAATCAACAGTTATTTGGACGGCGGTCCCTGTTAAATCGAAAGGTTCAAGTGTCAGCAATGTACCCTAATTAAAACAAAAGTTTGCAAAACAATTTTTTGCCCAACTGACATCGAATGTATCTTTTTAAACAAACCTCTGAAAGAGGTTTGTCATTCCTGCGCAGGCAGGAATAGGGACCATCAACCGCAATGCGAAGCATTGCCATGGTTTTTGGTTCGCTTCGCTCACGGTTAATAGACCCTATCCCGGCCTGCGCCGGGATGACAAAAACAACAAAGTTGTTTTTGTTCAAAAAAATACATTTCTGTCGGTTGGACCAGTCGAAAAAACTTGCAAAAATCGTATTTACAATGTACAATAGCCACTGTCGCGGAGCGTTTCCGCGATGAGGCCCAGTAACCTGTATCAAGATTCCAGCCATAAATGGCTGGAGGACGGCGAATATATTGAATAAGTCGTGCAATTCTTGAATTGTTACTAGCCTCCAGCCGCTTTGTTATAAAGGCGGTTTTTTTCGCTTTCGTATGGGAGATACGGAAGTGGATAGTGCGCATGCGGGGGGCCTAATCAACCCCCTGTTTCTTAAATCATCGCTTGCAAAAATCGTATTTACAATGTACAATAACCCTTGTCGTGGAGCGTTTCCGCGATGAGGCCCAGTAACCTGTATATGTGGATTCCAGCTATATGGCTGGAGGACGACGAATATATTGAATAAGTCGTGCAATTCACATTATTGTTACTAGCCTCCAGCCGCTTTGTTATAAAAGCGGTTTTTTGCTTCCATATTGGGAGTATGGAAGTGGATAGCGTGCATGCGGGGGGCCTCATCAACCCCCCGTTTTCTTATATCAAGGATAGCATCAAAAATCCAAAACATTAGTGATTAGTGCATAGTTAATAGTGATTAGTAAACTAGTAACTATGCACTATAAACTAATCACTATGCACTAGTTGTTTTATATTTCAGTCAATCGTATTCAGGATAATCTTGCTGCCGTCGACCTTGACCACGTTGCCTTTGATACCGAATCTTCGCGCGGCTTCGATGGCGTCTTTGGTGTCGAACAGCGCGCTGTCACAGGTCGACATCACGCCGCGCAACAGGCACATCTGGTTCGCGACGACGCATTCCCGGCATACCGCGACAATCGGCATGTTCGGGCGGCGGCACGCGACCTTGGTCGCGGTCCGGCCGTCGTGCGTGAACACGACGATGGCCGATGCCTGGTTCAATTCGGCGACCGTCAGCACTGACAGCGACCAATCGTTTTCGGGAACATCTTCGACATCCGACCAGTCCTGGTCGTTATCGATGGAATCCATATCCGCGTTGGCCAGGATTTTCGACATGGTCGCGACAACGTTCGCAGGATTCGCGGACATGGTCGTTTCTTCGGACGTCATCGTGGAATCCACATGCAGATAGGCGGCCGTCGCAATGTCCGAAATTTCCGAGCGCGTTGGAAAATCGCTGTCGACCATAGAGCCCAACATCTGGGTCGCCATAATGACCGGTCGGTTCTTTTCGCGGCACAGCCGGATGATTTTGCGGGAAATGGCCGGGACTTGTTCAAATGGAACCTCGACCGCCAGGTCGCCGCGCGCGATCATGATGGCGTCCGACGCGTCGATGATTTCATCGATTCGCGCGACGGCGTTCGGGCGCTCAATTTTCGCGACAATTTTTACCGGATGGTCCGTGCGCGCCCGGATGAATTCGCGCGTATCGATAACGTCCTGGGCCTTTTGCACGAACGAAATGGCCACAAAGTCCGGATTCTTGGTCAAAACATATTCCAGGTCTTCGCGGTCTTTGTGCGTCAATACGGATGTCGAGACCTCGGTATCGGGCAAGTTGAACCCGCGGCGCGACCAAATCAGATTTCCGCGCACGACCGTCGTTTCGATACTGTCGGCGCCAACCTTGTCGACTTTTAATTCAATCTTGCCGTCGTTCAGCAATACGCGGTCGCCGGCCTTTAAAGACTTGATGACGTCCATATCCGGCAGCTGGACACGTTTTGAATTTCCCGGCGTCGGATCGCTGTCCAGGATAAACTTCTGGCCTGGTTCGATTGGGTATTTGTCTTCGGTTTCAAAATTGCCTATACGGTGCTTGGGCCCCTGCAGGTCGGCCAGAACGGCGACCGGCCGGCCGGTTCGGGCCGAATATTCGCGGATGATGTCGATTTTGCGACCCTGGGCCGCGCCCGTGTCGTGGCTGAAGTTCAGGCGGCATACGTCGACGCCCGTTTCAATCATCTTGACCAGCGTTTCCTGGGATTCGCTGGCCGGACCGATTGACGATGTGATTTTTGTAAATCTTTTCATTTTGTTTGTCCATTTTAAGTTTAACGTTATTTTCGCCTGGAAAACTTGATGAAGCTAAATAAATAAGCAGGTTATCTATGGCGAAAATCCCATAACAATCGTACTTATAGATTTAGACTCATTTTTTGTTTTCCTTGATTTTGACGAAAACTCGCATTAATATATCACATAGAATATCAAAACACAAATGGGAAAGCCAAGGGCTTTTTTCAAAAAAAGAAAGGAAGACGGATATGAAACAAGCGAACCAGGGCGAGTTGAACAACAAACAGCTGACGACAATCATCGAACGCATCGAAAAGCTGAACGAAGACACGGCGAACATCGCCGCCGACATCAAGGAAATTTTTTCCGAGGCCAAAAGCGCCGGTTTCGACCCGAAATACATCCGTCAGATGATTCGTCTGCGCAAGATGGACCCGGATGAAATCGACGAACAGGACGAACTGGTCAAAATGTACCGCAGCGCGCTGGGAATCTAGTTCCAGATATGAAGATAGGAGATATTAGTTCGGCGTTGAATATCTCGCATCTCGTATCTCCTATCTCGTATCTTTCATGAAAAAATTCATCCGCATCATTGAAGACTTTACCTGCGCGCATTGCGGAGCGGCCGTGCACGGCGGCGGCTATACGAACCATTGCCCGAAATGCCTGTGGTCGCGCGACGTGGATGTCAACCCGGGCGACAGGGCTGGCACCTGCGGCGGAATGATGCGACCCGTCGCCGTTGCGCCCGTTGGCGACCACTTTGTAATTACCCACAAATGCGAGAAATGCGGCAAGCAACGGCGCCAGCGCGCCAGCGCTGACGACAACATGGACGCGATTATTGCCCTGTCCGCAAATCCTGAATTCATATTCGGAATTAAGAATTAAAAAATAAGAATTAAGAATAAACGGGCCGCGCGGCGGCAAACCATAATTCTTAATTATTAATTCTTAATTTTCCGCCGGATACGGCCGCCTTGTCCCGGCATGCGCAAAACATGATGGTGCGAAGCGTCATAAAAACCATGCAAAAAAATTACATTGAAATAACATCCGGAATGTTTTACAATTCGTTTGAATCCAAAAGGATTTGGGTTCGGGGCCTTAGAAAAGCCTGCTTAATGCGATACGTTGAAGACGTGTCGAAATCCGCACAATAGCGGCGCATTTGCGCCTTTTATTGTGTATCCCCGCTTGGTCGGGGAGCTGTCGGTTATAAAACAGCCTTTAATCCGTCGCCGCAAGCGGCGACGGATCGGGCGAAGACCGGCGGGGTCAGTCATTAAGTGATTTTTCTAACTCCCCGACCGCCAATTTCCTGGCGGTTTTTTCATACCTAAAAAAGGGAGATGTTATGAAAAGTCTTCGTCTGGTCTGTTTTGCTGTTTTTCTTGCTTTATCCGCCGGAAACGCCAAGGCGCTTGATGATTGCTATGGATTTGGTGCTTCATCTATAGTGACTGGGGGATATATTGCGCTTGTATACTCAGATGGTACCGCCCGCAAGTACTACTCATGCTCTACGACCAATGAGTATATGGGTAGTGGATACACCTATATGGGTTATATATCCAACTATACCATGGTATACAGCTGCACAAACAACACTTATTGGTATTGTTCAGGGGGCGCTTTTACAAAAGTAGAATGCACGGCGTGCGACAACCCCAGCAGTTGGAGTGATGTTGCCAACCGTGGTTACCAGTCGCGGCAATACGACGGGACCTGCACAATGTCAGCATCCTCTCCCAGCCCCGGCGCATGTTCCGCCCGCAGCACAGAGTACAGATGCAAGGGCGGATATTACGGCACCAGCACCAATTGCATTGCTTGCCCGCAAAACTCGACTTGCCCAGCCGGCACCACCACCCCCAGCTGCAACACAGGATATTACTATAAATTCCTTACATGCAATGCATGCCCAGAAAATTCGGTGTGCAACGCAACGGATTTTGTATGCAACGAGGGATATATTAAAGACAGAATGTTTCAGTCGTCATGCATCTTGTGCCCCAGAAACGCCACCTGCCCGGCCGGCAGCACCACCCCCACCTGCAACGCAGGATATTATACTTATACTGCGCCCTCCAAAGAATACTCATGCGCACGATGCGCGGCGGCAGATGGTGTTTACACTAACATCGAGCTGACGATAAAGGCGTACGGAACTAATGCCGCTGGGACCGGAAAGACCAGCGCCTCTTGCAAACTGCCCGCGGGGACCTATTACGATGAAATCGGGACTTTCACGCATACAGAGGACTGCGAGTATACACCGTCGACAACCTAAGAAAATCATGCGGCGAAGTAATCCGTGGTTATTTTTTTGCCGCCTTGATAAATGCATTGAAAAATGGATGCCCAATATACGGGCTGGACTGGAATTCAGGATGAAACTGTCCGGCCATGAAAAAGGGATGGTCGGTCAGCTCGATAATTTCAGGCAAGCGGCCGTCCGGCGAAAGTCCCGAAATAATCATTCCGTGTTTGGCGATTTTATCCGATAGCCCGACATCCATTTCATAGCGGTGCCTATGGCGTTCGGAAATGGTCCGCGATTTGTTGTCCGCCAATTGTTCCGCGTAAACACCGGCCGCCAGCGTGCCCGGCCGGACAACGCACGGATAGGCCCCCAGGCGCAGCGTGCCGCCCATATCCACCGCGTCGTGGTCCGGCATAATGTCGATGACGGGCGTGCATTTCTCGGCGAACTCGGTCGAATTCGCATCGGCCATGCCGACGACATTGCGCATGAATTCGATTACCGCAATCTGCATCCCCAGACAGATTCCCATGTACGGAACCTTGTTTTCGCGGGCGTATTTCGCGGCAGCGATTTTCCCGTCCACGCCGCGAACGCCGAAGCCGCCCGGAACCAGAATGCCGTCGACATCAGAAACGTCGTCGTCGGAAAATTTCTCGGCGTCGATTTTCTTCAGCTTTACATGAACGCCGTTCTGAATGCCGGCGTGGAATAATGCCTCGTTCAAAGACTTATAAGCATCCGGCACGTTGAAGTATTTGCCCACGATTCCGATTGTGATTTCGGACATCGCGGCATCCGCCAGATACCTTTCAATTCGTTCAAAGCGGGACATGTCGCCGGGCGCGGCCGTCAGGCCGAAATATTCCGCCATCCGTTGGAAAACGTTCTGCGCGTCATAGGCCAACGGAATCTTGTAAATATTGTCGACGTCGATTCCGCTGATAACGTTTTGCTTCGCCAGATTGCAGAACATGCCGATTTTGGCGCGCTCGTCGTCTTCCAAGACGCGCGGGGTGCGCACGATTAACATGTCCGCCTGAATTCCGTTTTCCAGCAGCAATCGCGCGGACTGCTGGGTCGGCTTGGTTTTCAATTCGCCGCTTTTTTCCAAATAAGGCGCCAACGTCAGATGAACGAACATAACATTGTGCCAACCGATGTCGTTCGCGAACTGGCGGGCAGATTCCAAAAATATCTTTCCTTCTATATCGCCGACCGTGCCGCCGATTTCGCAGATTACGAAATCAGCGTCCACGGGCCGGCCGATGTATTCTTTGATTTTGTTGCTGACGTGGGGAATCATCTGAACGGTGCCGCCCAGATAGTCTCCGCGGCGTTCGGCATTCAAGACATCCCAATAGATTCGCCCGCCCGACACTGAATCATCGCGCGACAGTTTCGCACCCAAAAAGCGCTCGTAATATCCCAGGTCCAAATCGGTTTCGTATCCGTCGTTAGTGACGTAAACCTCGCCATGCTGAAAAGGCGACATAGTGCCAGGGTCGATATTCAAATAAGGGTCGAACTTGCGCGCATGGACGGAATATCCCCTGGATTGAAGAAGTGAACCCAATCCTGCGGCCGCGACGCCCTTGCCTAAACTTGAAACCACCCCGCCGGTGATGAAAATGTATTTTGTCTTTTCCATGGCTTCGCCCCCGCAGACTTTTATTGTAAAAAAAATTTCCCCCGCCCCGCAAGGAAATAAATATGGTCAATAGTCATTAGTCTATAGTCGTTAGTCAGTAGTTTATAGTTTGTAGTATTACAGCTAGATTGCTATGTGCTATTCGCTATCCACTATTGACTACTGACTAACGACTATAGACTAATGACTATTATTTTTTCCCCTTGTACAGCCACAGGATAAATTGTATATTTATCACGATGTAAATTACATCATTAGGGTTAAGCACCCATATTCCTGATTAATTTATGTCTCGACCAAAAAGGTCGGGACACTGTTGCTATACCACAGGGGAAACCCAAAGGCGACAGAGGTTTGGAATATAACTTGCTTAATGTCCCGACCGCCTTTTAACCAAAATTCTTTTGGTGTCCGGCGGTGAAGCATTTCCTGGAAAATCAGTTTCAAAATCTATTCCTGTGGTCGCCGTTTGTGATGGCCATCGGCGCGGGCCTGTACTTTTCAATGGCGCGCGAACCGAATATCGCCTTTCCGATTCTTATTTCATTGTTGTGCGGGGCAATTCTGATTTTCCGCCGAACGGGCGTTATCGCGACCGGTGCGGCGCTGCTGCTGTTCGGGTTCTTTTACGCATGCGGATTCACGCGTTTTATCGACACGCCGCAATTGTCACACAATCTGCGCAATGCGGAAATCACGGGCGTCGTCGCGAACATTGATTATACGAATGACAAGTCCCGCCTGTTCGTGAAAATTCCGGCGAATTTGTTCAACAAAAATTTGTCCGAAACCCGGACCGCGCTGGTCCGGCTGTCCATTGGCGGCGATTATACTTTGCCGAAAATCGGCGACCGGATAAATGCGACCGCGACATTGTTCAAGCCATCCGGTCCATCGGCACCGGGCGCGTTCGACTACGCACGCTGGGCGTATTTCAACGGAATCAGCGCGACGGGCTATGTGAATGATTACAAAGACCGACCGGCGGCGGCAACTGAATCCGCCGGGATAAATAATCTGCGCGATCACATTCACAGACAAACGAATTCGTTTTTATCTGATGCTTTGGTTCTGGGTTACAAGAACGCGGTTTCGAAAAACGACGCGCCCGCATGGACGGCGACCGGCGTAGGCCACGTCTGGTCAATCAGTGGTTTTCATATGACATTGGTCGGCGGGTGGCTGTTCGCGCTGTTCTATCTTGTCTTTCGCGCTGTTGCGCCGATTACCAGACGTATTCCGGCCAGATACCCCGCCATGATTTGCGCATGGCTGGGATTGTTGTTTTATCTGTTCTTGTCGGGAATCGACGTCGCCACCGTCCGCGCGTTTCTGATGACTACACTGATAGTCGCTGCATTCGTACTGGGACGAAACGCGTTTTCAATGCGCAATGTCTGCATCGCGTTCATGCTGATATTTCTGATGAATCCGCACTATGTGATGCAGCCGGGATTCCAGCTGTCGTTCGCGGCGATATTCGGACTGGTTTGGTTTTTCGGGGATAGCAAACACGAAAAGATGTCGTTTGCACGCAAGGCCGCGCGCGTAGTTCGGGCGGCCGCGATGACATCCGTCGTCGCGACAATCTTTACCGCGCCGTTCGCGGCGTATCATTTTTATTCTCTGCCGATTTACGGTCTTGTTGGCAATCTGATTTTGCTGCCGATATTTTCTTTCGCGATTATGCCATTGGTTATGATTGGAACAGCAACATCGCTGTTCGGGTTTCATTGGCCGCTGGATTTAAGCGAAAATATTTACAGATTCGCGCTGGCAGCAGCCGACAGGATTTCAGACATGCCGTTCGCCCAGATTCAAATTCCACCCATAACGGGCGCGGCGCTGCTGCTGATGTTGTTCGGGTTTCTGTGCCTGATGTTCGTCAAAGCCCGGCGGGCGAATTATGTTATGTTCGCCGTCTTGGTGCTGGCGGGCGTGGCGGTCGCGGCGCTGCGGCCGCGGCCAATGTTCTATGCGACGGACGACCATGAATTGGTCGCGTTCGTCGCGAATGACAAATTGGAATTCAACAAGGCGCGCGCGTCCAACCATTACTTCGCCTTCGAATCTTGGAAGCATTTGAATTACGAGCCAGCCGATACGGACAACCGTCGCCGCAAGTGCGAACGCGGTGTCTGTGTTTACAAAACGCCGAATTGGACGCTGGCGTATGTTCAAAGATATGTGCCCTTGGCCCGAAACATCTCGGCGTTTTGCAACGACCCAAAAATCGATTTTATCGTTTCATATTTCAAGGTCGAGAGCGCGACATGCGACCACAAGATTCCGCGCGGCGGCTTTGTCATTTATGAATCGGGAAAAATCGAATACACTCCGTCGCACCGCTGGTGGCACCGAAAGGCAGAAGGCGAAAGGCAAAAGGCAGAAGTAATTTTAACTATGCCGGGCGCGTGAATTTAATGAGTCCTGACCCTAGTAAGTACAATTACCCGTTAGCGTCAAATCCCCAGTCGCGTCGTAATATTTTCCACCGTTTGCCAGATAGCAATCAGATTGCGATTTGCCGTTTCCCGCATCAACGGTCGTCCCCCTTGCTTCATATGTTAGAAACGAATCGGAATACACTCCGACCACCAGCGGGCATTGCGTACATCCTGATGTTCCGTCAACACTGGTGCCATAGTATCCGACGGCGCAGCGGTAGTCTGAAACCCCCACGTTAATGCAACCGCAAGTCGCGGTGCAGCTTGTCAAACCGTCTGCGCATGTGCACGACGATGATTTTTGCAACTGCGCATTGTGATAAGCCTCATGTCCACTGACGCTTGAGGGTTTCCAGATGCCGTCGGCGCATTTATTTGAACAGTCTTTTCTGCAGCACTTGGATGTATCTATATAATTATTTTCATCGCATACACAACCAGTCCCTCCGTTCGGACAAGTGCATTCGCCGCTAGATGGACATTGAAATCCTGCACCATATACCCTGTCCATGCCGCAAAGCGCCACAGCGACGGCAAAAACTGAAATTAATCTGAATCTCATTCCAATCCTCCTTTACATTGGTTAAGCAAAAACCGCCGTATAAAGGCGGTCAGGAGGTTCAGAACAATCATACGAATTGTGCCGCTTATTCTATATATTCAGCCGCCCTCCTGACCAGGTCAGGAGACATATTTTCCATCGTGATAAAAACAAAGGCGCAACAATGCGCCAACATATCACGACGCGTATGACCGAGGTTCTGACACCTCGCCGCGGAAACTCTCCGCGGCATGTTGATACTAGTTCAAATAAAAACAAAAGTCAATTATGAAAATGGTGGGATTTAAGATTTATGATTTCAGATATAAGATTTAGTCGGCGTCAAATCTTATATCTTAAATTTTAATATTCCGTGCTGATTTCTAAAATAAATTATATGAGCTGATTGGAAGTTATACGAAATCCGACGTGTATCAGACATACACGAGGATGAGTATAACGACAAGCGGCCATAGAATTTATTTTAATATTCCGCGCTGACGAAATACAGTCCCGACGCCGGGGCGGTTACGCCGGCGGCGCTGCGGTCGCGGGCCGCAAAAATCGCGTCAATATCCAAGTCACGACCGCGGCCGATCTCAACCAAGGTCCCGACGATATTGCGCACCATATGGTGCAGGAACGACTGCGCGGACACGTTTATAATGATATACCGGCCAATCATATCCGTCGCGCCGCACATCATATTACATTCCTCAATATTGATTTCATCCAGTGTTTTAATCGGACTTTTGGCCTGGCATTGTGTCGCGCGAAAGGATGTGAAATCGTGATTGCCGACCAGCCGGGCCGCCGCCGCGCGCATTCTGTCGATGTCCAAATCATACGGAACGTGCCAAACCATGTCCTTGTCCAAAATGACGGGCGCTCGGCGGTTTAAAATAATATACCTGTAATTTCTGCGAACGCACGAAAAACGGGAATGAAAGTCTTCGCCGACAACCGCGCAATCCAACACCGCGACCGGCGCGTTCATCTGCGTCAGATAGAAATTCAACGCCCGCATGACGGTATCAGAATTCCCCTTCGCCGGCGAAGGTGTGCCGGCGGATGCCGGCGGGATAGTGGTTGGGCTGACTTTTACCACTACCCCGTCAGCTTCGCTTACGCTCGCTGCCACCCCTTCGCCAGCGAAGGGGAATATATCAAAATGCGCGACCATCCCCAGCGCGTGCACGCCGGCATCCGTGCGGCCGGCCGACCAGACATTGACATGCTGGCCGCTGAATTCGAATATTGCGGACTGCAACAGGGACTGGACCGACGGGCCATGTTTGTTCGCCTGCCAGCCAATCAGATTCGTGCCGTTGTATTCAAGAGTCAGCTTGTAACGCGTCATTTTTTTCTATTCCCCGATTTTTATTTCGCCGCGCTGGCCGTTTACAAAAGACTTCCAATCCATGGGATTTTTTCCCGCCGGCTGGACGCGCAGAATTTCCAGTTTATCCCCGACGACGCGCGTTTCCAAAACCTTCGCATCCATGCCGTTGATTTTTGTGCGGCCGCCGATGCTGCGGATTTGATTATGAATTTCCAGGGGCGTTTTGTTCCAATCTATAACGGTATCCGCCGGCGTGAATTTGCGCGTAAAGGTCGGCGTGCCAATCTGCGGCCGCGGCGGAAATGCGGCCGGATTTTTCAGATACTGGCTTAACATATCCGCGGATACGGACGAGACCCGCGCCTCTAAATCAACGACGGTATCGTTTTTGCCTATTTCTATTTCGCGGGTCATATGAATATCACCAGCATCAACCTCGGGTACGACATCCATCAGGCAGACGCCGGTCCGCGCGTCGCCGTTTAAAATCGCGGTCAGCATCGGCGACGGCCCGCGATACTTCGGCAACAAACTGGGGTGCAGATTGATTATCGGCGCCGCGTTCAACACATCATCGTGCAGAATCACGCCGTACGAGGCCACGACGATGAAATCTATACCCCCCCCCACCGCACTTCGTGCGGAGCCCCCCCTCTCGGGGGGGGGCACATCGCGCCGAATCGGATTGAAACTCGGTGCTATGTCTCCCCCCCGCTGAGGGGGGAGTGTCGCCGCTTGCGGCGACGAGGGGGGGCACGGTATATCAAATTCCTTGATATTCGTATGCACTGGCAGACCGCGCGCCTCGGCCCAAATGTGAACTGGGGATTTTTGCGGAATCATCTTGCGGCCCGCCGGCTTGGGCGCACGCGTAAAGACCGCGATTATCTCGTGCTCGGCCGCCGCCCGTTCGAAAACAGGCACTGTCCATTCGTTTGTTCCCATCAATACCAGTTTCATTTTTTAAACTTCTTTACTTTACGCATCAGCATTTCGCGCCTGACCGGCGACAGATAATCCATAAACAAGATGCCGTCAAGATGGTCCATTTCATGCTGTACGATACGCGCAGGGTATCCGGACATCTCGGCCCGCAGCAGCCGGCCGTTTTCATCCGTCCATTCGACTTCCACCGATTCGGGGCGGGTGACATTGGCGTAGACCGGCAAATCATCGTTGCCCAGCACCGACAGACAGCCCTCTTCCATAACGCGGGTCTTTTCGGACCTGGATACGAACCTTGGGTTAATCATTTTAAACACCTGCTTGTCGTCCGGGTTTGTCATAACCAGGAATCTTTGCAGGACACCGACCTGGGGCGCGGCCAAGCCGACGCCGCACTGCTGTTCCATTATCTTGACCATTTCATCCAGCGTTTCGCGGATTTCCGGCGTGATTTCGGTCACCGCGTCACATTTCTCGCGCAGTATCAAATCGCCGCATAATTTCATTTGCAACATTTCGTATTCCTTTTATAATGATTTTAACAAAGGAAATTCAGATGACAAGTTATTTAATACTGGGCGGCGTCGCGCTGATTATCGTTTTATTAATTGCGCTGATAGCCCGAAAACAGACCGTGGACCTGTCCCCCATCCGCGAGGAAAACGTCAGATTGCGCGAGGTTTTGGCAAACCGCCTGGGCGTCCTGACCCAAAACGCCCAGGAATTAAAGGTCATCAGCACCGATATTTCGAATTTTAAAAATATATTGATGGGCAGCAAGCAGGCCCGCGGCTCGTTCGGCGAACGCCAACTGGAAGACCTGGTCGCGGACGTCATGCCGCCTGAGACGTATGAATTCCAATGCGTTTTGGAAAACGGCGTACGCCCCGATTGTGTCATCCGGCTGCCCTATCCGCCGGGCGATATGATTATCGACAGCAAGTTCCCCTTGGAATCGTACGCCAAAATGGCCGAAGACGGCATGGCGAAAAAGCAATTTGAACTGGATGTCCGCAAGCATATCGACGCGATTTGCGAAAAATACATCATTCCCGGCAAGACCGCGGAAAGCGCGATGATGTTTATCGCGTCCGAATCCATCTTTGAAACATTGCACCGCGAATTTCCGGGTGTCGTCGATTACGCCGCGCGCAAGAAAGTCTTTATCGTTTCCCCAGCGACATTGTGGGCGACGCTGAATACAATCCGCGCGGTGCTATCGGACATAAAAATCAAACGTGTTGCGGCGCAAATTAAAAAGGAATTGGATATGCTGTTGACCGACCTGTCCCGCCTGTCCGACAGGGCGTCGAATCTGCAGCGTCATTTTATTCAAACGACGACTGACATAGAACAGCTGCAGACATCTATTAACAAGATTTCCCCCCGCGCAGAAAAGTTAAAGGAATTGGAATTCGGGGACGAATAAAAAACGGCCCGCTGGGCCGTTTTTTAGTTATAAGTTATAATGGATAAGTTATAAAAGATACATTCCTGTCGGTTGAGCATAAAATTAAATAGAATGATGCAGATGCGCCGCATCCGACGAAGGGAGTGTATTGGACATACATGACCGGCGTCGGATGCAAGCATATGCGTCGTTATATTTAATTTTTCCTCATACCTGTTTTTGGATTAATCCACACTTGCCGGCAAGCCAATTCCATCAGCGGCATGTCCGTTCTGCTGTCGGAATAAGATTTTTTCAAACGCGGCAAGTATCTGTTTTTTCGCGCCCATTCGTCCATGGCCTGGACTTTGTATTTACCCCAGCAAAAGAATTCGTATTTCCATGGCTTGTTTTTGTTCATAACCGAACAGACGACGCCGTCGAACTTTATGTCGTCGACCAGGAACGGAATCAAATAATCCGGCCCGGCGGAAATCAGTATGACTTTGTTGCCAACCGCGCGCTCGGCGGCAACCTGCTCGGCCGCCCAGCCAAAACGTTCCATTTTGTGTTCGCAGATAAATCCGGGCGCTAATTTTTTCACCATATCCTTGGTCAGGAACGAACGCATGGTCTGGCGCCACCAGACGCCGCCTGGATTGAACAGGCGGCCGATTGCCGCAACCGAAATCACCGGCAGGAACAGCCACGGTCGCACCGAATGTTTGAAACAATATTTCCCGAATTTCATGTTGGCGTCGTACGCGGACAGCGTCCCGTCGAAATCGAACACGACCAAGTTTATCTTTGCAAGCATATTTGAATCCTCTTTATTTGAAACGATTATAACAAGCTTTTGCTTGCGTCGCAAATCTTAATCGGATAGAATGCCAGTGTCGTCGGGAATTCCGACGATGGGGTTTAGCGACCCGTTATCAGACGCTGGCACAAGGCGATACTTTGCTGTGTTCGCTCCAACATTTTAATGGTTGGAGGGTGTGGGAATATATCGAATACCACCACTATTTCTGATAATAGTCGCTAACCTCCAACCACCTGTTTTTCCGGTGGTTTTTTGTTCACATAAAACAAATGGAGAAATCGGCATGATAAAAATTTTACGAAACGGAGTTGTTTTTCTTGTTTTGTCGGTGATACCTTGCAGAGTTTTTGGGGCGATATGCCAATCGGCAACTTGCTCGGCCCCCACCCCAACAATCACGGGATGCTCTAAAGTCGTTTGTTACGAAAGCAACAATTTTTATTCATGCCAAACCTGCGCCAACGGTTACAACATAAAGTCTGGGAATACGCAAAATACCGGCAGCTGTACTTTCATATACCAAGACTGCGAAATCAACTGCAATGGGTGCGAAAACTGCATCAGCGACACGAACTGGGTCGCGCACGCGACCGGATATGAAAAGAAAGTCGATCGCAATTGTGATTGCAACACGTGCAACACGACTGGCACGTCGTACAGATGCGCGGCCGACTATTACGGCACCAGCACCAACGGTTCAACCGGCTGCACCGCCTGCCCGGAATCAAAAAGCAGCGCGGCTGGCGCGACGGCGATTACAAGCTGTTACATACCGGCCGGTACGACCGACGAAGATACTATCGGAAATTATACGTACACGTCGGACTGTTATTATTCGAATATTATTTTAGTTGACGATGATGTGAAGCCCTGGAAACCTTAAATAAGATACATTCCTGTCAGTCAAGAATTTTATTTTACTTTCGCTTTGTTTTGCGGCGCAGCCTTTCCATCAACGTGAACACCGCCGGTGTCAAAAAGAACGTCCAGAACAGCGACGCCAATATGCCGCCGATAATAACCGCGCCCATCGAGACCTTGATTCCGTCCGACGCCCACAGCTGCGGAATCAAGCCGGCAACCACGGCGACTGTTGTCATCACCAGCATGCGCTTTTTGTCTGCGAATTGTTCCCACAGGGCTTGGGCTGCGGGAACGCCGCGACCCATCTCTTCCAGCGTCGGTTCCAGAATCAGAATATTCGTGCTGACCGCCAATCCGACCAGCATGACCAGCGACATCATTGCCGCGATGTTGATATTTGCGCCGACCAGGAACATCAGAACGAACACGCCCGCGAAACTGGTCAGAATTGACGTCACAATCGTAAACGGATGCGCCAGCGAATTCAGAATCGCCGCCAGAACCATAAATGTCAATATCGTCGCCAGCAAAAACGCGTTGCTGATTTCGGCCGTAGATTCGGCCTGCATTTCGGACATGCCGCCGAACGACGCGCCATAGCCGGGCTGCCAGTCGATGTTTTGCAATTCGGCCTCTATCTTTTTCTGGACCGGGCCGATTGTGGATTTGCCCAGATTGATGTCTATTTCGGTAATGCGGTTCTTGTCGATTTTTCGAATATCGGCGCTGGCGGCGCCCGTTTCGACCGCGCCCAGTTCCGCCAGTGACACCAATCCTTTGGGCGTGCCGATGAATACGGAATCAAACATTTCATGGTTTTTGTATTCCTTGGCCAGTTCCAAAACAATCGGATATTCGGCGCCGTTTTCCTTGTACTTGTAATCGTCGTTTCCGTACAGCGCGGTGCGCAGCGCAGCGCCGGCCGTCTGGTTGCGCACGCCCCACAGCTTCATGCGCCCGTCGTCGGGGACGAACTTCAGTTCCGTTCCTGGTTTTTGCGCGGCCAGAACCGCCGATTGGATTTCCGGAATTTCGTTCAGGATACCGACAATCCGCGCTGCGTACTTTTCGCGCGTCGCGTCGTCTTCGCCGCTGACGTTCAGCACCAAATCGTTGGCCATGCCCGCCATGGATTCGCCGGCGTGCACTTGAATCTCGGCGCCGGGAATATCGGCCAGGGCCGGCACGATTTCATACACCAATTGCTTGTCGGTCTTGCGGCGAGCGCCTGCGTCGACCAGGCCAACCTTTACGTTGATGTTCTGAACCCCGCGGTCGCCGATTTTCACGGACACGAAATCGACTTCCTTGAATTGTTTCAGACGCTGTTCTATCTGCGCGGCCAAGGCTTCGGATTTCTGATAGGTCGCGCCCGCGTCGGCCCGCGCGAAGACGCTGATTTCATTCACATCGGCGTTGGACGTGAATTCGTTTCCGACCCAGCGCATCGGGATAACGCTGACGACCAGCGCCAGCGCCGCCAGACCGACAGCACACCAAGGCTTGTTAATCTGCCAGTCGAAGAATTTCTTGAACCAGCCCAATTCTTCCATGTCCGATTTCGGCGGCCGGACCATTTTGAGTGTTTTTTTATCTTCGCGCTTTTTCAGAATTTTCGCAATCATCATCGGCGTCAGCGTGAACGAGAACATCGACGAAATCAGCACCAGATACACCACTGACAAACCGAACTGCTGCATGAAACGGCCGGCGATTCCGCCCATAAACGCCAGCGGCAAAAACACCACCACGTGCGTCGCAATCGTCGCGAAGATTCGAACTGCGACTTTTTTCGTTCCCTCGACCGCAGCGTCTTCGGGCGTGTATCCCTTTTTTTCAATCAGCCCCAGCGCGGATTCAATCAGAACAATCGCGTCGGTAATCAGCGTGCCCAGCGCGGTCGCAATCGCCACCAAAGTCATCGCGTTGATTGTGAATCCGCTGGCGTCCATAAAGAAAAATCCTGATACCAGCGACGCCGGAATCATGACGCCGGCGATGACTGTCGTGCGCCAATTTCGCGTGAACACCAACAGCGTCAAAACCGTCAGCGCCAGTCCCAAAACAATGTCCCGGATGGTCGTGTTTGTTTCGTGCCCAATCGCGACGGATGAATCGGATATGATTTTCATGGATATTTCGCCGGCGGCGGCGTTTCGCGCAGCGAAATAATCACGCATTGATTGCTGCATTTGCGGAATGCGCTTTTTCAATTCCCTAGAAATTTTAATCGCGTTGCCGTCGGACGATTTCACGACGGACGCAATAACGACGGACTGCCCGTTGTACCGCGCGCCGGTCGTTTTATCCAATGCGGAATCTTCGACGCGTGCAATTTCGCGCAGTCGCAGCGACGCGCCCTCGGACGTCAGAATCTGCAGGTCGGCGATGTCGTAGACGCTGGCGAATTCGCCGACAAAGCGAACGACGTTCGAACTGTCACCGAATTCCAGCTTGCCGCCCGGCACATTCAGATTACGGGCCGCGACGGCGCCGACGACGTCGCTGACGGCCAGGCCGCGCGCCGCCATCTGTTCGGGATTCAGAAAAACGCGGACCGCGCGTTTGTCGCCGCCATAGACCGACACCGACGCCACGCCAGGCACGGATGTGATTTGACGGCCCAGCACGTCGTCGACATAGCGTTCCAAATCGCGGCTGGCGGCGCCGGTCAGAACAATGTCCAGAACGGATTCCTGCAGCGGGTTCAGTTTTTCAACGACCGGCTTTTTCAGACTGTCGGGAAATTCGCCTTCGATGGATTCCAGCTTTGCCTTGACTTCGGACGCCTTGTCGTTGACGTTGACCCCCAGGTTGAATTCGACCATGACAAAGCCGCCGTTTTCGAACGATTGAGATGTGATTTTCTTGATGCCGGCCACCTCTGATACAGCGTCCTCGGTCTTTTTGACGACCTGGGATTCGACCTCGTCAGGCGAAGCACCCGGGTACACAAAGCTGGCCGTGACCATCTGGAATTCAATCGCGGGGGTGCGTTCGACGTTCATCTTCGGATACGCGACGACACCCAGCACAATCCACAGCAGAACGAACATGACCGTCGTGACAGGATGTTTCACAAAGAATTTTATCATCTTACTTTTTCCCCTGGTTCGATATGCGACAAGATAACGGTGTCGCCGTCCGACAATCCGTGCGACACCAGCGCGTATTCGGAATCGTCCGCCGCGACCGTCACCGTGCGCGGCGCCGCGGCGCCGTTTTCGACGACCATCAGCGAATTGTTTTGCACGACATAGACCGGGACGAAAAATCCGGTGTGCTTTATTAATGCCAGCTGCGCGCCATCCGCCGCGCCGACGGTTCTGACCGCACACATGCCGGTATCCAAATCGATGAAATTCGAAACGCCGGCCACGCGCCCGGCGCCGACGGCCTGGCCGGCGCGGAACTTGCCGATGCGCGCGCATGAAACGTATGCGCGGTTGTTCTTGACGAACAGCGGCTCTTTCAAAACGCCTTCCGCTTTTTTCACGACCAGTTTTTCAACCGGCGCGCCGCGGGCCGCGTTGTCGCGAAAAGGATTAAATACCGCGCGGGCGCTTTCCGACGAAATCGAAAAAACGCGATACCCGGTCCAAGCCAGCGCCACGATGACGATGGCGACATATAGTTTTTTGCTCATTCTTATTCACCCAGCTTTTTGATAGATTCCGCCGACATTAATATGTTGTACTTGGCGTTCAGCAGCGCCATGTCAATCTGCGACAAAGCGGTCGATACCTCCGATAATTCCACGGCGGACGTTTGGCCGGCCGCGAATCTGTCGCGGGATAAATTGTATGCCTTTTGCGCCAAATCCCTGGAGTTTTTCCAGCTTGCCAGATTGCCGCGCAAGTGGTCGTATCTTTTGACAGCCGTGTCGTATTCTTCGGTTTTCATTTTTTTCGATTTATCCAAATCCTGGCGCGCGGATTCGGCATTCATGGCCTCGGTCGTCGCGTTCGCGCGGTTCAGGCCACCATCGAAAATCGGTACCTGCAACGACAGCCCCCAATAAGCGGACTGCGTTTTCGTACCGTCGAAAACATCGATGTCGTCATGAATCGCGACGTAATTATAAGCCGCCGTCGCCGCCAATGTCGGAAGATTCCCGGCACGCTTGGACCGCGCGTTTTTCTCGTGCATTCTGATTTGATGCTCGTAAATATCCCATTGCGGATTCTTGCTTAGCTTGCCTGATTCGATTGTTTCAAATTTCGACGGCAGTTCGTCCGTCAGCGCCAAATCTTCATCGGCATCTATGCCGGCCAGAATTTTCAACATTCTGTGCGCGGTGTCACGATTGAATTTCGCGTCCGACAAATTGATTTCCTTGGTCGCGATGTCTGATTCTATTTTCACCAAGTTCGCGCGGCTGGCGCGGCCCGCGGATGCCAGTTTCTTTTTGGCGGCCATCGCGTCGTTCAGCGACTTTTGATAAATATCGACCAAGCCGTCGGTCATCTTCGCAGTCCAGTAAATATCGGCCGCTGCATAACGCGCCTCGCGCCGCGTCAAATCCAGGCTGGATTCGGACATCTTGACGGCGCTGCGCACGGCGTCGACCGCGTTTCCGATTTTGCCAAAGGTATAAATCGGCTGCGACAATGTCACGCCCGCTATCAGGACGTTGTCGGGGACGCTGAATTTCGCGCCGCCCGCCGCGCCGATTAATCCGCCCAATGCCGGCGGCAATTCGACGCCGTTCGAATGAAAGGGACGCTCGACATCCACCATATTCATGTATGTCGCTGAGCCCGACAAAGTAAACCATCTGTTCGCATTCGCGGCGTCCAGGGACGCGGTCGCTTTGTTTACATTCGCCTGCGCCTTTTTAAAATCTTGTGATTCTTTCATAATCATTTCGACGGCCGTGTCAAAAGATAAATCCATCGCAAACGCGCCCGGCGCCCACAGCGCAGAGCAAATAATTCCAATTATCGAAAATAATCCGGCCCTAGGCATTGTTCTTCTCCATTCTTTTAAAGACATCGTTCATGGCCCGCAGCGCGCTGGTCAGCATTTGCTCGTCATCACGGCTGATGTCATGAAAGAACGCATTTATTCCCGCGCGCAGTTTTTCCATGGCGCGGCGCGCAACATCTTCGCCGGCGGGCGTGACGGCGTACCATGTGTTGCGCCGGTCCATCTCGTCGATTTTGCGCTTTACCATTCCCTCCGCTTCCAGTTTTCGGAACGTCGCGCACAGATTCGGCGCGGTCAATCCCTCGCGGCGGGCAATATCCTTTAGCTTTGCGGGTCCGCCCAGATGCAGGCGCATAATCGTCGCCAATTGCTGGCCGGAATACAGGGGGCTCAGGCTATGTTCAGCTTTCAGCCTGTCGCCCAAACGACCAAGAATGTGAAGATTTTCTTCGATAAGACGAACAAATTCCTTTTGCGGCATAACAGTCTCCATTGTTAAAATTGTTAACGATTATATATTTTAATAAATAAGTTGCAAGGAAAAAATTCATATTCCTGCGTAAAAAATCCCGGCCGTGGGCGATGGTGCCCCGGGGCCCGGACGTTATATTTTATATTGCAAATTTATTAAACGCGTTTATAATCGCCACTGTTGTTCAGGTCGCATACAAGCGGATAAGATTGTACAGAGTCATATTTTTTTGAACTCTGAACTTTACACTCTGAACTTTTTATTGGGGCGTCGTCTAATGGTAGGACAAGAGATTTTGGTTCTCTTTATCATGGTTCGAATCCGTGCGCCCCAACCAAAATAAACAATCCTGATTTTCTCTCATCAAATTGAATGGTTTTTGTAGGGAAATCCAAGGTTTTTCACCATCCCATATACAGTGATAAAGTAAAATTCCCAAAAGTTCATTTCGAACAGCAGGTTTATAACTTTTGAAGTAGTGATGGGCGTTTCCTGCTATATCCACTATCATTTCTACCCTTTTGGCAATATCAAAGTCAATATGACCGTGTTTTGACAGCCAAGATTCAATATTTTTCCGTTCATCTGCAATTTCGGCAAGTTTTGCATTATATGCCTGTTCGGTAATCTTTCGGTCAATTGATTTTCAAGACGTTTTTTGGTCTGTAAATCCTTTGAATGTTCTGATTCCAACACTTTTTTGACCTTTCCCTTGATGTCTTGCATTATTTCAAGGGGCATCCGCAGAGCATCCATTACATCCGCACTAACACGTTCCAACAAAACCTTTTCATTTACAGGTTTCATATCACATGGGCCCTTGGCGTGCGAGCATTTAAGATAAACATACTTACCTTTCTTTAATTCGGGACTGAGAGTGCAACCACATTTACATCTGAATATTCCACGCAGAGTAAATTCCTTTGAACCATAGGGCTTTTTATTCGGCACCCTGCGTTTTCCAGACAGGGTATCCTGCACTAAATCAAATAATTCTTTATCCACAATGGGGCCGTGAGTATGCGGACGTATTGTATCTTTTATAACCATCAATCCTATATAAAATGGGTTATGCAGGATTTTGTTTATTTCATTACGGGACAATTTTCTGCCATTTCGGCGAGTTAATCCGATAATATGTGCATATTCAACCATACCGTTTAATGATTGATACTCTTCGGCATATTCTATAAATAATTTTTTGACCAATGAAGCACGGACTGGATCATGTATAATAGTTGCTTTTTTAGTATGTGAGTCGCGAGTGTTCAAATAACCTAATGGGGCTTGGGAAAGCCAACGGCCTTGTTCCCAGATAAATTTCTGACTATGTTTGATTTTATCAATTATTGATAAAACATATCCATTCGCCATAAGTACCGACATATTCCAAAACATAATTTCCATAGCGTTTGAGTCTTTATGCAAGATTAAATTTTCTTTTAGAAAATGGACTTCTATTTTTCCTTGCCTGCGTAATTCATCAAGAGCGGGTGTGTCCTTATATGACCTTTGCAGTCTATCAACATAATTCACAACTATTGCAATTTTGCCTTTTTGGGATTTTACGAATGACAACATATCTTGATATTGTTTGCGGTCGCCTTGGGTGCTTGATTCTGTAATAACAAACTCTTTGATAATAGGGAGATTCTTTTTCTCACAATAATCGTAAATCGTTGCCATTTGCGCGTCAATAGACGAACCCAGTTCCTGCTCGCGACTGGAAACCCTGGCGAATAAAATCGCTCTCATAGGTTGGTTATTTTCTTGGTCTTTTCTCATTTTCTTCACACCTTTATTTTATAATATGATTGTATAATAATCAGTCTAAAAAGCACACTAGTATATGCAGTTTTTAGCCAATTTTTATGCCCTTGACCATTGCAACAAAGAAGTCAATCAGTTGCTTTTCAGCATCCGCTAATTCCTTTGGTCTGGGGTTGCCTATATCCCAATTTTCTTTCAACCATTCCTTGATTGTCATATCTTGGATATGTATGTTTTGAATTTTCATTTTTAGTCCTTTTTGTCTTTTGACACGACAATTATGACAGGTTTCAAAAAATAAGTATTTCGTTTTGGGCAAAATATTTTTAATTTAATTTTATTTTTTTGACCAAAACCGAATCGGTTTGTAAAAAATAACGATTTTTCGTTGGTTTTTTGAGGATTTGGGAAATCGAAATTTTTTAGAAAATCGTGAAAATAATCTATATCTTTCTCTTTCCGCGTTGTAATAAGCAGATAATTTGTATTGATTTTTTATGTCTGCACGCTATAATAGAGAGGATAAAATGAAATCCACCCAAAGAATAATGGATAAGATATGAGACTTACAAAATTACATATTGAAAATTATAGAAGTATTAAGGATATAACTCTTGATTCTGTAAATTATAATAATGATTCGACAACTATATTTGTTGGTATAAATGAAGCAGGCAAAAGTAATGTGTTAAAAGCCATTACTCTGTTAGATGTTGATTCTAAAAATTTCAAGTGGGCGGAAGATTGTAATATAGAATCCAAGAAGACAAATTCGGATATATCAATATTAGGAACATTTGATTTTTCAAATGAAAAAACTGAATTAAAAGAATTTTTACAAGCAACTAGCGACAAATACAACGTTAAGAGTATTGTCGCTGATTATTCGTTTTTAGAGTCCATAGTAAAAACCGTAACAATAAATAAAGACAATAAAAAAGAAGTCTTATATACCATAGGTAAATCTATAAAATTTGCCGATACCTTTCTTCCTGAATCCAAAGATAAAGAACAAGCAAAAATTACCGGAGAAATAATTACTTTCCTCTTTAGTAAAATAAAAGTTATCTTTTGGGAACCCGATGAAAAAAAGTATTTAATTTCTGACCCTATTAACTTAGATACCTTCTCCGCAAATCTTGACAACATACCATTGAAAAATATGTTTGGCTTATTAGGAAAGACCACCCAAACGGATATAAAACATTTAATAGATAGTGCCAAGACTGATATTGCTGATAGAGAAACGCTGGAAGAAGATTTAGCGACAAAAACTACTGAGTATATAAAGAATGTTTGGAAAGAACAGAATACCTATATCAAGGTCAGAATAGAACAACAAAATGCCACCTTTATGTGCAGTATATTCGTTGTGGATAAAGGAGAAAACAACAAACATAAAAACTTTTATATGAGACAACGCAGTGATGGATATAAAAAATTTGTATCTTTGATATTATCACTATCCTGTGAAAATAAAGCGGGAAAATTGCACGATAAAATAATCATTATTGATGAGCCAGAAATTCATTTGCATCCAAGCGGCTGTAAAGATTTATTAACAGAACTTATCAAATTAGGCGAGACGAATAATGTGTTTATTTCCACACATTCGGTGTTTATGATTGATAAGGATCATCCAGAAAGACATTGGATAATTGAAAAAAATCCAAAATCAGAAAGAATTCCAAAGAATTTGACTTATTGTAATCAAATTGGAAAAGAAAAAAGCATATTTGATGATGAGGTCACCTGTAAAGCGTTTGGTATGAGTATAATCAATAACATGTTGCCAGAAAATCAATATCTTGTTGAAGGGCTATCAGATAAAATCTTATTTGAATTTCTGATTAAAAAAATTAATCCGACTTTTAGTTTTCTTGTGCGTCCTTGTGGTGGAAGTAATATACCAGTGCACGCAAGATTATTGAAACAAGAAAGCATAAAAGCAAAGGTTATCGTTGATGCCGATGTGGACGGCCAAGGATATAAAACAGAAATTTTGAAAACCACGGATAATTGGTATGAGGACGAAATATTTACATTAAAAGATTTGAATAATACGATTAAAGATAATTCAACAATTGAAGATTTATTGCCGATCGGTTTTGTTCAAACATTTATGTCCGAATATGATAAAATAAATGAACAAAAAGATGTTATGGTTTTGGATGCTAAAAAACCAGTGATTCAACAATTCAAAGACAAATATAATAAAAAAATCAAAGAAATAAATGCTGCACACGGTGGATCTTATAGTGCCATAGCAGAGTTTAAAATGGATTTGGCCAAAAAGTTTATTGAAGGAAATAAAGAAAAAACCATCGAAGAATTGAAAGAACTTATATCAGATTTGGTATTTATAGCAAATGATATAACCACTTAAATTCAACTTATTTTGATACAAATAAACCGGATTTATTACAGAATAATTCCGGTTTACTTTTTACCATATTCGGGATATAATCTAACAAGAATCAACAGCAATGTTGATTTTAGAATCAGTGGGGACATTGGTTCGGGTCTTTCAAAACCTATATCTATGCGATGTGAGAACATCGTTATCCGATTTTTAGATAGTGATGTTTCACATCGTTATCGCCTGACCTTAGGGTCGGGTATCTGTGGTTATACAACAGGTTTATCCGAAAGCCACGGGATCATTCATAGATATGATTTTGAAAATACCCGACCGCCAGTCTTGCACTGGTGGTTTTATTCATTAAACAAAAGAGTATGAAATGAAAAACGAAAACAAAAATTCACCCAGTTCGCAATTGGGGTTTTATGCTTGGATTATGCGGATTATTTGAATTTATAGGATGTCGTCTTTTTTCCATTGGGCTTTACGATAATAATGAAGCATTTTTAATTTTTGGATTTATTGCCATTGCGATTGGGTTTTGGCTCGGATTAGTCGGCATAAAAAACCTTATTGTGGAAGCGAATGTAAAATCGTTGGAAATATTCCATGGGAAAGACCGAGTTATTACGAAAAGACCAGAGCCAGAATATGACCCGACCGTTGCAAGATAACGCCCCAAAAGGATATAAAATGAAAAAACTATTTTTAATATTCTGTGGTCTTGCTTTATTGTCTGCCTGTGGCCCAACCCCGGCGGAATTACAAGCCAAAGCAGAATCCGCTGCAAAAGAACGAAAAGAGATACAAAATAAAAAAGACATTGAATTCATTAATGCGGTAAATAATAAATTGCTGGAGCGGGATTTATTTACCACATTACAAGTCTATGATTCATTGTTTTCTGTCGGTTTGGGGAATACAGATTGTTGTTCAAAGGGTTTGATAAATACGAATTGTTATCACTTTGAACGAGAGGGTTTGAAACAAATAGTACCAGAGGGCAAATATCAAGAATATATGAATATGGACGAAGCCATTAAAGAATTTACGACTTTGGGCGATCGCGCAAAATGCTTAACCGCAGACTATACAGAATACAATAATTATGGCATATACTCGGACAATAGCGATGAATGTATTTTGGTACGTCGTGAAATTGTAAATAATTCCAAAGCAAGCAAGGTTTGTTATTTTAATTATAAAAAGTATTTGCCGACAGAATCAAAAGTAAGCTCTGACGATAATTTTGATAAACTTGCCTATTATTATAAAACCCTTATAAAATCGGGCCATTGTGATAATTTGGCAGAAGCGACAACCAATGAAAAAGAAAAATGCAAAGAAAAAGATATAAACAAGATAGTTCAATTTATGAAAGCAGGAAAATTGGAACATTGTCGGGATAAAATGCCAAAAGAATATAACGCAATGTTAAAAGACGGGGTTAAAAAAGTAAATGACGCAAATGCTGTGGTTGGCGGTGCGTGGATCGGGAACAATCCCCTTGAAAATGTTTATGCTAATTCAATGTATGCAGGATCATTTGAAGCCCAATTCAAAGCACACATCAAAGAGTTTGGTAATGACAATATGTGTGATACAACAGGATTTGAGCAAGATATAAAGAAATTATCATCACAAAAGACAGCCGATAAAAAATCAAATTAAACAAGAAAAAGCAGATTTCGGTCTGCTTTTTTAATACTCATTTTTACCTGTGCGACCACCCTTTACGCGATATAGAATCGTTATAACCAAAGGGTAAAAAATGAAAATCGCATACGTCCGTCAGTCCGGAAATCAAGTCAGTTTATATGACGAAAACAACCGCGAATACGCAAGGGTGTCGGGTCAATTAGTTTCGTATAGTGCGGACTATGTTATAACCAATTCAAATTCATTTTCAACCCATAATCATTTATTTGACGCGAATGGTCGTTGGATTCGCGATATACAAAAATAACAGGTTGGAAAATGGAAACTATAAATTCGCTTAAAAAGAAACTTCGTGCCATAAAGAAAAACCAAAACAAAATAAATTCGGCACGAATACCGACCAGGATAGTGATTGACCTGTTGAGCCCCCAAGGAAACGTATTTTATATTTTATGGTTATGTAATCAACTCGCTCGGGATTATTTAGACGATGCGGAAATCGATATATTCAAGTCCGAACTCAAAGACAAAAATTACAATCAAATTTTAGATATATGCCAGCAGTGGTTCGGACTGGTTTACTTGGGGGTTAATCTGGCAGGTCAAAAATAATATCCGAACATATAATTCTGTCGGTATTAAATCGTCCATGATGATCCGCTATAATTTCTTTGGTATTATATCCGTTCAGACGACTTGGGGTATAGGTTATCGGGCGTATATCCAACGTATTTTCGGATAACTCCATATAGTCGCGTGTTTTGATTAGCGCGGTTTGTAATTGCTCGTCCGTATATTTATGCCCCCACAATAACAGGTGCCAGTGCCAGATTTTTCGTTCCCCTAATTCCGCTATACCGATAAAATGAACTGGATTTTTATTCCAGTGCCTGCCGACCAATTCTTTCTCAAAGCGTTTTACGATTTTACGCAGGATTTTATAAGACCCATCAAACCCCGATTTATACGCACCCAATGGAACTTTGATTGTGAAATAATGACTGAACATAAATTCATCCAGCCAGTCGTTTATGATTTGTTGAACTTTTTCAGTTTGTTCAGGATGGTAATTCATAATGGTTTCTCTTTAATTGTAATGACCCGAGAATACGCAGAATGACGTAAAGGGCGGGGTTATATATTTTTCCGTTATTACATTCTGGATGTAAATCTGAATGGTTGGTGTTTATGTGTATTTTGCTGTCTTCATATTTTTATCTCCTTATAAGTATAAAACTCTACTTGGGGACAGCGGGGTCGCCCAATGAGTCATACCAATAATATCCGATAAAATTACAGATACGACCATGGTGAGTCTTTACCTGTAATAATGCCGCTTGCATGTAGCCCTTGTTTACGCAAGATTCCCAAGGTCGCGTTCAGTATCCGCGTAATTAGGTCTGCATCCGTTTAATCCAATCCATCGCGCGTTTTAGCATCCCTGGACTGTCATTAAACTTGCCCATGCCTGTATTGCAGGTTCCGCATACCCAGCCACGCACTTTGCCCGTTTTGTGGTCGTGGTCTAGATTTGGTATGCAGGTCAAACCAGGAATCAGCTTCTTTCCGCATATCGGGCATTCCCAAACTTGATAATTAGGCGGTTTTGATTCATTCCATTCTTTGCGGTCTTTGGAGCTTACCGGCTTTCTGTCAATTTCTTTTTGGCAGTCCTTACAATGTGGTCGGCGGACTATTCTGCCATCAGCAGTGGTTCGGTTCGGCTTGAAATTTTTAATTGGTAAATACCGGTGGCATGTAGCGCAGACTCTGTGGGAATCGTCTTTTGTGCCGAGGTCAAATTCAACGACAAAATCCCATGGAACGTATTCTATGCGGTCTGGCCCAATAAAATTGACCCTGGCGGTTTCAAGGGCGCGTTCAACAATTACCCCAACGCTGTGTTTGGGAATACCGTTCCAGTTTTTCAATATGCGAATTAGCCCATGCATATATACTAGAACGAGTTTTTTTCACCTTTTCAGAAAACTTTTTCAGTAAGAATCCACAAATATTCGCTTGCTTTTGCAGAAAAGTGTGAGATAATTAAAGGTTTTGCAAAATTTTTGTTGAAGCGATACAAATAAATCGCAGAAATCCGCCATTCTTACTAAAAAATACACATTTTTCCACGCGCTCGCACGTAAAGGCACGTAATCCGCCAAGGAGTCATTTAATCAAATCCATGAATTTTGCCGCCAGTGCCGCCAAATCATCCCTTGCCATACTGGGGCTTAAAACCGCGTGTAATTCAATTATAGGGGATCCAGTCGCTTTTTTGTTGCGAATGGTTATTTTCTTTTCAATCTCTTGATTCCAATCTCGGTTTTTTAGTATTTCGGCCACAACGTATGCACTCCTCCGCAATTTCTGGTCTTGGGACAAATCAAGTGGGATTTCAACAACAATATCTATTTTCTCAATTTTCATAATTTCAACCTCTGGTTGTAATATAGAACTGAGATTCAATAAAAAATTGGTCCTCTACGACTTTGTGCAAAAAATAGGGTTTCTATGGAACGATAACGACCTTGTGAAGCGTTAACGGAGGGTTCTTATTGAAATCGGAAACGACCCGAGCGGAGTCGGCAAAGTTCACCGATACCCTATAATTTCATTAATGCATAGGTTGTAGGATCCTCCGTTTTCAATTTTTCCTTGAAATTAAGGATTTGATTGGTTAAATTAGTAAAAATCGCAGGCTCGGAAGTTATAAAGTTGTTTATTTTTTCCAGCCACCAATTTTAGTTAATGGCGCAGCCATTTACAAAAATTGAGTGCCCCGTCGCAGGACGGGGCCCAGTGCGATACTAATCTTGGTACCAGACCGCATTGACGATTCCAAGATTTCTGTGGGATAAGTTCCAAAATCGTCCGACCAGGAATTTATCATTGTAGGTCGTTCGAATTCGTGGCATAATATAAACCATGAAAAAAGCGATTCAACTTGGCAAAATTATCATTCCTGCGGGTGTAATCCCAGAACGGCATGAACTGGAAACAGCCAGTAGTTTGGCGGGTATGGGTAAGAATATAGAATTCTTGTCTCCTGTTTATGCAAAAGGTATTTTTACGCCGGATTTATTGATGGACGGTCAGTACTGGGAAATTAAATCGCCTTGCGGCAACAGTAAAAGAACAGTCGAAAATAATTTTCGAAAAGCACAAAAACAATCTGAAAACATAATTTTTGATTTGCGGCGAATCGGATTGGATGAAAAAGTTGCAATATCAAAGATAAAACGAGAATTTTCATTACAACATGGCAACAAGATACAACGAATTATGATAATTACAAAAGATAGTAAAATTCTTGACTTTCATTGAATATTTGTATATACTTCAGGCAAGTGATGCAAAACCACTGCTGGATAGCGGAGATTTTGCATCGCTTTTTTTATTAGTTCAAGTAACATGAATACCCCCTCTTTATTCAACCCAAGGTTGAATATTACTTTATATTCTAACATCTATACCTCTGTCAATTCTTGCGCCGGTTGTTTTCTTTGCCGACATTGCTGACTTTTATGCCGACCGGCGCCAGATGTAGACCGTTATATAGGGCTGCATATTGTTGTGCGCCCTACCGCCGCCGGTGTTGCCGATTGAAAGCGTATGGGTATGTTCGCCCGCATAACTCACAGGCCAATTCCATCCCTTTACGCCGTCAGTTCTCCATTGAATCTGGTTCTCTGTGCCCCTCCCCCAGCCCGAATCCCAATCCGCCCCCGGGAAAATATGCTGATGCCCCCCGGCGCTTTGGGCCGTTCCGGAATGATTGTGGCTGGGCATTTCGGTCGCGGCCAAGGTATGCGTTTTCGCGCCGCCCATCTTCTGGACGGAACTAAAATCGGTGTCGCTTTCATTGACGCCCACCAATGCGCGGCCGTTTCCGAACCTCTCCCAGGTGCCGAATCCGAACAGAGTTCCCGGATTTGTGTTGGCGGTGGATATATAAATCGCGCCGACGGGATAGACGGCCTGTAATATCTCGGGCGAGGCGCCGGAAACCCACTTGACCGAACCGTCCCCGTTCGTCGTCAGAATCTGACCGGCCGTTCCGTTGTCCGGCGCGGCGTTCATTTTCGCAACCAACCCGTTGTCGACATAGGTTTTGGCGGCAACAGACGCCAGCGCAGGCGCCACCATCCCAACGATAAATAAAACAAACATAGTGATAGCCGCCGCTTTGCGACAAGCTTTGGTCGCACCAACTATTGACAAAGCACTAGTTTTGTGCGGGGGGGGGGGGGGGTAAAAACAGTTTTATCGCGGACAGCGAAAAAATTGGTCAAAATTGATGAAAAATGTTGCAATTTGTCTCTCCTGAACAGAAGGTAGATGTCTAATTATAGCATAAAATCTTATTTTTAAAAGCAAAAAACGCTCAGCCGAGCAAAATATGCCGCCTTATGCCAGTTATTCGCGCCAGTCAACCGATATGAACATGCCATTCAATTTATCCCGAATGGATTCGTCGTTGAAAAATTGCTCGCGGGATTCGGCCGTCGTCTTGTTATCGTCCGATTCGAAATGCGGAATATATTTCTGCAGCGCAATTTTTTTAACGTCGCGGGCCCGCAATATATCCGCGATTTCCAGCAAATCCGATTTTGTGACAAACCGCGGGTCGCAGGTAATTCGAACCTCGAAATCCGTGCCGGCGCGCTGCAAAATATCCAGGCTGGCCATCATTCTTTCATAGGCCGGCGCCGCGCCCGTCAGTTTCGGATACCCCGCCCGGGTCGCCTTGAAATCCAATCCGACCCAATCGATAACGCCCAGCGCACATTCCAAGGCCTCGGGATAAAAACCGTTCGTATGCAGCCCGATTGCAAAGCCCATATCGCGGACGCGCGCCATATAATCAATCGCGGCGTCGCGCTGCATCAGCGCCTCACCGCCTGAAAAAACGACCGCCTCTAATTTTCCGCGGCGGGCGTTCAGCCATTCGATAATTTTATCCGGGTCGTATTCGCCGTCGCCGATTTCCAGCAAATGCGGATTGGAACAATAGGCGCACCGTATCGGGCATCCGCGCAGAAACAGAACCGCGGCCAGCCGGCCCGGATAATCGATTGTCGTGAACGGCGCCAGGCCGCCGATTTGAATCGGATTCATATTTTATTACGCGGCCTTTTTCAACAGCGCGATATGCCTTTGACCAGCGGACAGGCTGTTGTTTTCGGTGAATGTCTTGCGCTCGCAGAATTCGGAATACTTGCCGATATTGAAATGCTGGACCGGTCGGATAAATCCCATCGAACGGGAAAAGATTTCGCATTTTGTTCTTTGCGGCGCGATATTGTCATTCATTATTTTTCTCCTTTATTTTTTTATATTTTGTTCGCGACATTCAATTCAGCGTCGCATTTCGGACAGAACTCGTACTTGCCCGGCAGGTATCCGTGTTTCGGGCAAATCGAGAATGTCGGCGTCAGCGTCATATACGGCAGCTTGTAGTTCTCGAATATGGTCTTGACGATTTTTTGCGCGGCGTCGCCGGTGGATACGGGCTCGCCCATATACAGATGAAACATCGTGCCGCCGGTATATTTGCGCTGAAAGGGTTCCTGGTGTTCCAAGGCGACAAACGGGTCGTCGGTATAATTCACCGGCAACTGTGTCGAATTCGTGTAGTACGGCGCGTCAGGCGTTCCAGCCGTGATAATATCGGGGAAATTCCTGACGTCGGTTTTTGCAAAGCGGTATGAACAGCCCTCGGCCGGCGTCGCCTCAAGATTATAAAGGTTGCCGGTTTGTTCCTGGTAATCGGCCAGGTTGCCGCGAATAAAGTCCATGACGTCCAGGACCAATTGCCGGCCGAAATCTGTCGCGATATTATCGGCGCCGCCGGTAAAATTCAAAACCATTTCGTTCGCGCCGTTGACGCCGATGGTGGAAAAGTGATGGTTCCAATTGCCCAAATAGCGCTTGGTGAACGGGTACAGGCCGCGCTCCATATTTTTCGAAATAATATCGCGTTTGATTTCCAACGTGTCGCGCGCCAGGTCCAGCAGCCTTTTCAATTCGGCGAACAATCCGTCGCGGTCGCCCTTGTTCATATATCCCAGCCGCGCCAGATTCATCGTCACGACGCCGATGGAACCCGTCTTTTCGGCACTGCCGAACAAGCCGCCGCCGCGCTTTAACAACTCGCGCACGTCCAGCTGCAGCCGGCAGCACATCGAACGAACGTCCGTCGGATTCAAATCGGAATTCAGAAAGTTCTGAAAATTCGGAATTCCGTACTTCGCGGCCAATTCGAACAAAGGCTTTACATTCGGATGCGACCAGGGGAAATCCGGCGTGATGTTGTACGTCGGAATCGGAAAGGTAAACGGCCGGCCGTGCGCGTCGCCGGCGGTCATGACATCGATAAACGCGCGATTGATTGTGTCCATTTCGGCCTGCAAATCGCCATAGGTAAATGGCATATGTTCCCGGCCGACAAAGGGTTTTTGATTCTTCAAATCTTCCGGGCAAACCCAGTCGAACGTAAAGTTGATAAACGGCGTCTGGGTTCCCCAGCGGCACGGCACCGCGCAGTTGAATATCAGCGTCTGCATCGCGCTTTTGACGTCTTCGTACGTAAGATTGTCCAAACGAACGTACGGCGCCAGATACGTGTCGACGGACGAAAAGGCCTGGGCGCCCGCGAATTCGTTCTGCAGCGTGCCCAGGAAATTGACCATATGCGACACGGCCGTCGCCATGTGCTTGGCGGGCTTGCATTGCAGGTATCCGGCGACGCCGTTGAATCCCTCGTACAATAATTCACGCAGGGACCATCCAGCGCAGTATCCGGTCAGCCACCCCAAGTCATGGATATGCAGCGCGGCGGTCCGGTGCGCGTCGCCAGCGGCCTTTGGATATATGCTCAGCCAGTATTCGGCGGTAATGCGTTCGGTGGTGCGCAAAATCATTCCGCCGATTGAATATCCGATATTAGCGTTTTCCTTAATCCGCCAGTCATGCGAGCCGACATAGCCATCTATAACCTCGACCGCGTCGACCATCGAGTTTCTGATTTCGCTGCGCTTTTGACGATAGACGATATAGGCCTGGGCCGTTTTGTATGCACGCAAATCCATCAAGGTCTGGACGACGACGTCTTGTATATCTTCAATCGTCGGCACGATGGCGGTGAATTTTTCCTCCAGCTTGCCCAGCGCATAGCGGGTCATGTTCAAAACCTCGGCCGCGCCGATTTCTGCCGTGGCAGCCGCCGCCTTGTTAATCGCGTTATAGATTCGCGTCGCGTCGAATGGAGCGATTTCCCCGTCGCGTTTTTTCACCGTTGTCAAACCGCAAGACAGCTTGCCCGACGTAATATTTGATTGATTATTGTCTGTTTGTGCCATTTTTTCATTTCCTGACCGATTCGACCAAATTACAATATATAGAATCGTTTTTGTTGTTTGTTAACAATATATAGATATTTTTAAAATTCATCATTATAAAAAAATGATTTTTTTCGTATTTTTCGCTTTACTTTTTGTAATACCCAGAATCGTAGGGAAAATATTTTCAAGAACAAGCACCAAGGCAAATTTAGTACCGTTTTTTGGATTTCTGATTTGCTCAAGCGACATCGAATGTACCTTTTGTACTTTGCCGTAGTAGCGCAAATATGCACTCCTACACTGGGTCGTAAAAGATATATTCGATGTCTGTTGAATACTAGAACTAACTCATTGCTTTTTATGGATAAATCTTATATAATGATGCCTGTAACGCAAACAGAGATAAACATGACTTATGATGATAACGATAAAGTTTATATTTGGTATAAGAAGGCTGATGAAATTCAAAATAATGTATCGAAATTAATAAGAACAATGAATTCCCCAAAGCATTCTTATCTTTCCGATGGCAAGACCGTGAATGTGGACTATACGCCTGATGAAAGAATAGCGATTTATGCGCAAGCAGCCAAAAGTTTCGAAGAACTCCGCAAAGAAGGCGACGCATTGCTGGCGGATTTGCAAAAACAGAAACAATCGCCGGACGTTACGGACAGTATTGAGGCGGTTTCCGGAAAACTTGCCAGTTTCCTGACAAACAACCGTCTGTATGATTATTCCGAGGGACTGGATGCGCAAATAAAATTTAGAAAAATTCGCGCAAAATATTTGGAAATTTATGATCGCCAGAAGTATATGTCAGGCAAGGCAAAACTTCAAGAAATGATAACGAAAAAGTCCGGCGTGGTTTATACCGACCCCGCCAAAAAAGATGAATTAAAAAAACAAAGAGCTTGGACGAAAGAGCGTTTTGATGATATGAATGAGTATGCCATGATTACCCGAATGAAAAGGCAAAACGATTGAACAATAGTGGTTAGTGCGAGTGGTTCGTAGGGGCGCATACTTACGCCATTTTTATTCTCCTCAGGTCCAAGGGTGGTGCGCGGATGCGCGACAGGGAGGATTTACTGGATTGCCGCGGGGCTAACGCCCCTCGCAATGACACGGGATTTGGTTTTCAAGACTTGAAACTTCAACTCTACATTGTCATTGCGAGCCCGTAGGGCGCGGCAATCCATCGGATTCAATCTTAAATCATAAATCTTATATCTTAAATTTCCTTCTGCCTTCTGACTTTTACCTTTTGTCTTGCCTGCCCCATGCATGGGGCGGGATAGAGTTGGCCCGCGAGTGCAACGAGCCTGGCAACTCTTGGGTGGGGTTGATTCCGAAAAACATTAGTGCATAATTAACTATCGTAGGGGCGCATATTTGAGTTCCGCAACATAGAGATCGCTGATTTAGGATTTGGCGCAAGCGCGCCCGTCACTCATTTGCTATTTCTGACTTTTGTTATCCGGTTTTTCTTGAATTCTATAATTTTTTCGATTAGAATCCCTGCGCTCTGTGAAGCAAGCGAAACGCTTGTTTCAAAGTTTTGGTCCCATCGTCTAGCGGTTAGGACACCAGATTCTCATTCTGGTAACACGGGTTCGATTCCCGTTGGGACTGCCAATATCAAATGAATCCTTGGGATTTATTTGATATTGGCAAATTCAAAAGTCATAAATTATGAAGAAATTTGTTCTTTTATTAATATTGCCTTTTGCGTTGGCCGCATGTGCAGACAGCGGACCGACCATGTCCGAACAAATTACCAAACAGCACAATCAGATGATGCGCGCATACGGCATCTGGGCGAAGTAAATAGGTGGGGCAACCTTGTCCCCAAGGTTGCCTGTTAGAAAAGGTGACCTTGGGACAAGGTCACCCAACCCAAACACCAAAGTCAATGACGTATAGCGAACAACAACCCAAGCGTGATGCTATACGCTAGTGTTTCCGGTTTACGAATTCGCGACAGACGCCCGCAGAATCTAAAAATTAATTTCTATGAGACGAATGCGCCGCGATTGGCGAGCGTAGTGTACACACAAGTACATGAGCGAGCCAACCGCAAGCAGGCGTCCATATAAATTAATTTTTCAGCGCGGCGGCCGCGCGTTCTAACAAATTAATCGCCCGGTCAATATCCGACCGGCGCGAAAACAGTGTCGAATCGCCGGCCACCGGCGCTTTTCGGGCAGTTGGCAAGACACGGGATGTTTTATCCAAAGCCGCCCTGAATTCGCCGGTCGCGGGCAGATTGCCATCTTTGAGCAATTTTTTGACGCCGGCGATTGTCATGCCGCGATTATACAGCAGGTTCTTTATCGATTCCAATGCCCCGACCGTTTCCGTGCGGTAATAGCGCCGCCCGCCCGCGCCGGTGGTCGGCTTGATTGCGGCTGGAAACTGCTTTTCCCAATAACGCAGCGTATGCGCAGGCACATCCAGCCGCTTGGACACATCGTTGATGGATAAAAAATATTCGTCGTTCATTTTTAATTTTTCCCCAGCCAATATTCCAGTTTCCGCCACATGGCGTCCCACAGTATCGCGTTTTCCGGATTGCCGTCGCGCGCATGTTTTTTCAGCCATTCAATCGAAACAAACTTCAGGTCTGTAATCTCTTCCGATGAAAACGCAATTTCCGAGGCCTTGCGATTGCTGCGCAAAACAAACAGGTCAAAGAACATATTTATCACGCCTTCGGGTTCGTGGCATATGTCCCGTACGGTACCGATATGAATCAAATCTTTTTCAGATATTGCCAGTCCGATTTCTTCGCCGGTTTCGCGCACAGCCGCCTGGGCGGGCATTTCGCCTGCCAGCAGCCCGCCGCCAACCGATTTGTCCCAGCAGCCCGGAAACGCGGCCTTGTTCGGCGAACGTTTCTGCAACAGAATTTCGCCGTCATCGTTTACAACAAAAACAACCGCCAAGCGATGCCAGTATGAATTGGCGCGACATTCGCGGCGGGTCGCAACCCGCCCGGTTTTGTTTCCGTTTTCATCCAAAACATCGACCAGTTCAGACAATGCGCAATTCCTTATTATATTCTACTCTTCGGCGGCCGGTTCCGATTCCGCGTCGCTTTGATGTTCGGATGTCGAGGTTGGTAAATCTTCGACGGCGTCATCCTCGGATTCTTCTTCCCGGGCAATTGGAATGCACGAGACGACCTTTTCAGCCTCGCTGGTTCTGAACAGCGTCACGCCAGACGTCGCGCGGCCCGCGATACGGATGGCAGCTGCGGATGTGCGGATGATTTTGCCGCCATCGGTCACCATGATGATGTCGTTGTCACTGGCGACCGGGAACGAGCCCGCGACGGCCGTATTCTTGCCACCCAGCTTGATATTCGCAAACCCGTTGCCGCCGCGGTGAGTCAGGCGGTATTCGTAAGAGCTGGTGCGTTTACCGAATCCGTTTTCCGAAATGGTCAGGATGAATTCTTCGCGCGCGGCCATTTCGTTGAATTTGGCCTTGTCCAGAACCAATGTGGTTTCTTCTTCCAGCTCGCCGGCGTCTTCTTCGATGCCGGTGGCAGCGCGGCGCAGCGCGCGGCTTTGCTTGATATAGGCGCTGCGCGTCGCGGAATCTGAACCGTCGTGCCCCAGCATGCACATAGTGATAACGCGGTCGTTCTTATCCAGTCTGATACCGAGCACGCCGGTTGAATTGCGGCCGGCAAAGACGCGGATTTCAGGCACAGGGAATCTGACGCAGCGGCCGTGGTACGTGGTCAGGAAGACATCCTGATTGTCTTGGCATGGCTGCACGAACACCAAGCTATCGCCATCGTCCAATTTCATTGCAATTTTGCCGTTGGCGCGTATGCTTTCGAAATCGGACATTTTGTTGCGGCGCACGGTGCCGGACGCCGTCGCGAACATCAGGAATTGTTCCTTGTTTTCCGGTTCGGGCAGAATCGCGGTAATAACCTCGCCCGTGGACAGTGGCAACAGGTTCACCAGCGGGCGTCCCTTGGCGGCGGCGGCGGCCTCGGGCAATTTATACGTTTTAATCTTATAGCACAGGCCCTTGGAGCTGAAGAACAACAGCGGCGTGTGCGTGTTCGCGACGAACACCTGGACGACATAGTCGTCATCCTTGGTCGTCATCGCGTTGCGGCCCTTGCCACCGCGTTTCTGCGCGCGATAGGTATCCAGGGACACGCGTTTGATATATCCGGTGTTCGACACGGTCACGACCATATCTTCGCGCGCAATCAAGTCTTCGATGTCGATGTCGATTTCCGCGTCGGAAATCTCGGTGCGTCTGGGCTGGGACCAGTTGTCGCGAACGCTGGCAGTCTCGGTGCGGATAATGTCAACGATGCGGTCGTGGCTGCCCAGAATATCCAGCAAATCCTTAATCACCGCGCCCAGGTCGGTCAAATCGCGGTGAATTTTCTCGCGCTCCAGACCGGTCAGACGATGCAGCTGCAGTTCAAGAATCGCCTTGGCCTGATCTTCGGACATGTGGAACATACCGTCTTTGTATTCCGTGTTCGGGTCGTCAATCAATTTGATATAGGCTTCGATGTCGGACGCCCGCCATCCGCGGGAAATCAGGGCGGTGCGCGCGGCCTCGGGATTCTCGCTGCCTTTAATCAGCGCGATGATTTCGTCCAGATTGCCGACCGCCACCGACAGGCCCAGCAACGTATGCGCGCGGTTTCGCGCCTTGTTCAAATCGAAAATCGTGCGGCGGCGAATGACCTCGACGCGGAATTCTACGAATGCGTCCAAGACGCCGCGAATATTGAACATCATCGGACGGCCGCGATTCAGCGCCATCATGTTCACCGGAAAACTGTTCTGCAGTTCCGTGTATTGGAACAAGTGGTTCAAGACCACGTCCGCAATCGCGTCGCGCTTTAATTCGATGACGATGCGCACGCCCTCTTTGGACGATTCGTCGCGGATTTCAGAAATGCCTTCAATGCGCTTGTCCTTGACCAGTTCGGCGATTTTCGCAACCAAGCCGGCCTTGTTCACCTGGTACGGCACTTCGTCTATGACAATGGCCTCGTGGTCGCGGAAATCCTCGGTATGGGTTTTCGCGCGCACGATGACGGAACCGCGGCCGGTATTGTGCGCCTTGTACGCGCCGGCGCGTCCCATGATGACGCCGCCGGTCGGAAAGTCCGGCGCGGGAATGATTCCGAACAATTCGTCGTCGGTCAATTCACGGTTGTCCAGCAAGGCCAGGACGCCGTTGCAGACCTCGCCCAGATTATACGGCGGAACATTGGTCGCCATGCCGACTGCGATTCCCTGGCCGCCGTTGACCAGAAAGTTCGGAAATTTAGCGGGCAGAACGGTCGGCTCTTTCTCGTTGCCGTCAAAGTTCGGCATCCAGTCGACGGTTTCTTTTTCCATATCGTCCATCAGGGACGCGCCAAGTTTGGATAGCTTCGCCTCGGTATAACGCATGGCGGCCGGCTTGTCCCCATCGCGCGAGCCAAAGTTTCCCTGGCCGTTGACCAGCATTTCGCCCATGGAAAAGTCTTGGGCCATGCGGGCCATCGCGTCATAGATGGAACTGTCGCCGTGCGGATGGTATTTACCCATGACCTCGCCCACGATACGGGCGGATTTTTTATGCGCGCCCGTCGCCGGCGCCAGGTCGTCCATAACGTACAGAATGCGGCGGTGCACGGGCTTGCACCCGTCGCGAACGTCGGGCAGCGCCCGGTCGACGATAACCGACATCGCATAGTCCAAAAAGCTGGACTGCATTTCGTGTTCCAGCGAACTGGTCGGCACTTTTATTTCATTAATTTCATTTGAATTGTTTTTGTCTGACATACCAATAAATCCTTCGTTTCTTGCCATGTGAGAATAGCAGATTTTTGACGCCCAAGCCAAGTAAAAAATCCCAAAAAACTAATTATTTTCGCTTGCTTTTTATCGTTGACAAACGGCTGTTTTTTAGTAACATCCGACAAAAACAGAGAATCGAAATGTTTTGGAGTATCTGGAGTATGTTTGCCTTTGTATTCGCCGCCATAGTCATACAACAGGGCGTGCTGTTTCTGGGCAAGGAACTGGGGCTAATCAAGGCCAAATAAGAAAAAGGTTGCATTTCCATACAACCTGTGGTTTAATGCGGCGGCAAACGGATTTATTCCGCCCTGCGTCAGGCGCCGGGTTTTGGAAGAAATATTAAAAGAGTAAGGATTCAGTCATGGCAACAAAACGCACTTATCAGCCGTCGAAAACGCGCCGCGTGAACAAGCACGGATTCCGCGAGAGGATGTCGACCAAAGGCGGGCGCGAGGTTTTAAACCGCCGCCGGGCCGCCGGGCGCGCCCGCGTCTCGGTATCCGCCGTAAGATAAAAAACCGCCCACCGGGCGGTTTTTTAACAAATAGCTTTCTATTGCGTATTATCCAATGCATTCCCTTTACGTGATATATGCGTTCTATGATATGATTCAAAACCATGAAAACAAAAGTATTTTTTGTTTGTTTTTTAATTTGTTGCGCGGCTTTTGTACCACTGAACGCGACGGGCGCAGCATGTGATAAATCTGGGTTTATCAAGCTTTGCACAATCAAAGACCTGGGCGAAAGCTTTATCATGGTCGCCGGACACAGCAGTGCGCTGACCCCGAACACCAAATGGGTCGAATCCACGGACATATACGGCAACCCTTGCTGCCGCTTGGTATGCGAAAATACAAGCCATGATTTTTACAAACGCCTGACGCGGAATAAATACGGTGAAGAAACCATAACAGACCGTGCGTGCCGTCCCAAGGACAATTCGTGCAATTCGAATGAATGCTATGTCGGCGATAATACATGCATGAACAAAGACGCCAGTTGCGGCGTGGCGGACGGCTTGTGCACCAAGTGCGAACCTCAGCGCCGCACATGCCTGTCCAATCAGTATATCGACGATAATGGCGAATGCGCATGGATTGAAATAAACACATGCGGCGGAAAATATCCGGACGCGAACGACAAAATGGTGCAGTGTTCGCAATACAGCTATCCAAAGCTCAACGCGGCGACAAACATGTGGGATTGCAGCGGCAAATGCAACGGCGAAGATGGCAGCATTTTCGGCATGCCGTGCGTAAATCGCCAGCATTGCAAGCACAAGGACAGATGCGTACCCATTAACGAGGCTCATAATGTTTTATCCAAAGACGATAACTCGTGCGGCTCGTGCCCGAATGGCGCCAGTATCAAGCATGTCTTTATGAACGGTAATGTGAATACCCAGCCGGCGTGTTGGAAAGACGGCGGCTCGGTCCAGGACAACCGGGTGGCGAACATCGACAACCTTACCCCGAACGCGGCGGCGTATCTTGATTGGTATATTAAAAATGTTCTGGATACGGCGCCCAGCGCAACGCAGAACGACGGGAATTACGATATACCGAACGCGCCAAAAACACCAGAAACGACGACCCCGGCAAATCCGACAAATCAGAGCAATCCGAAAACGCCGGACACCCCGGCCCAGCCCGCACCGGTCACATGCCTGCCGGGATATGTCATGGCGCCAATACCGCTTTCCAGACAAATGGTCTGCACGCCGACGTCAACCGCACAGATTGCATGCCCAAATAAACCTTCCGAATTATGCGGTATCGCGACGCATCAAATGCTGGCCGCATGCGCAGCTTGTTTCGATATTGATAAATTTAAAAGCTGCATATCGGATTTCGGCAATAGATTTTGCACAGAATAAAAATCCGGGTCGGATTTTCTATTACTCCCAGTGACAAACAATGTTCGCATTCTCGACATCGTTGCTGACAATTTTGTGATGGCTGAGTGCGCCGTCATTCGATGTGGAAATGCTGACTTCGGGCATATCGGGACTGATTTCCTTTTTAAAGTTCAGTTCTATCCCGCGCAGCTTGTGCTGGTTGCGAAATCCGAATCCGACGCTTTCGGTGGCCCAGACCGCATAGACCGCGTTGTTGATATGCTGGTTGACGTCGACGTCGTCGTATCGGCAATGCATGACGCGCGTTTTTTGCGGCTCAAAGTCCGGGAATTTATCAAACGTGCGGTCATAGGCACGGTCGGAAATAACATCCCAATGCGGCAGATGGTCGGCCAGCTTCAGCGGCCGGCGCCGTTCGATATCAATCAGAATCCATTGGCTGGTCGCGCGGACCATCAGGCGGCCGTCGGCGCCGCGGACTTCGAAATCGCGGGTTGCTTTCAGAACATCATGGGCGGACGGCCAGGTGGCGAAGACCAGCTCTTCGGCCTCGCGCGGCAATTCGATAATATCGACCAGATAATGCGTCACCACCCAGGCCAGACCGTGCGCCATGCAGTAAGAGCGGCCGCAGCCCAAAATTTCCGCATGGTTGTCGGCGACGGCTTGCAGTTCGTTCATCAGCATTAATGGACGAATATTGCCGAACCTGTCGGTCTGATATGTTTTCAAGGTCTTTTTTTCGACCAGTTTTTGCTTCATCGGTTAATTCCCTCTACATTCTCCTGCCTGAATTCAACATGGCCATAAACACGTCCTTGCGCATTGCGGCAATTTCGAACAGTTCTTTATTTCTCGCGATTCGAAACCGGTTTTATAACACCGTTATTATCAATTATGACCAAGGAAAAATCATGCACCAAACTGGCGATGTCGTAAAAAGCGTCGTCGCCCAATTCATAGGCCAAAACCAACTGGTTTAAATTTATTTGTTTGCGTTTCATGATTGTTCGCCTTTGTTTTCCACCTCTCCCCAAATTAATTCGGCAACCAAATCATTTCCCTCAAAATTTAATTCGGTTACGGTCAAAACGTTTTTAATATCCGCGGATGCCGCGCGCAAAAATTCATTATCAGCGATGGTCAGTTTCGCAATCGGGAATTTCATAGACTTGTTTTCCGTCGATTTGCGGCCGCGAACGATTGCGACCAATTCGCGCAATGATTCATAGCCCGCGGTTTTGCCGACGAATTCATCAGGGATAAATCCCATCCACATGCTTGGAAACAATACGGTGTGAATTGATTTTCCATCTTTGTTCCACGGATGCGCAAAAGACACTTCTTCGGTGATAAACGGCATAAACGGCGCAAATAGGGCGCAGAACGTTTCCAGCGCCATCATCAACGCGCCCAGCGCCGACTTGTCGCCGGCATAAGCGCGACCCTTTACAATCTCCAAATAGTTGTCACAGAAATCCCAGAACGCCTGTTCCGTCGCGATAAGCGCGCCGGTGTAATCATTTTCTGAAAATGCCTTTTCGGCGGATTTTATAACCATGTCCAGTTTTGCAAGATACGCCAAATCGACCGGATTATAATCCGACGATACCGGCGCGTGTTCCACGCTTGGGAAACCGAACACAAACTTTGACGCGTTGAAGAATTTCATAACCAGCTTGCGCTTTTGTTCCATGAATTTTTCGTCCGCCGTTCCGTCCATGCCCAATTTGCTGGATGCCGCCCACAGACGAATTGCATCCGCACCATACTTTGCGACCAATTCGTCAGGAACAACCACATTGCCTTTGGACTTCGACATTTTTTTTCTGTCCGGGTCCAGAACGAATCCGCTTATCCACGCCTGTTTCCAAGGCAGAATATTGTCGTTCATCAAACTTTGCGCGATTGTATAAAACGCCCAGGTTCTGATAATATCGTGCGCCTGCGGCCGCGCATCGAACGTGCCCAAGTCGACACCCGCGACACTTTGCGCAATTTTCGGCGTCAGACTGGACGTCGCCCAAGTATCCATAACGTCCGGGTCGCCGATAAATCCGTTCGGCTGGCCGCGCTGCGATTCATCATAACCGGCCGGCGCCGACGCCAGCGGGTCGCAGGGCAAAGTTTCCGCAATAATCGGATTATCGAAATCAGGTTCGCCGGCGGCGTTCAATCCATACCAAACGGGAAACGGAACACCGAAGAAGCGCTGGCGCGAAATCGCCCAGTCCTGGTTCAGACCGTCAATCCAGTTATCCAGACGCTTGCCCATATGCTCGGGCGTCCAAAGAATTTCATTTCCGTTTTTCTTCAGTGCTTCTTTTTTATCCAGCAATGAAACAAACCACTGGCGGCTTGGGACGAATTCTATCGGCACATCGCCTTTTTCATAGAATTTTACGGCATGCGTAATCGGACGCGGTTCGCCGACCAAGTCTCCGGATTCGCGCAGCATTTCAACAACCGTTTTGCGCGCGGCCTTGACCGGCAATCCAATCATCTTTTTAAAGCTTTCATTTCCGCCCAAGAATCCAAAGTCAACAATCCGGCCGTCGCGTCCGATTATTTGGCGCAGCGGCAAACCGCGCGTCTTCCAAAATTTCACGTCTTCGGCGTCGCCGAACGTGCAGACCATCATAACGCCGGTGCCTTTTTCCGGGTCGGCATGCTCGTCGCCGTAAATCGGAACCTGATGTCCGAACAGCGGAACAATCGCATTTTTGCCAATCAAGTGCTTATACCGTGCGTCATCCGGATGCGCGACGATTGCAATGCATGCCGGCAGGAATTCCGGACGCGTTGTCGCGATTACGAAATCATCCCCGGTTTCCGACTTGAATTTTATATCGTGGAAAAAGCCGGCGACCTCTCTGTCTTCGATTTCCGCCTGGGCCACGGCGGTTTGAAAACCGGTATCCCACATGGTCGGACTGTCGACGGATTTGACATTTCCGGTCTTGTATAAATTAACAAAAGCTTCCTGGGCTACCCTGATTGCCAATTGGGAAATCGTCGTATATTTCAATCCCCAATCGTACGAAAATCCCATGCGGCGGAAAACGTCTTCGAAAACTTTTTCGTCTTGTTCGACCAGAATCTGGCAGGCCTCGATAAAGTTCTGGCGCGACGCCGGTTTCGGCGGTTCATCGAATTTGTCTTTGTGTTCCGGCCGGAAATCCGCGTCATATGGAACGGTCGGGTCGCATTTGATGTTGAAATAGTTCTGCACGCGCCGTTCGGTCGGCAAGCCGTTATCATCCCATCCGATTGGAAAGAACATATTCATGCCTTTCATGCGCTGATAGCGCGCCAATATATCCGCCTGGGAATAAGACATGATGTGTCCGATGTGCAGGCTGCCGCTGACGGTCGGCGGCGGCGTGTCGATTGTAAAAGTCTTGCCGCGCGATTTCGACGCATCGAATTTATAGACGCCTTTTGCTTCCCAATAATCGACGCAGCGGCTTTCGATTGCGGCCGGCTCGAATTTTGCATCCAATTCTTTCGCTTCTTTGTATGACATAACTGTTTCCCTTGTGACTTTGTGAATTCTATAGAATAAATAATCCGAAATCAAATAAAAGTGTCGCCTTTTTGGGGCGACACGGGCGGGAACTGCGCAACAGCACAGCCCCGCTATTTAACCACTACCGGCGTCCACTTGGACATGTCCAGTTTCTGCAAATCGGCCGGCAAATCCGACGCCTGCATCACATTCCAGGTCTGCGTGCGGCCGAACGGGCCGATTTTTCCGCGAACGTTGAATTTGGACGCGTCCTTTTTATCAGCCCACATTACGGACGAATAAACACTGCCCTTTTTCGGGTCCATGATTTTTCCGTCTTCGTATTCGTTGTCGTCGGCGTCCCATTCCATTCCCCAGATAATGTCCAGCCCGACCATCTTCGGCGAACCGGAAACCTTGTCCGCAACGCGGACGGGATTGGACAGAGTTTCGCTGATTTTACCGGTTTCGTCATACAGCGCGACTATGCGGCCGCCGACTTGGACATCGTCGCCGCTTGAGTATTCGTAAACGGCCACGATGGATTTTGGCTGTGACGTTTCATCGTCGATTGTCTGATAGAAACCGACATGCGGCAAGACCGCATTGGCCGCGCCAACACACAGCGCAGATAACAGAGAACAAATAATAATCTTTTTCATAATTTTATGCTTCCTTTGGTGGACACGCGTTCAGACTACACCATACGAATGACAAAATCAAGCCCGCTTTATTTGGGTACTGGGTACTAGGTATTGGGGATTGGGTGACGCTCAACCGACAGGAATGTATCTTCCTGGCCCCAAAACTTCAAGACTCATCATACCGGCGTACGCCGGTATCCAGTAGTATTAAAAGTCAGATAAGGTTTTAAAGTACTGGACCCCGGCCAAGCCCGGGCCCCGCAAAAACCTACTGGATTTTTGTGGGTGGGTCTCAGGGTGACGATATGTGGTGGAATGCAGGGGCGTCATTTATTCTTTATTCATTATTCTCTATTCTTTATACCGCTTGGCGGCGGGATTACGGCAATATCCAGGCGCTGCTGCCATGCAACCATCCGCCGTCCGGTATTGCTGGCGAATACATTTTTATCGCGCCGCTGCTTTGCACATCCAGCAGGAATGACTCGAATCCGTTCGAATAACCAAAAAAGATTACCGGGATTTGCATGTTTAAATTCGACCTCCATCCCGCTGGAATCGTTCCGACTACGACGTCGTCCAATGTGGGCATATTGTTGTTGTGGGCGGTATGTACATTCGCCACGACAAACCCATTTCTTCTTTGCAGCTGCAGCGCCATACCATAGGACATGGTTACCGTCACGGATTCAAGCGCCGGCCCGCCGGCCGACACTATATCGTACACGGCCTTTGCGGACGGGTATTGGGCGTCGGTGGCGGCGGATGTTATGCCGCTTCCGCCGCCGGATACGGATGTGATTTTATTGGCGATGTCTTCCTTGGCGGCGATGGCGGTATCTACATAGCTAGTGGCCGCTACATCGGCATGGGAAACCGTCGGGACCAAGACCGCCAAGGATAAAGATATAACTGATAAAAATATTAAAATTCGTCGAAATACAACACCGTATTCAACCACAGGTTGTGCGGGGGGGGGGGGGGGGTAAAAAATAGGGCCTTTGCCGGATAATTCGAACAAGCCCGGTGCCGGTCATACTTACCGCATACACGCGTTGTATCAAAGCATAATGTATTTTCCACACTGCCTCGAACAGGGCGAGATTTTGAAAACCTATGAAGATATGAAATCATTATCACCACGGAACCTCTGTGTACACCGGAATAATATCAAATAACGGTGTTTGCTTCAAGGGGAAATTAAAGCTCAATTGACAGAAATGTACATTAATTAAAACAAAAGTTTGTTACACAAACTTTTGTCACGCCTAGCGACGGCAGGAATAGGGTCTATTAACCGTGAGCAAAGCGAACCAAATATACAAAAGTATGGCAACGCTGCGCGTTGCGGTCCGAGGTCCTATTCCGGCCTGCGCCGGAATGACAAAAATCACTTTGTGATTTTTGTCTAAAAAAAAGTACATCCCTGCCAGTCGAGCAATTATTTATTCTTTATTCATTATTCTCTATTCTTTATATCGCCCGTACGACGCGGCAAAACACGACGCCATAGACCGCGTGGGCGCCGGCGCGTTTCAGGACTTTGTACAATTCCGAAAAAGTCGCGCCGGTCGTCATGACATCATCGACCAGCAAAATCGTTTTGCCGCGGATTTTATCCGGATTGACGCAATTGAAGACGCCGCGAATATTTTCGAATCTTTCTTTGGAATTTTTATGGCCCATGTCCGGACGGTATTTCCGGCGGATTGAATCAAGGTCCAGTTCTGCGTCAAAAGCCTTGGCGATGGGACGCGCCAACAGCGTCGCCTGGTTATATCCGCGCTTGAACAATCGGCGATACGCCAGCGGGACGGGCAAGACCGCGTCGATTTTCGTATCCGCCAGTTCGCGCAGCGACCAAATCATAGCGCGCGACATAATCTTTTGATAGCGCAGCGCGCCCGCATGCTTGAACGGCAGCATGATATTTTTTGAAAATTCGTCATAGACGCACGCGGCGCGCATCCAGTCCAGTTCGCCGGCGCCGCTGGCGCAGACCGGGCACAGCGGCGACGAGCCCAAATCCAAATCCGCCGGAAAAGGATAGCCGCACCGGCAGCACTTTGGGTCGCTTATCCAGTTGAAATCGGACCAGCATGACGGGCACAGCAGTCCGTGCTCTGAAACACGCGTCTTGCAAATCGGGCACGACGGCGGGAAAAGAAAGTCGATGATGAAAGACATGAGATTTAAGACGTGAGACATGAAATTTGAGATTATTATTATGACGAATAAAGTTTGACCAAACCTGTCAGTATTTTTTGAATTGTATTCGCACGCTCCATCAAATCACCAGGTCATGGACCGATAAGATTTCTTGTCGACGGTGTCGCCGAACATGTCGCGCTTTTGCTGGGAAATCGTCTCGTACTGGTCGGACGAGATAACGCGCAGGACAAAGTTATCGTCACTGCGCTGCGCCAGCACAGGAATGATGCGTTGGTCGGATACGCCCGTGTCGCGCAGAACTTGTTCGACAATGGCCAGGCGGCGGGCGGCCAATTTGCGCCCGTCCAGCGAGCGCGTCGCGCGCTCGGGAATCGATATTTGAATCGCGCGTTTCGGATTGCTGACGACGATGCCGGCATATTCGCTTAACAGATTATAATTGTCGCGTGACAATGCGGAATCGTCGCCGCGGAATCCGATTTTGATTTCCAGCGGACGGACGCCGCCGCTTTCGGACAAATCGCGCGCGGATGTAAAGCCTTCGCTCTCGGTCGTCAAATCGCTGGCGACGTCGAAACGATCGTCGATGCGGTATGTGGACAGATGCTTATTCTCGGACATGTATGTTTTCTTGAAGGCTTTTTTCAATTCGCCCGGCGACATTTTCGACATTTCTTTTTCGGCGACGGCAATTTTCGGTTCATTCGTTTTGTTGCGTATCTGACGGACAATCACATCGTCGTCCATCGGAACGACGACGCGGCGCAGGGAAACCTCCTCGTCAATGGATGAGGGATGAGGGATGATGGATGAGGGGGTTGGTTTCTCGGTGGCGCGCGCAATGACCGACGGCGTCGGTTTCGCGGCTGCACGCATAATAACCGCAGGCGCCGGGTTATGCGACACGATTACTGATTTCTGATTCCTTGAGGCTGATTCCTTGACGCTTTCGTCCGCTTTGCGCTGCAGTTCGACCAGCTTGGCGATTTCCGCGTCCAATTCGGATGTTTTGACATCAACCACCGGCATGTCGAATGTGTCCAAAGCCTCGGCCGGCGCGCGCGCGGCCAGACTTGGGGCGTCGATAAATTCCTCGGGCAAATCAAAGTCGGAACGGATAACGGAAATTTCCTGGGGCTCAGGCAGGCGCAATGGTTTTTCCATTTTTGCCCATAAATCGCCGCTGGGACGGCGCGGCGCCAGAACATCGTTAGCGGATGTCTTCACAATTTTTTCGCCGGTGTCAACGGTCGGTCTTTTAACGGCAACCCGTTCGACCACAACCACAGGTGTCGCGGTTTTCGCGTCGGTTGGACGGACGTTTTGCACCCTTTCGCCGAATGCTGCGCGCGCGGACACAGCACCGGCCCCAACATTGACGATGGGCAGCCTGGCGTCCGCAAACGCCGAAAAAACGGCAAAAATCGATAATATGGACGCAGCCAGCCAGCGCATTATTTCTTCCCTGAACACGAATGTTCTAATCCTTTCGACATCATCATAGAACAAATCGCGAATCGGGAGCAAGGGAAAAATGAGATAGAAGATAGGAGATATGAGATATTTGCATTGTGCAAGCGTGAACAAATTTTATAATTTTAAATAATGTTCCAGCTGCACCGGTCTAATATCTCCTATCTCATATCTCCTATCTTCTATCTATTTCAAAACTTCCTCTGCAATCAAGTTGACTGCATTATTGGGAACCAAGGCGCGCGCCGCCATCTTGACCAGACGCGGCTGGTTGTAGAACAAATCCGTCAGTGTCGCCGCCAGCCACTTGGCCGTGAAATTATCCTGTGTCGCGACAAAGCCGCCGCCAGTCGTCACAAAGTTTTCCGCGTTCGCCGCCTGGTCCGGATTGATTCCCAGTGGCACAAAAATCGCGGGCCGGCCGATTGTCTGCAATTCGACGACAGTGCTGGCGCCGCTGCGGCCGATAACCAGGTCGCTGTCCGCAATCGCGCCGGCCATATCGTGGATAAAGGACAGAACGTTCGCGCGAATTTTGTTGTCGGCGTAGAATTTTTGCAGACGCCCCACATTTTCAGGCCGCGTCTGGTGCGTGACGAATACCTTTTTCCTCAGCGCCGCAGGCAGCAGCAAAAAGGCCGCCGGCGCAACATCGTCTAAAATCTTCGCCCCCAGCGAGCCGCCGGTTACCAAGATTTTCAACTGCAGCGGCAGCGGCGCACCGGCCATGGCCGCAATCTCGGGACGCACCGGCAAACCTGTATAAACGATTTTCAATTCACTTCTGACTTGGTCGATTCCATCGACTTTTGGAAAGCTGGTCATCAGCGTTTCGACCCAGCGCATCATGAACTTATTCGCGCGGCCAATCGCACCGTTCTGTTCGTGCAATAACGTCGGAATTTTCCACAAGTGCGCCGCGAATACCGCCGGCACAGACGCGTATCCGCCGAACGCGACCACGCGGTCTGGGCGCAGCAGCATAAACCGCAATGCCAGCGCGACCGACGACGCGCCGATTTTAAACAACGCGAAAGCCTGGCTGAGCCTGCCTTTGGCGCCGACGCCGGACGCCCAGACAAAACAAACGCCCGCGCGTTTCGGCTTGCTGCGTCTGACCATGTCCATGACGCGGCCGTCGGTTGAAATCGTGACGCGGTTTCCGCGCTGCGTCAATTCCGCGGCCACCGCCAAGGCTGGGAAAACATGACCGCCAGTGCCGCCGGTTGCTATCCATATTTTCATAATTGACTCCGTTGTGAACAATTATATCAAGATATTTCTTGATTTTCCACAATAACCTTATACAATCGCCCTTGTGGGATGTAGGGATAAAATATTTGAAAAAGGAATGTTCTATATGAGACATACATCTGATAAAAATCTGCAAAAAATCCTTGAATTCAACCATTGCGCGACACCGACAATATTGAACGCCAGAGACCGCGTAAGCATAAATATATTTGAACTAAACGGATATATCAACCTGGCCGACTTTACCCGCGGCGCGCTGGCATTGTATATATATTGCTATTTCGCAGGCTCAAATCTCAGGCATAGGCATGAACTAGACAAAGAAGCGGCAGAATTGGCCAAGAAAAATAAAAACCGTATCGACCTGGACGCCAGTCATGCAGGGGATTTCGCTTTTTGGTCTATTGACAGAACCGGCGACAGGAATAATACCGCCGAAGAAACCATAATTCGTTCAATAAAACTTCGTCATGAAAACCAGGTGTTTCGCGCGGGATGCGGCAATGGCTTTCCCATACAACAAGAATCATTGTATAATATGTTAAAACAGGCCAAAATTGATGCGCGCCACAGAAACATTGAAAAATATGCCAATAACGCCCGGTATCAGCCGTTTCATAACGATTTGAACAATATCCGGCAATTCTATGAATGCATCAAATCCCAAGAAGCGGATATTGCTGTAATATCGCGGCAAATCGAAGAATTAAACAAAAAAGTTCGCGCAGGCAAAAACCAGATTGAATCGTTGAATGCGACCATTCTGGAAAGTGTCCAGAACATCATCAAAAAGAATGCTGAATCAGAATACTGTATCCCAATCCATGAAATCAGCTCTGTCAAACCTGAAACAAGAAGCGTGGTAAATGATGACAGCGGCGACCAAGCGTACAGCTATGCGGTGATGTCAGATGATGCCATCGCCGAGATGAAAAGACGCAATGCGCAATGGTATAAAATACTAGCTGACACAAAGATTGATTCCAAATAAAATGGCGCGCAACGCGCCATTTTTCAGTTATAAGTTATAATGGATAAGTTATAAATGGCGGCAAGTGAAAAGAATGTACCTTTTTGAACAAAAATCACCTTGTGATTTTTGTCATCCCTGCCTACGCAGGGATAGGGTCTATTAACCGTGAGCAAAGCGAACCAAATATACAAACCATGACAATGTTTCACATTGCGGTCAAAAGCCCTATTCCTGCCTATGAGCAAAAAATTAAATTATGCGCGGCGAATGGAAGTGTTTCGCAGACCCGACGCGTACAAATGTTACGCGAGGGGATGTGAACGCGACAGGCGCCCGCAGAATTTAATTTTTTTTTAATTTTTCCATTTGTCTTCCCTGATGACGGCAATAAGCATTCCAAACAACAGACAGAACGCGACGAACGAACTGCCGCCGTACGATATAAAGGGCAGCGTCATGCCCTTGGGCGCGAACAGGTGCAGCGCCGACATCAGATTGATGCAGACCTGGGTTCCGAACAGTGCGGCGGCCCCGCCCGCGGCATAAAAGACAAACGTGTCGCGCGCGCGCATGGCGTTGTTCACCAGCCGGTTCAGCACGTAAAGCAATATGCACAGCATCGCACACGCCAGGATGGCGCCACTGTCCTCGGCAATTGCGGAAAAGACAAAGTCGGTGTGCGCGTCCGGCAGTGATTGCTTTACAAACGCGTCATCGCCACTGCCCAGCAGCCCGCCGTGCTGAATCGATTGAATCGATTGCCTGACCTGGTAATCGTCGCCGCCGCCCGAAAAGAATCCGACAATGCGGTTATGGACGTGCGACATAGTCAGGAACGCGAACGCGCCGGCCAGTCCGACACAGCCCAGCAGCACCGGCAGCATCCACCACGGCAGCCCCGCCATGAACAGCATCGCGCCGAACACTGCGAAATATAAAACCGACGTGCCCAAATCGGGATGCGTCAGAATAATGACGAACGCCGGAACAAAAACGGCCAGATATGTCCACCAGCTCAGCAGCCTTGGGCGCCAGGCGTCTTTGTTCAGAAATATCTCGCCGTATTTTTCTTTCATCGCGGACAGGAACCACGCGGTTATGAAGATAAATCCGGGCTTCATCAAATCCGACGGCATGACGTTCGTGAACCCCAGGTCGACGAACCGGGCGCTGCCCTTGATGGCGGCGGGCGCGACCAGCGTCGCCAGCAGCAGCACCAGGCCTGCCAAAACATTCAGCGCCGACACGCGCACAATCCATTTTTTGTCCAGCATGCTGGACGCGAACAGCGTGACCAGGCCGACAGCGTAAAACGGCAGCGCCTTCAGGATGAAAAAGTGCCAGGGTTGGCCTATGCGCTCGGCGGCGACAGAACCGGCCGACACCATCGCCCACATTCCGATGAAAACCAGGCCGACGACGCACCACAGCAAACGCCTGTCTATTTCAAAGTACCAACTGGTAAGCTTGCTTTCTTCGGTTCGTTTTAACATATCGTAATCCGTAATTGGTAATCCGTAATCCGTTGCCGGATGCAAATTATGGTATTGTTTTCATCAAGCCACTCAGCATTTTTAATATTCTTCTGGCCTTATTCTGCAATTCTTGCGCTTCCTTTTGTTCTATGAACCCCAGCTTTTCCGAAATCATTACCTGATAGGTCAATTCTGACGCGGAACCTCTTGAGATTGATATAAACCTTTTGAAATCTGGATTGCTATTCCTTGCGGCCCCCTCCATCAGATTAGAGTTTATAGAAATTACAGCTCGTTTCATCTGCGACACCAATCCAAAAATTTCTTCCTTTGGGAAGTTTTTTGAAACCCTGTACACATCCAAAGTCAGTTCCAACCCAAATTTAAAAACATCCAAATCTTCGACTGTCGTCATATTTACCTCAAGATTCATTCTCGAATTACCGATTACGGATTACCGATTACCCATAGATTCAGGCGAACTTCAACAAGACCAGCGCCAGGCCCGCGAACAGGATTGATATGATGAAAAAGCGCTCGACTATTTTTGATTCGGACCATCCGGATTCCTCGAAGTGATGATGCAGCGGCGCGCGCTTGAAAATGCGGCGCCCATCCCCGAAAATCTTTTTCGTGATTTTGAAATACATTGTCTGAGTGAACGAAGACAGCAGAATCAGAACCATCATGCCGGCTGCAACGCCCATGACGATTTCGGATTTCAACAGCATCGCGACCGTGCCCATGAATCCGCCCAGCGCCAGCGAACCAACGTCGCCCATAAAGATGGCGGCCGGGCGCGAATTGAACCACAGAAATCCCAGCACCGCGCCAAACATCGCCCCCAAGACCGGATACAGGCCGGCCGCCTGGGGCAGGAACATTACCGTATCCATAAATCCGATGCGCGTCGCGCCGTACAGCGCCACCACCAGAACAATCAGCACAGGCATGTATAGCTTGGCTAGCATGCCGTCCAAACCGTCGGTGATATTCGTTGCGTTCGCGCTGCCGGTTATAACGAAATATGCGAACAGATAATAAAAGATTCCCAGCGGCAGAATAATCCCCAGCGGCAGCGTCACCGACAATTCTGGAATATAGGGCGGCATTACCCGGTTAATAAGAAACGCCAATGCGACGACGCACAGTCCCTCCAGCGCCAGACGCATTTTCGGTGACAGGCCGTTCGACGCTTTGTCGGATTGGGATTTGACTTTTTTGTAATCGTCGGCAAAGCCGATGGCGCCGAACATCGCCAGGGACAACAGCGCGATGCATGCGGATGGGAAACCGGCGGCGTCCCAATTGACGAACAGTGCGCTGCCGATAAAAACGGACGCCAGAATCAACAGGCCGCCCATCGTCGGCGTTCCCTGTTTCTTCAAGTGCGCGGCCGGCAGATTTTCGCTTATCGGCTGACCTTTGCCCTGAAAGCGCCGCATCATATTTATAAACCGGCGACCAAAGCACAGCATAATCAGAAAAGACACGCCGAACGCGGCGGCGAATTGCATCCACCCGCTGTTAAACGTGCCGAAACCGTGATTCAACATAAATCCTGTCAGCATGGAATCTCCTTTTGATAATTTGATTCTATCACAAATGGGTTGAAAAGGAAACGCTCAAGTACTTTTTAGATACATTCGATGTCAGTTGAGTGTTTATTTAAGATATAAGATTTACGGATTTAAGATTTATGCTCAAGTGACATAGAATGCATCTTTTTTCGACATTCTTCTCACTTTAGCATAAAATTAAATTTATATGCGACAGATGCGCCGCGGTTGGCGAGCGTGGTGTACACACAGGTACATGAGCGAGCCAACCGCAAGCAGATGTCCATATAAATTTAATTTTTACACTCAAGGATTTCGTCGTTCAAAAACAACGTCCAATCGCGACCTTTGTTCCAAAGAACGACGGTTGTATCGTTCAGGACACCCTCGTAACGCGCGCCGGATGCCGAGACATCTTGTTTCATGACAACCTGGTCGCCATTTAGTGTCGCGGTCAAAGCATCCTCGCTGGAAAGTTCGGTTTTAACCTCGTACTCGCCGCATTTCATGACATCGTCCGAATTGCCGCATCCGGCCAAAATCAACGCGGTCAGAACGGAAAATAGAATTTTTTTCATTTTTGCCTCCTTTTGGCGGATTATAACATATATCGGAATTAAAATCAAAATCCAACCCGCATTTATTTGCATAAAACGCCAGGGGCGGGATTTTCTTCGTCAAAATACCCCGCCGACAACCGGGCCGGTCGCGTTCCGTGCGCCGCCGGGGGCGGGATTGGGCTGCTGGCCTTCCTTGAAGGCCTCGGTGATAATCGCCCCATCAGGGTCGGCGGCGGCACTGGCGCCGCTGCGGCGGTTTACACGGATAAATGTCATTCCATCAGGAACGGCAAAGGGCTGATTCTTGTCAGATGCCAGCGCAACCTTCATAAAGTCCGCAAACACGGTGGCGGCCATATGGCTGCCCGCGCCGCGACCCAAGGCCTTGGGCGTGTCATAGCCCAGATACACGCCCGCGATAAGATTCTTGGAAAAGCCGACGAACCAAACATCTTTCACATCGTTGGTCGTGCCGGTTTTGCCGGCGATGGTGTGGCCGGGGACGCGCGCCTGCTTGCCGGTGCCGCGGTCGACGACGCCCTGCAGGATGGAAACCATCTGGTACAGGCTCTGCGGGTCGGACAAAGGCGCCGAATCCGGTATTTTTTCCGGCGGTGTCAAATCGTCGCTCCATTCAAGCGGCGCTGGCGCGGCGGCGCCGACCACGCGGCCGTATCGGTCTTCGACATAATCGACCAGCTTGGATTCGACCGCGCGCCCGCCGTTGACGAACGCGGAATACCCCAGCACCAGTTTTTCCAGCGTCGTTTCGCCCGACCCCAGCGCCAGCGATAAATTCATGTATTTCAAGTTTTCCGGATAAACGCCGAAACGTTGGGCGGATTCGATTGCATCGCGTACGCCGATTTGTTCCACCAGACGCACGGTCGGAACGTTGCGCGATGTTTCCAGCGACAGGCGCAGCGGAACCAGGCCCAGGAATTTCTTGTCGTAATTTTCAGGTTTCCACAGCGTGTCGTCTTCTTTCCATCCGACAATCGGCGCATCCAGCAGCATCGCCTGGGGCGACATTCCGCGTTCCAGCGCGGCCAAATAGACGAACGGCTTGATGGTGCTGCCGATTTGGCGATAGGCCTGGGTCGCGCGGTTAAAGGAACTTTCGCCGAATGCGCGCCCGCCCGCCATCGCCAGAACGCGGCCGGTATGCGGATTCATCGCGATAATCGCGCCCTGCAATTTTTCGGTCCGGCCGGCGCTGTACGCGTCCAGGGCCTTGTTCAGCGCGGCGGACGCAGCGCGCTGGAATTCTGGTACAATCGTCGTCTTGATGTACAGGCCGTCGTTGTACAGAACATCGCGGCCCAATCGGACCAACAGCTGGCGCCGAACGTCTTCGGCAAAGTACTGGAAATCAGCTTCCATCTGGGCGGTGAATCCGCTGTTTATATCCAGCGGCTGGGCGGCGGCGGCAGATGCGTCCGCGGCGGTGATGAACTTTTCCTTGAACATGCGTCCCAGGACATAGTTTCTACGCTCGATTGCCTTTTCGCGATTGTTCGGCGCCTTGGGCAGACTGGCCAGGAACGCGCATTCGGCCAGATTCAATTCGGACACCGGCTTGTTGAAATACATCAGCGCCGCCGAGCCGACACCATAAGCCCGCGCACCCAAAAAGATTTGGTTCAGATACAGCGTCATGATGTGTTGTTTGGAAAAGCTGCGTTCCAGCTTCAGCGCCAGTATAGCTTCCTTGATTTTTCGCGACATCTTTTGGTCTGATGTCAGAAAGAAGTTCTTGGCCACTTGCTGGGTGATAGTGGATGCGCCGGTAAAGCGCGTGTTAAATCCGACCAATCCCAGAAAGTTGTTGAACGCCGCGCGCGCGATTCCCTGGACGTCGATGCCGGGATGGGTCCAGAAATTCTGGTCTTCGGCCGCGATGAACGCGTTGACCAATTGCGGCGGCATATCGGCGAAGTCGATGAAAACGCGGCGCTCTTCGGCGTATTCAATCAGCAGCGACCCGTCCGACGCGTACAGTCGGGTCGCAACCGGCGGCGCATATACGGCCAGCTTTTTATAGTCCGGCAAATCGTTTCCATACACCAGAATCAGCGCGGCCAGCAATGAAACCCCGGCGACAAAACACCAAAAGGCAGCGTTTAACAAAATGGATGCGATTTTTTTAAAACTCATGCGTGCTATTCTATACGAAGTTTTATCAATTAGCAAACAGAGATATTTCAGATTTCAGATTTAAGATTTACGGATTTAAGATTTGTTTACACTTGCACAATTCTAATATCTCGTATCTCCTATCTCGTATCTTCTATCTCTTTTTTTATTTTGCCCTAGAAATTTCTGAAATAATAATGTATAATTGCTGTGCCCTGGGCGATTCCCAGGGTGAGGTTTCAAATCCTCCAAGGTTGGTTTCATAATAGGAAACCATAAAACTGCACACTCACAACTACGGTTGGGAGGCTGCAGAATAAGTGGCATGCCATGAATACGCCGCACTATCCTTGATAGATTTGAACTCCCAACCGCTCTTCATCACGGCGGTAATTTTTTTACCAAAACAGGGGGAACGAATGCTCGGCGTGGAAGAATCGAATTTTAATAAAAGATTAGGAAACTTTATACGCCGTCTGCGCGAACAACGTGGCATGTCACAGAGACAATTGGGGGTCGCCGTCGGGGTAATCCATCAACAGATGCAAAAGTACGAGGTCGGCGAATGCGGTATCGGCAGCTATCGATTGTGTTTGATAGCGAATGTGTTGGAGGTATCAATATCAGACTTGGTGGACAGGGGCGCCTATGGGCGCGAATATCCGAAATTGCAAGAAGATGATTTGATAAAGTTGATGTCTGATGGTGAAATCGTGGAATCCGCAGTGGTGTTCTTCGGTGAGATGGTAGACAGGGTGATTAAGCGGAAGTAGGAAGAAAATTTCAGATTTATGATTTACGGATTTAAGATTTGGAGCCGACTAAATCTTATATCTTAAATCATAAATCTGAAATATAAAAACGTCCCACAGGGACGTTTTTATATTTCGATTTTTCCGTTGGTGGCGGTCAACTCGTCGGCCATGTTGATTTTTCCGCCGGCCTCGTGCACCAATAATTCGCCGGCGGCAATCTCGGCCGTAGAGTATATCGGCGCATTTATATTTTTTATAACTTCCGCATGACAGTGGTCGCCATGCTTATGAGTTATCAAAATGATATCAGCTTTTGCCCAGTCGTTCATAAAACTCTGGTCATACGACAGGTTTCCGGGGTCGACAAGAATACTTTTGCCCGCCGTTTCCACCATAAAGCACGATTGAGGATATTTGGTTATTCTCATTTCAGTTCCTTTATCTTTTTCAACCCTTTTGCATTGCGGCCAGCGATGACAGGCCTACCGGTTTGCGCCTCTAACTTTTTACGCGCATCGCCGGCAATTGCGCCGCCTTGTTTTGCTACTTTCAAGTTCTCTTTGAATCCATGTGGTTTTTCGTGTTTTGCTATTTCGGTCGTGGATAACTCCGCCAGCATGTTCAAAACCAGTTCTGCATTCGTCATATTATCGCGCAAGGATTCCTTTTTCAGGTCTTTCAGTTTCTTGTATTCCCGGGTGTTCATTCCAGTCCACGCGCTGGTAATTTCATCGGTCAACAGCGCGTATTCCAAACCTTTTTTAACGCCGCACTTGTCCCATTCGTTGGTCATCTCTTTGCGAATTTCTATGGATTTCAGACGCTGCATAATCCAGCCTTCGGAATATCCGCGACGCTGGTAATAATCCAAAGCGCGGTGTATCGCGATTTCCGGGTCGGCGATTTCATCCAGCCGCTGGCTGCCGATTTGTGCCAGCCATAACTTGAACGGCTCGGCCTTTGGACTGGGTACGGATTGAATTATGCGCAGAATCTGGGCGGTATCGGCCGCATCTGTCATGCGCATTTTCCCGTCCGGCGCAAGCATTTTCAAACCGTTACAATTTGTAACGGTTTGGCCCCCTTCCTTTGCCAAGCGATGTTTCAACACGCGCCAATACGTGGCTGGATCGGCGGCATCTGATAATGCGCCGACAACATCTATAACAGAAAAATACCATTTTTCCTGTTTGTCGTCCCAAATTGTGCGGATGTTTTTATTTTCAAAAAGCTCTATGCCGGCGGATTGTGTCATCTATGATCTCCTGTGCATAAAGTTTACCGAATATCATAGCAAAAATCAATGGGATTTAAGAATTTTTGTAAGATTAGGTTCAGGACTCTACTTTCCCGTTGGACGCGAACAGCATATCCGTCATCGCGATTTTTCCGCCGGCCTCGCGCACCAATAATTCGCCGGCGGCTATTTCCGCGTAATCCAGCGGGTCGGACAGATATGCATCGAACTTGGCGGCGGCAACCCAAGCCAAATCCAGCGCCGGACAGCCTGTCTGCCGGCTGTTGCCGGTAATCCGTGATTCGTGATTCGTGATTCAAATGACGACAGGTTGTACGCGACCGTCAAATCCCTGGGTTCCGACAAATTGGAAACCTTGATTCTGGCGGAATGAAACGCGCTGAACATAAACGCGCCCTTGTCTTTTTCCGCGTAATACAACTTTTCATCAATCGGCGAATAGACCAGCGCAATTATCGTATCGTCGCCCGTACGCAGCGCCAGCGAAATCGCGAAATGCGGATTGCCGCGGACAAAATTCGCCGCGCCCGACAGCGCCAGAACGAATTCGTCGCGGCCGTTGCCCGCCTGCGACACGTTCGGCGTCAACAGGCCAGCGTTCGGACGAACCAGCAGCAAATCGTTCAGAATGCTTTCTTCTATCCGGGCAGCGGCCTTGTTAACAAAGTCCGTCGCGCCTTTCAGCGATTGCTGCAGGCTTTCGACTTCGCCGAAATCGCGGCGCAGACCGGACGCCGTGCGCTGCAGCGCGGCGAACATTTTGTTTAATTCCGGCGAACCCTTTATCAATAACTCAGTCATTAGTCTATAGTGTTTAGTGTTTAGTGTTTAGTGTTTAGTTATGCACTGTAAACTATGCACTAAACACTATACACTAGTTTTTGATTAAAATTTGAATCCGTCGAATTTCTTTTTAAAATCCGCCGCGCGACGACCCTTGTCGCCCGCGTTCGAACGCTGGCCCGTCCAGGCCGAATGATTCAGATTGTCGGTGGACAGAACCAAGTCCTTTTTCACCGAAGAGAACATTTTGACGGTCTTGCCGTCCGTCATTTTGACGTTAATTTCGTGATATTGCGGATGAATGCCTTTTTTCATCTCTTTTTCCTTACAATTATTGCCGGAAAACCGGCTTGCCCCCAATGAATCCAAACAAAACATTGCCCAGGCAAATATTAAACGCAGCGATTATATCTTGATTTTCCAAGAAAGCAAGAAAATAGAAAAAAGATACGAGATATTAGTTCGGCACGGATGGAACATTATTCAAAATAATGAAATTTATTCACACTTGCACAATGCTAATATCTCCTATCTCGTATCTACTATCTAGTATCTGCCTATGCATCCCAGGTACGAATTTCCTGTTGATTCCAAGACATTGATAAACTGGCCGGGGTTCTTGCCGGAAAACAGCGCCAATATCATCCCTGTATCCGTCGCCAGCATATCGGCGACCGTGGCAATTCCTGAATTCATCTTTTTGAAAAAGCCCGACGCCGGATAGATTTCCGCCGCCAGCAATTGGTTCTGGCCCTTTTTTGCGGCCCGCGCCGTCGTTTCAATCGCCATCAGCTGGCATTCCGATGAAATAATGACTTTGTCCGTGACGGACGCGCCACCGCCCAGCAATTCGCCCCACCAGCCTGTGGATTCGCAAAACACCGGGTAATACAGGACGCCGCCCGGATTTTTGGCCAACAATTCCATGACGTCCGGGCTGTCGGTTACAACCTGAGGCATGACGCCTGCGGTCGCGTTTATAACCTTGCGCGCCAACTGATAATCGGTATCGCCGGTAGTCTTTCGGGGCCAGTAAAGAATCGGAAAAGCTTTCATTGCTACGGATTATATCAGATTCGGATTCATTAAAAAAGCGCCTGCAAGAAAATAAATCGAAAATAAACTGTTGATTTTTTATTTTTCGCCTAAAATCAATTGTCCAGAGGTTATTTACTGACGGCCTTGTACCATTTTTTCATATTTCCCCATATTGTTTTCAGGTTCTTTTGCGTTGTTTTATAGAAATTATCCGGGATGCTGACATTCGCGAACAGGCTTTTTATCAGCGCCGGTATCATGGTCATGAACATGGCAATAAACAGCCCCATCAGGACGACGGTCGTCAGGCTGTCGTTATTCATCATCAGCCCGTCCATCAGAATCGTCGCGTCGTTGTTTTCCAGCGCAACCCCCAGCGCGTCCGCACCATGCCATTTGCCGAACACCGAGTTCAGGAATATCACCGCGAACGACACGAACACTCCGATAAGCGCAATACCCGCGGTTCCCTTGACCACGTCGTTTACGATTTCCTGGATAGTTTTGCCGCCTTGGGGGAAAATCTTCCACCCTTTGAACAGCCAAGACAACAACATCAGCGGCAGCATTATCAAATCCATGGACAGCTTTATAAAGACCTCCAACAAATACAGCGGCACCGGTAGCAGCGCGAAAAAGAACAGCAACAATATCAGCAGGCCTGCAAAAAACACCGGAACATTTGGAAAAAACGGCACATCCCACAAAAATTTATGCATATATTTGGCGTTAAAGGCCATGTTCAGCATGGTCCAGCCCGTCGTCATGCCCAGACCCGTCATCTGGTGAATATTCGCCAGTTCGCACGTCAGATTATGACGAAGCTTTGGCGAATAGGCCCCGTCGGACGCCGCGCGCGCGTCGACTGACACCGGGTCCGCGATGGCGGTCGCCACGACACATTCAGCGAATTTATCGTCGCCCGCCACGACCCTGTTCAGCGACAGGCCGACATTAAACACAGGCTCTATAACCGCATTCGTCAACAGCCGCGGCAGCGGAAACGCCAGCAGCGCCACGACCAGCCCCAGCTTGATGATATGTGCGCCGAAATCGCCGGCCATAGACCATGGCTTCTGCGACCACTTTTTATCCGTTCCGGCGCCGATGTATCCGGCCAGCAGATTCCACGCGAACCAAATCGCCGTCAGCCCTACGCACAGCGGAATAACCGCCTGGCCGATGGCGTGATACGCCCGCGGCAGCAGGCCGGACATCGTCGCGATTACGTCCGAAAACATCTGACATGACCAGCAGCTGGTGAAAAACGACAGCGCGTCCGCCATGTCGACCGGCACCGCGCTGCGGTAAATCGAAAAGCCCGCGATGACCCCGATGCCGGCGATGCCGCCCACAACCAGCGGCGCGGCCGCGCCCGCCGCAAACGGCAGAAAAGATAAAAAAACAATCCAAAAGTTTTTCAGTTTACTCATTAGCGCAATTATATCATAAAAAAGACCGCCTTTTTATGGTATAATTCACAGACATGAAAAAACTGTTTTTGCGCCTTTTGCCTTTTGCCTGCTGCCTTTTGCCTTTTTCGGCGGGTGCGGCCGAATGGGGTATCGTCGACCATCTGAATCTGGCGCCGTTTGTCCCGATGGTTCTGGACGCGCTGATGGCGGTGGCCACGGGCGGATACGATTTCTTCGTCGGGCGCGGAACGGGAATTATTTATATCCTGATTTGGGGCTGGCTGGGCGTGTCGATGGGGCTGTATATGATTAAGATGTGGTTCCCGAAAACCTGGTTGGCGTTCTTTGGATTCAAGGGCGGCGGCGAAATGTGGGAAAAGGAAACGCCCGGCGGGATGAAAATAGCCGAGAATCTGTTAAAGCCGGCCATGCGCGCGATTATCGCCGCGACGATTTTGCTGCAGATTAAACCGATTTACGTGACCGATTGGATTGTGGACCCGTTCTTGCGCTTTGGCGCGATTTATACGGAAAGCCTGACCAACAGCGTCGCCACCCCGATGGCTGCCGGGGACAAGGTCGAATGTCCTCAGGATGTCATAGACCACGGTTGGATGTCCCAGGAAAGCTGTAATTTCCTGATCCAGCCCGTGTCAGATTTGTCGCACGCGAACAATCAGATTATCAAGCGCGGATTCACATTTATCACCAAGGGACTGGCGGGTCTGATGACGCTTATCCCGCACGGCGGCGAAGATTTTCTGAATCTGGTCACGGGCATTCTGCTGGTTTCCGCGTTTGTATCCAGCAACCTGTTCATGGCGCTGTTGATTATCCAGGGAATATTCAATTTCGGAATGGCGCTGGTTCTGTATCCGTTCCAGGTTCTGGTCTGGGTGGCCAAGCCCAAGAACCCCGAAAAGTGGTTCGACATATGGCCTGCGTTTGAAGGAATTATCAAGGCTCTGCAGCAGCTGATTATCACGATGATTGCATGCGCTTTTATCCTGGTGGTGAACGTCGCAGTCATACGGGCACTGTTCCAGTGGAATAGTTCGGTATTCGTCGTTGCGGCCGGCGGCGCGGCGACCGGCAACGTTCCGACGATGGCGAACAGCGCGATGGGATTCGGCCAGCATTCCGTTCTCTGGCTGTCCACTATACTGACCTTTTATCTAATGCTGCGCATATTTGAGCTTACGCGCGAGCAGTTGAAGAAATACGTCGGCCACGTCAAAACGGAACAAGGCGGCAAGATAGACGACCTGTATACAAAGGTTACGGGCGACGCCAAGACTACATGGAAAAACGTTACCGGGTACGGCCAAAAAGTCGTCAAGGCGTTTAAGAAAAAATAGTGCGTAGTGTTTAGTAAATAGTGATTAGTGAAATAGTTATGAGCATATTAAAAGAAAAAAGTGGAAAATTTGCCGATAGAATTATGCTTCTGCATGGATATTTACATACCACAAAAAAGGAATTTGTAGTATCAAAACAAATCGTGCGCTCCGGTACAAGCATTGGGGCGAACATATCGGAGGCGAACCGCGCAAGCAGTCTCAAAGACTTTGTATCAAAAATGAACATCGCGGCGAAAGAATGTTCCGAAACAGAATATTGGTTGGAAAGATTAAAGGGAAGCAGATATATAACGAACGAACAATTTGATTCTATACACAACGATTGCTTGGAATTGGGTAAAATGCTTACTTCAACTATAAAAACTGCAACCGCAAAGCTGTATAAGAAAAAGGAACTAACAACTATTAACTAAGCACTATAAACTAAGAACTAATTATTAATAAATGAACACTTGGCTCAACTCTTTAGTGGACACAAGCGTGCAGTGCTGGGGCTGTCCGGTCTTCGACCGCCTGTTCCAGGTAATATCCGCAGCCAGCGCGGCCGTGTACCGCCAGTTCTCGTTATTCTGCATTCTGCTGTTCTGCATTATCCTGGCGTTTTACATCCTGTACGCGGTTTGGAAAAACATCCGCGGCGGTATAGACGACCCGATGTATCAGAAATACATCAAGCCTGTATTGATTAACTCGCTGTTCGTTTTTGCGCTGCTGGGGATAGGCGTCGCGCTGCCGCGGTTCATCACGACGGTGACGTTCGAGCCGGTTGCTGACATGACCCTAATTTACACCCAGTCGATGGTGCGGATAGACAGCGCGACGGTCGAAAAGAAAGTACCGTACGAGTTGAAACCCATGGACGACGCCGGATTTTACCGTCCGCAGTTACGCGACAAGATTATTCTGCTGATGAAGACCAGCGTTACCCAATTCCAAGGATACATCAAACTGGGCATCGCGGTCATGGACAACGCTTTTTCGTGGCGGGCTCTGCTGGGCATCGGCGCGCTGTTGAAACATATCATCATGTTCGCCATCGGCCTTTATCTGGTTTATGGATTCTTCAAGATATTTATCCGCTTTTGTTTTTACTTCGTCGATATAATCGTAGCGATGACATTCTTCGCGTTCTTTTTCCCGCTGTCTTTGGTCATGTTCGTGTTCAAGAATTCCGAGGCGCCCGACTGGGTCAAAAAATTCGGCAGCAGCGTCGGCGCCGACCGGTTCAAGGATGTAATAAACGCGATTATATCGTTGACGTCGGCGATTTTGACCTATACGGTCATTATGGTGATTATCGCGAAATTCTTTGCGGCGCGCGGTATATCCACGGTAGAATTGATGGAGATGATAACCAACGGGTCGATATACGCCGACGCATTGGCCGACGATAATCTGGCGGCGATGACGCTGATGGGCTGCGTCGTTCTGATGTACGTCGTCGATTTTCTGGCGGTCCAGATCCCCCAGGTCACCAAGATGGTCATGTCCGCCTTTGACGTCCAGGATAATAACAAGCTGAGCGAGGAAATGGCTAACAACGCGATGAAGGTCGCCGGCAATATCGCCAAGACCGTCAAAGACATCGGCGCGACCATTATCAACGGCGGCGAAAAGAAAGAAGAAAACAAAGAAGATAAAAAAGAGGAGGCAAAAACGTGATTTGTGACTCGTAATTCGTGATTCGACCGCAAAGTTCGGATTACCGATTACCGATTACCGATTACCGATTACCAACATGCTAAAAGCCAAACTTATCATGATTGCCGTAAAGTTGATTATGGGCGCGATTGCGCTGGGGATTGGCATTTGGTATATGTCGTCGTCGATTGGCGGCGGGGCGCTGGGGTATTCCAGTTTGGATGGATTCCTGGGCGCAATCGGCGTGACCGGCGGCGACATATCGACTGCGAACGGATGCTTTCTGTGCGGATATATCGAAAAGCTGTTCGGGGCAATCGGCGTGGCGACCGAGAATTTCTGGACGGCGATGGTCGACAATATCTGGATTCTGCTGGCAATCGGATTCGGAATCTTTTTGTTCTATACCGCCGCGACGCATCTGTACGAGACGTCGAAAAAGAACGCCGTGCTGGACGCCGGCGACAGAACGCTGGAATTCAAGTCATGGTTCGACAAGATTTGGAAACAGGCCGCGCGCGTCATGATTGTCGGCGCGCTTATCGGGGCGCTGGGGATGGGCGGGACCGCCGCATTGCGCGGCGTGACCAGCATTACGATAACGCCGGTCATGACGATTGGGGCCGAGTTATCAATGGCCGCGACCGGCATTTCCAATTCCGCACAATGCGGCAGCGGCATTCAAAACGACGACGTGCTGAATCCCGTGTTGAAGCCGTTTATGTGCGTGATGGGAAATCTGAACGCCGTCATGCTGGCGGGCGCGGCGGGCGGCTTTGCGCTGATGAATTACGCCTGGATGGACATGGGCGGCGGGGCGTTAACATGGGTCGCGGGATTGGCGCTGGTCGTCATGTTCCTGATTATCGGCTTTGATTTGTTCTTCCAGGTGTTAAGCGTGGTATTCAAGCTGGTTTTCCTGATAATCTTCCTGCCGCTGATTCTGGCGGCGGGCGCGTTCGAAGGCGCTTGGAAACTGACCGAAAACGTGGTGTCGAACGCCATCGGCATGCTGGTCAAATCGGCGGTCAAGATAATCGCGATAACGCTGAAGATTCTGATTATCTACGCGACGGTGTCCTATGCGGCGGACGAATATTTTCCGGGGCCCAACGACGGATACAACGCGATTCTGCCGCCGCTGATGAATGCCTCGGCGCAGAACCCGGACGACAAGACATTGTCGATTATGGACGTCTTTTCCAAATGCGAACGGGTCGCGCTGCAGGACGGAAAAGTGAACAAAGACACGTTCAAGAATTGCTTTACCGCATCGCGCGCCCAGGTCGAGCGCAAATATCCCGGCGCGTTCGACTTTATGAAAGACGGTTGGGAATTCCTGATGCTGATGGTCGGGATATTCTTGCTGTATTATTACGCAGTGGCGCCAAAGGTCGACACATTGCTGAGCCTGAAGAAAAATAAAATCGACGGCAGCGGTTCCGGCGAGGACTTTGACTACGGCGGTTGGGTCAAGGACATCGGCAAAAGCGTCTGGAACATTCCGACCAAAATCGCCGAAAGCGTTACGAAAAACATGGGAAAGAAATAATGGATGATGGGTAAGATATGAAATGGATAAACAGTCTTTTTAAAAACAAATCTTCAAACAGCTTCAAATCTGCGCTCTGTGCTCTGCGCTCTGTTATCTGTGCTCTGTTAATTATTAACTGTTCATTGCCTGCGCTTGGCGCCGGGAACGTGCCGGTTGACGGCCCGGTCGGCGATTTCGGCGTCTGGGCGACAGACCATAACCAAAAGCTGTTCGTCAAGAATCTGACGGACGATATTTCGGATTTTCAAAACTCGTTCCAGACCAAGGTTCTGGTCAATGACTATGTCCCGATAGAGGCCAAGGTCGGCCGCGCATTCATCGGCGCGATGAATGGCGTGGGCCAGGTTTTAGAGCGATCGCTGGTTCGCTTTATGACAATCTTTATCATCATTCTATTCGCGTTTTGGACGATGCTGGAATCATACCAAACCATCCGCGGCGAGAAAGAGGCCAAAGCCTTGTGGGAAGACGTAGTAAAAAAACTGGTCGTAATATCGATTTGGATTTGGATTATCGAACAGGGCCCCGCGCAGCTGTTTATGTGGATTATGGGGCCGGTTATTTCCATCGGAACATACATGTCCGATTTGATATTGAATTCCGTGGCGGCGACGGCCGGCGCGTCGCTGCCGGACACATGCGCGTCGATACACGCCTATGTCGACGCCCATACGACTGGTTCCGCGATTATCGACGCACGGCAGACCGCGGACCTGCTGTGCGTTCCGACGCGATTGTCAGGATTCTTTTACACGGCCGTGGCCGCCGGGTGGCAATGGATGCTGGCCGGTATCGGGCGCAGCGCGTTCACGTTCATTGCCGGCGCGGTCTTCGTCGTGATATTCATTTACAATATTTGGAAATTCGCGCTGATGGCGCTGGGCGTGATTGCGGATTTGTTTCTGACAGTGTTTATGCTGCCATTCACCGCGCTGCACCAGACATTCGGCGGTAAGTCTGACGGCAAGGGTGGAGCATTCGGCGCGCCGCTGGACGCCTTTGGCGGCGGCAGTGGTTCGACATCATACAAGGGAATCGCCGGACAGATTTTCAATGGCTTTCTGAAATTATTCGAAACGGAATCATTGTCCACGCAAATTCAAAAATTCATCCAGGCTGCAATTTATTTCGTATCGCTGTCCATCGTGATTGCGTTGTGCGCGGCGATTCTGTCAGGCGTTATCGACGCGGATTTGGCGGCGACCGTGCCGACGCTGGAAAACGACGGATTTATGATTACGCTGATAGTCGGATGTCTGGTCGCATATCTGGCGAATCAGGCGGGTGAGATTGCCAAAAACTTTGGCGGCGCCGTCGGCAACGGATTGCCGAATCTAGAGGGCGACATAAAAAAGCTGGCTGGCAACACGGCCAAAACCGCCAAGGATTGGTGGAAAATGATAAGGAAAAAATAGATAGAAGATAGTAGATACGAGATAGGAGATATTAGCGTTGTGCAAATGTAAGCAAACTTCATAATTTTGAACAATGTTCAAACCACACCGGTCTAATATCTCCTATCTCGTATCTACTATCTTCTATCTATTTTTTCCTTATCATTCTTGTTGTCATTTCGCCGAAGAACACCACTGCGGATTCCACGATTTCACCATCAGACATCAGCTTTATCAAATCATCCTCTTGCAATGCGGGAT
>JAISAB010000001.1 GCA_031266915.1 Rickettsiales bacterium | reverse complement strand
ATATATTACCGTCCACACTTTGATTATAGATATCAGTTATAGTTCTGGGGTTATTCTTTCTGGTGCCGTCTCAGCCAACATAGGAAGTCCATCGTAAAGTGTGGCATAAATTTTCCAGTCTTTGTTTTGGAATATATTCGCAACTGTATTCCCAATTTGAGCTTTAATCGAAAGGGTCATATCAAAGATAGTCTCTTTGCTGCATATAATTGCATAACCTTGACATACTCCATTTATTAAACCCTTTGAATAATGTGTCTCTTTCCGTGTAGAATAGTCAAAAGAACCAAAAAATCTATCTTTAGGCGGTTTGTTAAATTTTGGATTTATTGTTTGTAATAACTCTTGCGTCTCTGAAAGATATTTTATAAAGATTTCTTTTGTAAATATCCTCCAAGGTATTCAATTATAACTTCTGGGGTCGCAATTTCCCAAGTTGCACCATTTTTTTAATTGGTGCCTCTTCTATTTTAGTATGCAATGATAATTGTCTAGTTACTTCATCATAATCTAAATTGAATAATTTGGCAACAAACTCTTTATCTTTATCATTATTATCGTTCCAACTACCAACAAGTGCAGCCAATACCAATATATTCCAATTTTCCTTTTTTGCCCAGGTGGGAACCGGCAATACTGCATCGTCTCGCTCCATCAAGCGTTGCAAATGCAATACAGCTGCTTGTTTGCCTAATCGATTTATCAGATAATTCGCTTTTTCGTAAGATTTAACTTTTGTTTCAAGAATGGGATACAATATATTTGTATTAAATGGCTCTATTATAACAATATCAGACTCATTGTTCCGACTATCATCATTGCCCATTGGAATAAATATTTTATACCCATTATCTTTAAGATAGCCGAGATTGTCTGGTGTACCAAAAAATGGGATAAGGATAAGCTTTTTTGATTCAGCATGCTCCGTTAAAGGATGCCATTGCTTTGCATCTTGTATAATAACAATTTGTGATAAGAGCGAATCAATGGTTTCTTTATTAAAATTGGATTTTGAAATAGAAGAAAGTAGAAATAATAATGATTCTATCTTGCTGGCCGATTTGATTTTAAAGATTTTAGATACAGGATTTTGTAACCAAGCCCTTATTTCTGTTTGATTTGTATTCTCTCGCGCTAGTATAATATCCTCATCAATTGGCACACTAGTTGAATGCAACCAAGTACTCCAAAAAGCATCTGAACTTTTTATGCCATCGGATGGTTTGCCTAAAATGTAAGATAACCAAGCTGTTGTTGAAAAATCATGATCAAGCCAGTCTCTATATCATCTGCATCAAACGTTTTTATGTCTGCCCATAGGTGACTATTTTCCACTTCGCTTCTAATGCTTTTTATAGTATCTGACTTATTCTTCCATTTATGAGTAGTTATAAATATAAATACAGATGAAGTTGCGACACCGTGCAATTTTTTTGTTCTCTTGACCAAATCATCTTTAAACTTACTTTTGCTCTTTTTTGTTTGTCCACATTCAACAATGTAAGTTGTATTTTTACCCCCTAAAAAACTATCTTTTTTGGTTATGACGCTACCATCTACCCCGGGTTTCCATACACTGTCGCCACCAGGCATATTTATATCTATGTTGTCAAAGCCAATGCCATTTATTATTAGCCTACGAAGTAATAAAGGTAATTTATCTTGTGATTCTCTCGTATTGCCCCAAGATTCCAATTCTGTAGATGTTATAAATTTCATTAGATAACCTTTTTCTTTTCATAGTTATTTTTCAATTTGGTAAACTACTCTGCCGCCCCCGCAATTACATTTCGAAACTTTATGGTACCACTTTTAGGCTTAGACGTATCTTCCAGTTCTGTTATATTAACCTTTAAAGGCATCTGGGTCGCGATTCCACTGAATATGCAAGTTCCAACCGGCAATGTCGGAATTGATTCTTCGTTTATTTTGTCAATATACGATATGGATTTAGCAATAGTTCTTAAATCTTCTTGGTTTACAAGACGGTGTATAAAATAATTGTGTGCCTGAGAAATAATTGTTGGGGATATATCGCTTGGGCGCTGGCTGGATATTGTCATAAATACACCAAATTTTCGGCCTTCTTTTATTATCTCATTAAAAGTTTCAAGCCTGTAATCTTTCCAATTCTCTGCTTCACGCGTAGACTCGGTTGATAAAATGTTATGCGCTTCGTCAACAATAATGCTCAAGGTTTTTGAGTTGTTATAATCCTTATGTTCTTGATATAACTTTCGCGCCAATAACAATGGCAGCATTTTTTTCATATCTAGACTTATATCATGCAAATTTATAACTACAAAATTATTTTCAGCCCAAAAATCATCATCATTTTGAATAGAAAATAACTTACTTACGTCTTTTCTACGGCTTTTTAACCTGTTTATGACAGGAGCAATATGTTCATTATTGGCGCGATTTGCTATTATATCCCTTATTAAACGCAGGTACATAATGTTTATAAAGTTTGATAAGACATCATCAGACAATACAAAATCGGCGACCTTGGTATCAACTAGTGGCACTCTATTTGGCCTGTTGCGGATTTGGTTTACCCCATCGTCCCCACGGTAGAAAAAATACCCCCTAGTTCCGTGCCAGTCCAGTTCTTCCGTCCAATCTATTTCGTTCCCTTGATCGTCCAGCGTTGGGGGCAATATTTCGCGCAAATAATCTCGCACCAAGAATGCTTTGTCTTTATCTGTCATCTGAAATAATTCTTCAACCCTAGCGGCCAAGCCATTTTTCATAAAATTTAAAGGATCTTGTTGTGACATTATATAATTGTAATCACTAATAGAACGTTTTATGAATGGGCGTTGTGTTTTTTCTGTCGCATCAACCAGAATTGAAAATGTCTCTATATCAAACAGATCTTCCTGTCCTATCTTGATTTTATCGCCGTTGTCACTTCTTGTTGATAAATTACATACTTTTACATTTTCCGAGAACCATGGACTTGTGTATTCACCGTTAAAATCAAATAAAGCAAAATGGCAGTTATTTTCAAAAATTGCATTATTTTCTGCTCTCAATGCACCTACTAAATTTTGATATAATGAGGCAAGTGTATTAGATTTTCCGCTACCTGTATTGCCGAATATTGCTATATGGCTATTGAATAAACCATCTATCGGAAATTTTATTGGTATATCATCTTGCTCGGACTTTGCGATTTGTATGGTGAAATTATCGGCATTGTCACTAATTATATTGTGTATTGTATGTATTTTATCAACGGTCAATATGAATGCTTCGTTACCAATAAGCGGAAGCTCTTTTGTTCCACCAACAAATTTTCCTTTTTCATCAATATAGCCGCTTAAGGAAATAGAGAGAATTCTATAATTTTTGTCGTTCTTATCCAGTTTTTTGTTGATATACCGAGCAGGCTCTTCCTGAATCTTTTCTCCATCTACCTTTCCTATAATACTCAAAAAACCTTTTCGTATTTCAATGAAACTATTTACAGATATATTTTTTATAATTCCACCATCAAAAAACAGGTCTGATAAATTTTTGTTTTTATCAACGCGCACGGAAATACGACGACCATCAACAGATATGACCTCTCCAACACGAAGGATTGTGTTTTGCTGAACAATTTTTTCCAAATTAGACATCTTGGCCTTCTGCTGGTTTTATATCTGAAAAGATTGAGTTCAACCGCTCAAAACTAATATTTGCATCATTTGCTGAATCATAAACAATTTTCACATTTTGAAACCCAGTAAACTTTCTTTCAAAATCTGCAACTTCAGCAGCGCCATAAGCAAAGATGATGACTTCAAGAGTAGTGTTTTTTAATGCCCGTTTTGTGATCTCTAAAATGCGTTCATCATTGAATGAAAAACCAAATACAAACATAACGCTATTCTCTTTATCTAGCTCGTTTGAATATATCCGTAGTAAATCGTAATATGTTTGCATAAGGACAGTATCTTCAAATTTTTTCAAAGTTGGAATAATTATATTGCTGTACTTTTTATTACGTTCTTTCAATGTGTCTAAATCATTAATGTCATCATTCGAAAGTTCTGGTAACGAATTATTACCAAAGAAAATTTTACCCACCTCATTCGATTGCCATGACAATGAACCGTGTAATTTTATTATGTTGATTGTCGGTATATATGTTTTGTAATAATCTCCGGCATTATGCATACAATTAGAAAATGTGTGCGTCGAGAATGGAAATTTCGCATCAATTCTACAACTCCCAACAAAACCGTCATTTACATGTAGTGGCGAAACTTCTTCAACAGCCTTCTCAATAAACATATCATAATTTGTCGAAAATATGTTCATTCGCTTTAGAATGATAGGGTTATTCCTGGCCAGTAAAAGTGATACGATGGTAGTTATAAATTTCTCATAATTTGATAGCGTATTACCCGTATTGTTTGCTCCTGCGCCATCAATAAAACTTCCCGCTATAATATCGTTTTGGGCTTTCTGAACCCCAGCCAAAAATCCATAGAGTTTTTTCTCGTATTCATTGCTCTGCTCAGGGTCGCTTGCCAACTCTTTTAATTCATTTTCTATATTGCCACCTGCTGATATGGCCGGCATAGATGCGCCTTATCCAATTAGAAAGTTGAGCTTACCAGATTGAAAATACTTCCTTAAATCATAGTCCAAAGCCTCGCTGTTATTATTTATATCAATACGAACTGCCATTTGCCATTCCTTCATTTTTGCATGAAGTTTATCATCTTCTTATCAGATATCAACTACTTCGAGTAATTTAATACATAATATAGCCTGCCTTAATAATTGTTAGCCTTCCGTAAACTCTAACATTTTATCAGTAGCGCGTTGCATAGATTCGCGGATTGGATCGGTGGTTAGTCTAGAATACAACTCTGTTGCGCTGGGCGATTTATGTCCTAGGGACTTTCCGATGATATGTAAGCTGGAACCAGTAATAGCCTGATAGCTGCCCTGTGTGCGCCGTAAATCATGTAGGCGCAGGTTTTCTATACCGGCGCGCGCCAACAGATCTTGCCATGGACGTTTTGGGTCTTCAAGGTGTCCGCTAGCGGACTTTTTGCTTGGCAATACCCATTCGCTGTCAGAATCGTGTTCCATTGATCCCAGCAGTTCTTTTACCTGTGTTGTCATGGGAACTTGCGGCGGTTCGCCATTCTTGGAGTCAGGAAAGTAAATAAAACATTCTTAAGGTCTATGTTATCCCAGCGCATCGTCAACACATTATTGCGGCGTTGACCTGTAAACAACGACAATAATATATAGTTTTTAAACACTGGGTTATCTTCGACCGTAAGCGCATCAAAAAATCGTTTCATTTCATCTGATTTTAAGAATCGATCGCGGCTAGCCTCTGGAAATTTACGGATTAATTCTGCCGGATTTGCATCTCTGCGGATGTGGCCGTGCTTTATAGCAATTACATAAACATGTTTTATCAATGACAAAACGCGATTTGCTGTGTATGGAGATAACTCTTTCTTTGTTTTATTATGTAGTTTTTCAATCTCCTCCGATTTTATGCTTAATAACCGCCTGTTTTAAAAATCTTTCAGCCTGTGATTAAACAAACTGTCATCATTTGCCACTGACCCCGACTTTTTGTACAACAAAGAATACTCCGGTTTATAAGCCGTTTCGTAAAACTGCTTTAATGTTATGTCTTTTAAATCTTCTTTACGCTTTGCGCTGGGATCTTAGCCAAGGGTTGATGTTCTTTAAGGCTATGTGCAATTTCGCGTGCTTTGATCAGTTTAATTTGTCCCATACGACCAATTTTGATACGTTTTGGGACACCTTGGAACTTCATGTAAGCATAATAAGTCTTTGCCCCACCATATGTCACGATGACACACAGGCCATCTTTACTGCCACTGTCGTAATATACAGTCTGTTTATCAGTCGGAACTGGCATATTTTCCAATACACGTTCGGTAAAGTTGATTTTATTGGTTATTTCTTACCCCAGAATTATTAGATGCTCTCTTTAAAATCTCTGCTAAGGTTTCTCTTTCTTGTTTTTTATTTTCAACCAATTTTGCCCCTTCGTTGATGGTTTTCCAGTAATTTTCAGCAAGCACGGGGGCTAAAATGGCTATTTGTTTAAAGAAGTCTGCTTTTTCATCAAAGACAAAATCATGTAATCTTGATAAAAAATCGACTGTTTTGTTTAGAGTATTGGACATATTATCATAAATTTCAAATGAAACGCTTTTTGGCTTGTTCAATAATATGTGACAAGAATAATCTCTATAGTCTTTTATTCGCAACGCTTGTTCTGAGTTTAAAAAGGCCATAATATTTTTGGATAATTTTTGCAATGCATCCCCATAGTTTTTTTGAAAAAACTTCTCTGCATGCCTTTGTGCAAGGTCTATAACTTCTTCTGCTCTTCCCACTGTTCTTAAAACATCTGTCCAATCTGAATCCTCATCTGGGATCAAGTAAAAATCAGGCTGCAAGATTATCTTGCCTATTGAATTCAAAGTTGCTTTGTCATTTTTCTGTGACGGCTCTACGAGCTTTCTTATAGACAAGAGAGCTCTCTCAAAAAATATATCTAAAGAATGTTTAAATGCAAAGCTATCATTATGTACGCTGGGATCTCGCAAAGGATAAAAAAACATCTCTAAATCAACCACCGCCTCCATGGTATGACAACATAATCTATTTAGTTGTTTTTCTAAATCGGCCTTATATCTATTTTTTAATTTATATTCCATTTTCATTGCCTTTTCTGACACATTACCTTTTCATTTTTTTTCTACCTATTTGCTACCACGGGTGCTTTTTGCTACCAATTTTGGTTATTTGCCACCGCGCTTTATTAATTTTACAATATCCTACAATCTGCATAAAATCAATTGTTATTTAAGATTACTAAGAAATATTAATAGGTTATAAACGAAACAAAAGGTCTGAAAGCCTTGGGAGTGAAAATTGGTGTTATTATCAAGGTTTGGGTAAAAATTGGATGTTTGAGGTAGATTATTGCTATTAATTACGGTTTCTGGTGGCTATAGATATTAGTTCATTGTGCTCGATAGATAACAGTTCCCGAAAGGGATTTTACTGGTTTATAAAATCTACCAACTCGTACACATGGTTGGTTAGAACTTTGTCTATTGCGAACAACCAAATTTAGTTCTATGTAATTATAGAGAGTTTTTTAATTTTGCAAATTCAAGCGCAGGATACTAAAAAAACTGGGTTATCTTTAGATACTTTTATTTTATAATCTTCCAATGCTTTAAAAAGGCCTTTGGATTCGTTTAGTTCGTTGATTGATGGCTCTGCATCCACTTCAAAATTATGCTTTATGGAAAACTCATTTTTGCACTTTCGTTCCAGATGGCATCTAGAAATGTTTACATCGCCGGATTATATCGCGGCAACAATAGTCTGACACGCCTTTAATTCCGCAAAAAAAGATGATAAGCGAAAAATCTGATATTCTTTAAACCCTATAAAAACTTGTTTTATGCCATTTATTAGTGCTATACTAGGAATAATATAAAATAGGACGCAAGAATGTCACAGTTATTTACAAACTATATCTCTGCGATTGAACGGGAATGGAAAACAGGCGAAGCGAATGAACATACATATCGTCCGCATCTGAAGAAATTGCTGGAATCTTTAAACCCGGACATAATTGCTATAAACGAGCCGACTCGCGGGACTTTCGGTGCACCGGATTTCGTAATAAAACTTAAAGACGTTGCTGTTGGATATATTGAAACTAAAGGTATCGGCGTGTCTCGCCTTGATAACCTGCACGGGTATGAAAAAGACCAGTTGGAACGCTATCGCAACGGATTTGATAATTTAATTTATACGGATTACTTTGATTTTATCTTTTATAAAAGCGGCATTGTTTTTAAACGCGTAAGAATTGCCGATTTTGACAGCAAAACAATTACGCCGATACCAGAACACTATGATTTCTTGGAAAATTTGCTACGTGATTTTTATATCAAGAAAACCACAACCATTAAATCTGCGTCAAGACTGGCCGAATTGATGGCCGGCAAAGCAAAACTGGTTGCCAACGTTATCAATGAGGCTTTGGAAAAAGACGGTAAGAGTAATTCATCACTGCGCGAGCAAATGACAGTCTTCCAAGAAATGCTGATACATGATATAACCACCAGCGAATTTGCCGACGTGTATGCGCAAACTATAGCCTATGGAATGTTTGCGGCTCGTTTACATGATAAGTCGCTAAGCACTTTTACACGCGTTGAAGCCGCAAGCCTTATACCGAAAACAAATCCATTTTTGCGTAATTTATTCGGATATATCGCCGGCACGGAAATAGATGAACGAATTGTTTTGGTGGTTGATAACCTTGCCGAGATTTTCTCGTACACAGATGTTGCGGATATTATGCGCGACTTTGGACGCAAGACAAAAACAAGCGACCCTATTATACATTTCTATGAGACGTTCCTTGCTGAATACAATCCGGCTTTGCGGAAAAGCCGTGGCGTTTTCTATACCCCGCAACCTGTGGTTGATTATATAGTCCGCGCGGTTGACAATATATTAAAGACAGACTTTGAATTGCCTTTGGGATTGGCCGATAATTCAAAAATTATCAAGAAGACAAACACCCAAGGCACGAATAAGCCGATAGACAAAGAATTTCATCGCGTTCAGGTTCTTGACCCCGCGACCGGAACCGGAACTTTTTTGGCCGAAACAATTCGCTTTATACACAAGAGTTTTGAAAACAATACCGGGCTTTGGACAAAGTACGTTGATGAGCATTTGTTGCCGCGCATTCATGGGTTTGAATTATTGATGGCCAGTTATGCCATGGCACATTTGAAGTTAGACTTGGTATTACGCGAAACCGGATATATTCAGGACGATGCGCCAATTAATGAAAAGATGTTCCGGCAAGATGATTTGTTTGATAATAAATTGGCCGATATCGGCAAGAATGCCGTGATAAAAAACTCAACTCAACGCTTGGGGGTATATCTGACCAACAGCCTTGAAGAAGCCGACCCGAACACACAGACGCTTTTCTTTGCCCAGTGGCTGTCCAACGAAGCGCGCGAGGCGAATACTATCAAACAAGATACTCCGGTGATGTGCGTGATAGGAAATCCGCCGTATAGCGTCAGCAGCTCGAACAATAACGATTATGCCAAGCATTTGATTAAAAAATACAAAGAAGACTTAAACGAGAGAAATATTCAGCCGCTTTCGGATGATTATATAAAGTTTATTGCGCTGGGTCAGAACTTTATAGAAAAGAACGGTTCCGGAATACTGGCGTTTATCACAAACAATAGTTTTCTTGACGGCGTGATACATCGTCAGATGCGCAAATCGCTGATGGAAACATTCGATAAAATTTATATATTAAATTTACACGGGAATTCAAATATTGGCGAAACCATACCGGACGGCGGCAAGGATGAAAACGTGTTTGATATTATGCAGGGTGTGTCCATCAATATATTTATAAAAACATTGGATAAAAAGAAAACTCTAGGCAAGGTTTTTTATAATGATATTTATGGAAAACGCAATGAGAAATACGACTTTTTAAGCAAGAATGATTTAGACTCAACAAAATATAAAGAGCTAAAACCGATTGAACCGTATTGCTTTTTTGTGGACAAAGACTTATCAGAAAGAAACGTGTATGATAATGGGTTTTCTTTGACAGATTTGTTTCAAATAAACACGACCGGTATAAAAACACATAATGATTCTGAATTGATTTCTTTTAATGCATTTGATACCAAGTTTAACCAAAAAATTTCTTACAGACCATTTGATACCAGATGGATAAATTATGATTTGGATAAAGTTGTCAGACACAGATATAGCGTCATGCAACATATGTTAAAGCCAAACATTGCTTTAATAGCGACTCGTCAATTTGGCGCTAAAAAACATTTTATATCTTTTATAACTGACAAATTATCTGAAATATCATCTCAGCCTTTTGCTTCATATGTTATATTTCCGTTATATACATACTTTGGCGAACGGCCGGAATCAAACTTGGACCAGCGTATAGTAAATCAAATATCTAAATCCATCGGGCGTGATGCAGATGCTGTTGAAATATTTGATTATATTTATGCGGTGCTGCACAGTCCGTCATATCGGGAAAAATATCGTGAATTTCTAAAAATAGATTTTCCAAAGATTCCATATCCGAAAGATGTCAAAGAATTTGAACGACTGGCAAAACTGGGCGAACGCCTGCGAAAGCTGCACCTGATGGAATTTGTCCCCGCGACAACCTGTACCTATCCTATATCCGGAGATGACACTGTTGAAAAGGTTGTACGAGATGGCAACCGAGTTTATATAAACAAAACCCAATATTTTGATAATGTGCCGGATACTGCATGGGAATTTTTTATCGGCGGCTATCAGCCGGCGCAAAAGTGGTTGAAAGACCGCCGTGGCCGCACATTGTCATTTGAAGACGTTATTCACTACCAAAAGATAATCGCTATCTTGTTGGAAACCGATAACATAATGAAAGAAATTGGATAAAAAACGGCTCATTTTTATTCATATTGTTACAAGAACCTATTTCTAAAAAACATTCAACCAACTGTTGAATACATTGTTGTTATTCTCTAAAGAATCTGACCATTTATACATAATATAATATTTATTCCATACACATCTTAAGATGACTGCCGGTTTCGACCTGGTCCACGCGCTTGTTTCTAATTTCCTGTTCGGCCTGGATGCGCTGGTTCATCAGAATCAATTCCGGATGGCTTTGCAGGCTGTCGTGCAGCGAATCAAGGGCCGATTCTGCCTCTGTCCCGGTTCGGACGAAAATCGGCATGACCGAGTTCGCCGCCGCGCGGACCGCCGTCCGAATATCGTCACTGTAATCGTCTATCACCGACAGATAGGCCCGTATATGTTCGTCCTCGTGCGTTAAAATCGCGTTGTATACGCATGATTCCGGCGCATGGCGCGAATCTATCCCGACCTGGAATCCGCTGTACCCGATGGTCGCCGATACCGATTTCAGCGAAACGCAGAAACCGTCCTCGACGGACGTCGTGTCGCCCGTTACCTCATAATCGTTATCCAATGTGGCCACTACGTTTCCATGCAGCCCGTCCAACAATTCCATAGGTTTCAGCGGCTGGACAACCTCCTTGTGCCAGGACGGCGTCAATACCTCGATTTCAGGATTTAATTTATAAGGCAGACAATCGTCCGCGTATGAGATACCAGATACGAGATACGAGATAAGATATATATATAAAAGATTGAACTTCAATACAGGCAATCGCCGGCGCGACAATTCTTTGAACTTTGAACTTTGAACCTTGAACATTATTCCACCGCGCCCTGTTTGCGCAAGTATTCGCCGACGAAATTATTCCCGTACTGCCTGTACAGCTCTTCGGCCAAAAGCACGCTGGAGCGGCCGGATTCGAACAGGCGCAGCAAACTGCCCAATCCGCCGAGCTCCGTATTCAGAATCACTGATTCGCCATTTACCGGGCGCGAGAGCAGCACCGCGCGCTTCAGGTTCGGATAAGCCTTGCCCTGGATGAACGCCATTTCCAAGGGATTGAGATTCCAGTACTGGTAATCGTTCGCGTCGGCCGCCGGATTGCGGAAGAATAAAACCGTCTGCGCCTGGCCGCGCACCACGTCGCCGATACCCAGCTTGTCCAGCACGTTCGCGCGCTGAAAGGCCACCATATAGGCCTGGCGGTTTTTGCGGCCCTCTTGCAGGCCGACGATAAAGTTGTCGCGGAACATCTTGTTTTCCAGCATCGGCGCCGTTTCGTCAATCATAATCAGCGACGGATTTCCGCCCGACACGGTCGTGTTGTTTATCCGGTGCAGGATGTATGAAATCACGGCCGGCGACAATGTCTGGTCCTGCAGAATTTCGGTAAAATCGAACGTGGTCAGACGCGACTGCAAATCCAGCGTATCGGCGGTTTCATTGAATATTTCGCCGTATTGCAGCGGGTCGACCCATTTTTTCAGCGCGCCGCGCATATTGCCCTCGGACGAAAAGCAGCTTTCCCATAGGCTTTTCAACATCCGGTCCTTGTCGCCCAAGTAATCGAAATTGACGGATACCGCGCGTGCGATTTCGTCCGCGGAACGCGTGTCGGACTGCCCCGAAATCATCGCGAGCCATCGGCGCAGGAACGCGCGGTTGGCGACACTGTCCTCCATCTTCAGTGGATTCAAATGCGCCTCGAATCCCATGCCGGCGGATTTTTCCTTGTTCTGCATGGTCACGTATTTTCCGCCGACCGACAGCGTGAAGATTTCGGCGCCCTTGTTCCGGTCGAAAAAGAAAGCCTTTAATTTCGGATGTCGCAGCGATTGCGCTATCAGGAACGAGAACAGCGTCGTTTTTCCGCCGCCCGTCGGGCCGACCGTCAGCGTATGGCCCACGGCCGCGGGCGCGGCGGATACGTGGAATTGGAACATATACGGCGTTCCCTGGGCTGTCGGAAATACGACCAGCGGGCCCGGACCCCAGTCTGAATTCGCGACGCCTTTGGGCGTCGATGACATTGGTATGCTGACCGCGGCTGTTTTCGACAGCATTTTGAAACTGCGCGGAAACACGTCGAATCCAGGAATCTGCGAGAACCACGAAACCTTGGACGCAAAGTTTTCCACAACCGGCGATATGCCGAAAGCCGCCGAAATCTTTTTGAATTCGTCGACGCCGTCCTGCAGAGATTCGACCGTGTCGCCGAACAGAACGAACAGCGGGTAATAGTTCAGCAGCGTCTGCGTGCCGGCCGCGTTCTCGTCCATCGCGGATTGCGCGTCGCGGATTTGTTCCTCGGCCGCGTCGTCGTTATTATCGGACGTGGCGCGCCGTTGGCGGATGACGTTGCCTATATCGGCCGCGCCCATAATGCGGAATCCGTTCATGGTTATCATCTCGCATTGGATGGTGGACACGGTGTTGAAGAATTCCTCGTCCAGATAATCCGGGGACACCTTGAACGATACGGTCGCGGCGTACGATTTTTTGGCGCCGCTGGAATACCGGATCAGTCCGTTGCCCAGAAATTCCACATCGTCGACGGTTATTGTTTCCGCGATTCTTTGGTCGCACCGTGCAGGCCGCGGCTTGGTGATCGGCGATAGGATTCGGGCGAACAATTTCGCCATATTTTCCGGGCGCGCGTTGTCCAGAACGCTGGGTCCGTACGCGGCCAGTATGGATTCGATATAGTTGCCGTACTGGTTCAGCTTTTCTCTGGCGTTCGACCCGCCAACCGACAGAACCACATAATAGCTGTTCGTGAAAATCTTCAACCCCTGGCTGTTCCACTTGTCGTAAATTTTCTGCAGCGTCGGCCCGTCGAATTCGTAATCAGTCTTATCGGCCGCGAAATCGCGAATTGTGTAAAAGCGCAGGGTAACGCCGGGGTCGTTGATTTGGTTGAACAGCTGTGCGCGCAAATCCAGGAATTGGTTGCGGGTTTTCTCGTCCTGCATGCTGGTTTGAACACCGTCGATTTTATAAGCCCTTATCAAGGACCCGTCGGTCAGCTGAATCGAATTGTCCGTGAACACCGTCGCGAACGGCAGGTATTGAGAATATTTCTTGTATCCGAACTTTGGGAAAATCCACAGCGCGATTGTAGGAACGTACAACATCAGGATAATGAACACGAAAACGACGGCCATGGCCAGAATGACCGATGTCATCGAAAATCCCCCAGTGATAAAATATTCCAAGAATTGATTCATATCATGCCGTCAACTTGTTCGGGGCGCGCGATTTAAATAGGCGCAATTTGGCCGCGATAATCTGCGCCAGCTGAGGCTCTCGTTTGGAAAAGCCGGCCAAAATCGAATGAACCGCCATCACGGATATTAAAAACGCCAGAGGGTTTATTCCCACGCCGCCGCCGGAAATTATCAGACCGCCTATGAAAATGACGATGAATACCAGAAACTGCAGCACGAAATTTAAAACCGCCAGCGTATAGGGCACATAAAATATGCGCGATGGGTTCGCCAAAGCTTTCAGGACTTGTTGCCGCAATTCTCTCGTCTCCATTCGGTACGGGTTAATTATAACAATTTCAACATTTTTCAACAAGCATAAAAACAAATCTGAAAAATTTGTTGAAAAAGCCGGAAACTTATATGTTTTTCAACTGTTGATTACCGGCGATATTTTTTAACATTTTTATAAACAGGCGCGAAAACACCGGCTTTTTTTGTTGAAAATCAGTTGATAAAAAAATTAAAAGCGTTTTTAACAATTTTAACCTGTATAAAAACAACAACAATATATTAATAAGAAATTGAAATTTCATATAACGGTTGAATGTATAGCGAATATTAAACTATTATTAGAAGTTTTGGTTGATTTCTTATAAAAAGCGGTTATAATCGCATGGCAAAAAGGAATATGACATGAAGTTCTTAAGTTCTTTGAAGGCTTGGAAAAAGCGCGGCAATGTAAAACAGATTCGCCGCGGCAAACAAGTTATTCTTATTGACCCAGACAATCCCAAATTCAAGGCGAAACAGGGTTTTAAGAAAAAGTAAGGAAATTCCCATGAAGATGGGAATCCCTTGTATTTAAAGTATCGCGCCCAACGGGCGCGATTTTTTTCGTGAATCGTAATCCGAAATATTGGGTGGGGTGACCTTGGGGACAAGGTCACCTTTTTCAGGCAACCTTGTCCCAAGGTTGCCCCACCTTTTTCGACATTCTTCTCATTTGGCGTCATACCGGCATAAAAGAAACATTAATTTTTTAATTTGTAGATTTTTCAAATATATTCGTGTATAATACCTAGGTCGGCGGATGATATACTCGTCCGGCGACGGGGGTGTAGTTACCCTTCTATATAGCGTCAGCGCTGACGTTAAACCGCTCCAACCATCGGTTGGAGGGTCGGTGCCATAAGGACTTGTCCAAAAACACCGCACTATTCTATATAGTAGTAACTAACCTCCAACCGCCTTTAATTTGCAAAGCGCGGTTTTTACCTTTGGGGGTTGTTATTTCTCTCCAAGATATAAGTGTGTCATTCGACCCCAAAAGACCTAATTTGTGATTATTTTGCATTTGCCCCCCAAGAGGGGGGAGAAAAAAAGAGAGTGCGCCCATTGGGCGCACGAATTTGTTTTACTGGATTGCCGCGGGGCTGACGCCCCTCGCAATGACACACTGGTGATAATGTTATTTATTCTTTATTCTCTATTCTTTATTATTTGTTAACTGTTATCTCTGCTCTGTTAATTGTTAACAGAATAAAAACGCCTCTTCCAGCACAGCTTTTACCTCAGCCCCGGACAAGCCCGATTCGCGCAGATATTCAATCTGGTGCCGGCTGCCGCGGTACAAGGACGCGGAATGCCCGGCCGCGGCCGGGGTCGACCTTATCAGCTGTTTCGGGGTAAATTCAATTCGGGCGTTCGGCGCCGCCAGCGCACTGAATCCAATATCGGAATCGCAATCTGTGCAATTTTTTTCAATTTCCGCCGCGCCCGTCAGTTTTGAAACGCTGCCCGAATGGGCGACGACTTTGGTCGACAGGATTATACCGGTTTCCGGCGCCAAATGGTGCCCATGGGCGCTTATGTTCAATTCGGAATAATTCTGGGCCAAAACCTGGCCGCGAAAAAAAGATTTTTTCCCGGTGTTTTTAACAAAAATGTTCAAAAAGGCCGGTAAATTATTTTGAATTTTTGCCGTTAAAAACACCTTTTGGCCGGGGATATTGATTTCTATATTTATGTTGTTTTCGCCGGCAATTTCGCCCGCATAAATAATATGGACGGGCAAATCGTACTTTTTATCGATAATGCACGATTCCAGGGTCGATAATTCCGGCATAAAAACACCGTCTTTGAAAACGATGGTTTCTGCCGGAAAGGTTTTTATATTGAATTCTTGCCAAAGGTAGTTCATAGTAGGCGCATTATAAATCATAAATCGCAAGGTGTAAAGAATGGGATTCAACTGCGGAATTGTCGGATTGCCGAATGTCGGGAAATCGACTTTGTTTAATGCGCTGACGGCCAGCGCGGCGGCCGATGCGCAGAATTATCCATTCTGCACTATCGAGCCGAACACCGGCCGCGTCGTCGTGCCGGATGCGACGCTACATGATTTGGCGCGGGTCGCGGGCTCGGCCAAAATTCTGCCGACGCAATTGGAAATCGTGGACATCGCCGGCTTGGTGCGGGGCGCCTCGGCCGGCGAGGGATTAGGCAACAAATTCTTGGGCAACATTCTGGCGACGGACGCGATAATTCATGTAGTCCGGTGTTTTCAGAACGACGACATCGTTCATGTGGATGGAAAAATCGACCCGCTGTCGGATATCGAGACAATCGAAACCGAACTGATGCTGGCCGATTTGGAATCCCTGGACAAACAGATTAAGAACTTGGAAAAAAAGGCCCGCGGTTTGGATAAAGATGCCGCGAAACTGCTGGCCGATGCAAATGAATTGAAAAAGGGCCTGGATGCCGGAATTCCGGCACGCGCGCAATCCGTCGATGCGACGCCTTTTAATTTATTAACAAAAAAGCCGGTGATTTACGTCTGCAACGTTGAAGAAAGCGCGGCTGCGGCCGGCAACAGCTATTCGAAACAGGTCGCGGACAAATTCGCCGGCGCCGCGCCGGTGCTGGTAATATCGGGCAAAATCGAAATGGAAATTTCCCAGATTGTTGACGTGGCCGAACGCCGGATGTTCCTGGACGAATTGGGATTGTCCGAATCTGGACTGGACAAGGTGATTCGCACCGGATACGAGACTTTGGGGTTGCAGACGTTTTATACAATCGGCCCGAAAGAGGCGCATGCCTGGACAATCAGCCGCGGCATGACCGCGCCCCAGGCGGCCGGAAAAATCCATACTGATTTCGAAAAGGGCTTTATCCGGGCCGAGGTTATAACGCCGGCGGACTATATCGCGCTCGGCAGCGAAACGGCCGTCAAAGAGGCCGGCAAAATGAAACTGGTCGGTCGCGATTACATCATGAACGACGGCGACATTTGTCATTTCTTGTTCAATAATTAAAAAGCCGGCAAAAAGACCGGTTTTTTTCGTGATTCGTAACTCGTGACTCGTAAGATGACAAAACATCAATTCAAGGTCGTACGCGCGGGCCGTGTCAGTCCCCAGTTATCAAATTCAAGCGCTGCGACGATTTATCAATCTCGGCGTCGATGGCGGAAATCCGGCCGCGCGCCGTTTCATCGCCTGTCAGCAATTTGTTCGTCAATTCGCGTTTTTCAATTTTCAATTTTTCCAAATACTTTTTCAACTTCAGCGACACGATAAACTTTTCGGCGTCCTCGATGGGTAATGGGTATTGGGTATCGGGTAATTCGTCGGTGTCAAGGTTAATACCGGCGCTGATAAAAAATTCGGCGTGCTTTTCAATCAGTTCGGGGTATGCGGCGCAAATGCCGCCCAGCGTTTTTTGCGTCAGCGCGTCGACGCTGGGAATCGGGGCTTTTTGCCCATCGCCTTTGGTCCTGGTCCATTTGTGCCATTGGTTGAATTTTCGGGTATTGTATTCCTTTTCGAATTCGCCGCGCAAGGCGGAATCCGTGATTTTTTCCAATTCTTTTTTAATAAATTTCTCAGCTTGGGTCCGGCCGCCCGGCGTGGCCGTGACAAAGGATTTGTTCGCCATGTCCCAGAAATAGTCGGTCAGGTGCTGGGCGCTGTCGATGATTTTCGCCATTGCGTTCGCGCCGCCGGGCGATTTTAAAACTTCGTCCGGGTCCGCGCCGCGCGGCATAAAGGCGAAGCGGATGTCCGACGTGTCGCGCACGAATGACAGCACGATGCCGCAGGCGCGCGCCGCGGCCTTTTGCCCGGCAGTGTCGCCGTCAAAACAGAATATTATATTGCGGTTTAATTTGCACAGTATTGCTATGTGTTCCTCGGTCAGTGCGGTGCCCAGCGGTGCGACTGTCTCGCCGAATCCGTGGACCTGCATTTGGATTGCGTCGATTTGGCCCTCGACCACGATGCTGCGGTTTTTTCTGTGGATGGCGTCCCGCGCGAAGTTCAGCCCGAACACGGTGCCCCTTTTATGAAACATTTCGGTGTCGGACGTGTTGATGTATTTCGGTTCGCTGCCGTCCAGGCTGCGGCCGGAAAAGGCGATGACCTGGCCCGCTGGATTGAAAATCGGGAACATTAACTTTTCGCGAAAGAAATCGTACGGACCGTAATTTCCCTGGCGCACAAGGCCCGTCGCCATTAAATTTTCAATTTTCGTATTACTGAATTTGGCGGATATTATATTGTTTTTCGGCGCGTACCCCAGGCGATATTTTTTGATTGTATCCGCACTGAATCCGCGCTTTTTTATATATTCCAATGCGTGCGCGCCGTCCGCGTCGAACAGTTTCTGCTGGTATATTTTCGCCGCTGATTCGGATATGGAAAAATAATTTTCCTCGGCCGCGATTTGCGTGGCGGATTTTGGTTTGTAATCAGGCAGTTTTAATCCGGCCTGTTGCGCAAGCTCGGCGATGGCGGCCTTGAAATCCATATTGTTGGTCTTCATCACGAACGAGATTATGTCGCCATGTTCGCCGCAGCCGAAGCAGTGATAGCGGCCGCGTTCCTCGTCCACGGTAAAGCTGGGTGTTTTTTCGTTGTGGAACGGACAGCATCCCCAGAATTTCTGACCCTTTTTGACCAGCGGCACGCGCCGGCCCACAACGTCCACAATCGATAAACGCGCGCGTAGTTCGTCTGTGAAATTGCTGCCGAATGAAGCCATTATTTCTTCTTGGTGAAACCGCGCTTGACGCCGGGTTTCTTGTTGTTGATTAATTCGGCGGCCTGGTCCAGCGTTGGCTGTTCCTTGACCGAAACATTGACTTTGTTGCTGGAAATATATGCGCCGAAGCGTCCCGACGGATAGTATAGAATCGTTTTTCCGGTCTTGGGATTTTCGCCCAATTCGATGCTTTCGGCCTTTTTCTTTTCGGCAGACAGCAATTCGTTCGCGATGTCCAACGTTATGGTTTCCGCCGTATAGCCCTTGGCGGACGCGTTCTTTTTGCCGTCTGTCACATACGGGCCGTAACGTCCGACCTTGTATTGAATCGCGTCGGACAGCGCGACGGACGCCGGCGAATTCTTTTCTTCGGACGTGTCATGAATCACGCCGTCGGCCGCCGTGTCCAGGCGCCGGGTGTACTTGCACGCCGGATAATTCGAACATCCGATAAACGCGCCGTACTTGGACAATTTTAAGCCCAGATTTCCGCCGCATTCGGGGCATTTGTCGTCGCCGTCGCCGAACAGATGGGCGCGCAGGTTTTGATTCAGCACGTCGATAATCTCGGTCGTGGTGATATTCCGGGCCGATTCAATCATCGTGTGCGTCGGATTCCAAAAGCCTTGCAGCGCCGGAATCTTTTTCGCTGCGCCGTTCGACACGTCGTCCAGAATATCTTCGGTCCTGGCTGTGAAGTTCACGTCGATTAAATCGGCGAAGTATTTGTTCAGATAGGCGGCAATAATCCACCCGCCGTCTGTCGGGTGAAAACGGCGCTGTTTGTCTTGTTCGACATAATCGCGGTCGACGATGGTCGACATAATCGCCGCGTACGTGGATGGGCGGCCGATGCCAAGTTCTTCCAGTTTTTTGACCAAAGACGCCTCGGTATATCTGGCGGGCGGCTGGGTGAAGTGCTGGTTCGGATTCAGCTTTTCAATCGAGACGCTGTCGCCGACCGCCAGCGCCGGCAACCGGGTTTCGCCGTCTTCGTCGACCGCGTCGTCACTGTCTTCGATATAGACTTTCATAAATCCGTCAAAGGTGCGAGTCGTGCCGACCGCGTGGAAAACGGCGCCGCTGTTGGATTCGGTTATGTCGACGGCCACGGAATCGAATTCGGCGTTCGTCATCTGGCACGCGATTGTGCGTTTCCAAATCAGGTCGTAGAGTTTCGCTTCGTCGCCGGCTAGGTCGCGCGCCGCCGATTCAAAATGCGTGGGGCGTATGGCCTCGTGCGCCTCTTGCGCGTTCTTGGATTTTGTGACGTAGACGTTCGGCGTTTTCGGCAGGAACGCGGCGCCGTAGTTTCCGGAAATAAATCCGCGGATGTCGGCCACGCTGTCCGCGGACAAATTCGTCGCGTCGGTGCGCATGTAGGTGATAAGGCCCTGCTCGTACAATTTCTGGGCGGCGGACATGGTGCGCTTGGACGAGAAGTACAGTTTGCGCGCGGCCTCTTGCTGCAGGGTCGACGTCGTGAACGGCGCGGCCGGCCGTCGGCTGATTTTTTTCTTTTCTATGTTCGTGACGGACGCGGCAATCGGTACACGCAGCACAGACAGGATTTTGTCCATCTGTTCTTTGTTCTCGATAGACATCTTTTCGATTTTCTTGCCATCGAACTGCGACAGTTTTGCCACGAATGCGGATTTTTCTTTCAGACAGTCAGCCTCCAGCGACCAGTATTCTTTGGCGCGGAAGGCCTCGATTTCGCGCTCGCGGTCAACGACCAGCTTGACCGCGACCGATTGCACGCGGCCCGCGCTGCGGCCCAGATGCTTGCGCCACAGCAGCGGCGAGACTCCGAATCCAATCAGATAATCCAGCGCGCGCCGGACCAGATACGCGTCGACCAAATTCCCGTCGATTTCGCGCGGATTTTCCAGCGCGGCCAGAACGGCCTTTTTCGTGATTTCATGGAACGCGACGCGGTAGACAGTTTTTCCGTTCAGCGCCTTTTTGTCTTTCAGAATATCCAGGATGTGCCAGGCGATTGCTTCGCCCTCGCGGTCGGGGTCGGACGCCAGATATACCGCGTCGGCCTTTTTCAATTCGTCGGTAATCTGTTTGATTTGTTTTTCCTTGCCGGGCATAATCTGCCATTTCATGGCGAAGTCGTTGTCGACATCCACGCTGCCGTTTTCAGGCACCAGGTCGCGCACATGGCCGACCGACGCGACGACGCGCCATCCCGCCCCCAGATATTTTCCGATGGTTTTCGCCTTGGACGGAGATTCTACGATTAATAATTTCATTTCAAACTCGTTTATTTAATTAAGAATTAAGAGTTAAGAATTAATAATTAAATTTGCAAATGTAATTCTTAATTATTAATTCTTAATTGCTTTCAGCAAAAGGCTAAAAGCCTTTTGCTGAAAGCTGCTGGTCTTTGTTTATATGCGCGTTCTGGCACAGGCCGAACCCGAACATCAGCGACAGCAGCGAACTGCCCCCGAACGACATCAGCGGCAGCGGCACCCCCACCGTCGGCATCAGACCCAAAACCATGGAAATATTTATAAAGTAATAAATGAAAAAATTCAACATAAATCCAAAACACAACAGTTGGCCGAATCTGTTCCGGCACGTTTTGGCCGTCCAGAACAGGAACGCCACGATGGCGCCGTACAACAGCAGCAGCGACGCCGCGCCCGCGAATCCGAATTCCTCGCCCAGCATGGTGAAGATAAAGTCGGTCTGTTTTTCCGGCAGGAACTGCTGCTGGGACTGGGTGCCGGACAGGTATCCCTTGCCGACCATACCGCCGGAACCGAACGCGATTTTGGCCTGGTTTATCTGGTACCCCGACCCGCGTGCGTCGTGGCCCGGGTCGACGAACGTGACGATGCGCTCGCGCTGGTAATCGTGCAGGCCGCCGAACCACACCGCCGGCGCGGCCAGAACCGCCAGTATCGCCATGATGGCGAACCATTTCTTTTGCGCGCCCGCAATATAAAGCATGCCGGCCGCAATCATCCCCAGCGACAGCGCCGTGCCCAAATCAGGCTGGGCCGCAATCAGCGCGAACGGCACCAGCACCAGGCCCGCCGGAATCAGATAGTTTTCCAGCTTGGTCGATTCGACAGAGTTCATCCAGGCGAAATAGCGCGCCAGCACTAGCACCAGCGCGATTTTTATAAATTCGGACGGCTGGAAATGAAACACGCCGAAATCCAGCCACCGCTGCGCGCCCATTCCCGTATGGCCCACGAACGTGACCAGCACAATCAGTATCAGCGCGGCCGCGTAAATGAGATAGGCCGATTTTATCCACAGCTTGATGTTCGAAAACGCTGCGAAAAAGAAAACGGCGAATCCCACGGCCATCTTGCCCATCTGCGACAACGCGAACGGCCGCCACGAGCCGCCGCCCGCCGAATACAGAACAATCAGCGAAACCGCCATCGCCAAGATCATGGACACAAACAGCGCCGGCGAAAAACGCTTCAGCTTTTCCGCCATCGTCATCATGTTCGCATTAGAGACTCTGGTTTGTCTGGACATTGCAAAAATACTCCGTATTTTCGCCGTGACTCGTGATTCGTAATCGGTAATCCGACCGCAATGTTCGAATTACCGATTACGGATTACCAATTACCAATCACGACTTTAATAGTTCCCTCATTGCGGCCGCCGCGGCGCGCGCCGCCGGACCCGAGCCGCCCGAGTGTTCCGTAATCGCGCAGACGGCGTACCTGGGATTGACGGTCGGCGCGTATCCGACGAACAGTCCGTGATTCCGCAGGTTCCATTTCAACTGCTCGTTGGACAAAACGCCGCTGTCGCGTTCGCTGCGCGAAATGCTGCGCACCTGGGACGTGCCGGTCTTGCCACCCATCTTTTTTCCGCCGACATTGATGGCGCCGCCCGCGGCGGTGCCGCCAGGCTGCGTGACCTGTTCCAGGCCTTTCAGCACGATGTCGATGTTTTTCTTCTGCAGCCCCAAGGGGCCGAATCCCGCGGCCCGCCCGTCGCCGCCGGCCACCAGGCGCGGCACTATGGCGCTGTTGCTGGCCGCGCGCGCCATCATGACCGCCAGCTGCAGGCAATTGGACAGGATGAATCCCTGGCCGATTCCCGAAATAATGGTATCGCCGTGCACCCAGCGTGCGCCGACGTGTTTTTCTTTCCACAATCTGTCCGGAACGACGCCGGCCATTTCCCGCGGCAATATGTCGTGCATGAACGTTTCCGCCAGCCCCAGCCGCAGCGCCATGGATTTTATTGCGTCGATTCCGATGCGCAGCGCGATTTGGTAAAAGTACGTGTCGCACGAATGCTTCAGCGCGCCAACCAGGTCGACGTGCCCATGACCTTTCGATTCCCAGCAGTGGTACCGCCGGTCGCCGTAATCCCAGTGGCCCGGGCAGAAGATTTTTTCGCCCGGCGTCACGGCGCCCGATTCCAGCGCCGCCAGCGCCACGACGATTTTAAATGTCGAGCCCGGCGGATACAATCCCTCCAGCGCCTTGTTCATAAATGGCTTGGCGGCGTCCTTACGCAGTTCGGCGATGTATTCCTCGCCGTCGTCGTTGCGGAAATTGTTCGGGTCGAAGCTGGGGGTCGACACCATCGCGACAACATTGCCCGTCGCGATTTCAATCGCCGCGCCGCACCCAGAGCGCTGCATCGACAGCGCGTCGTACAGTTTCTTTTGAACGCCGTCGACAATCGTCGTTTTAATGCTTTCGCCGCTTTGGGCCTCGATGAATTGGGACTTGTCCTCGCCGGTGATGCGCCCGACGGCGTTGGCAATCATGACGGTCTGGCCGGGCGCGCCCAGCAATTCTGTGTTGAACGTTTTTTCCAGCCCAGTTATGCCGGCGGTATAGAACGGCGCGTTGGCCACGGGCTTGTCCGGCATGCCGACATAGCCGAAGACCTGAGCGCCGGCCGGCCCCAATTCGTAGACGCGCGCGAATCCGCTGCGGATATGCAGGCCGGGAAGATTCTGCGCCTGCAGTTCGGCCAGTTTGTTCCAGTCGGAATTCTCGCTGACCAAGACAGGCTGGAACCGGGCCTGGCGGCGAATCCTGGCGTGGATTCTGTCCGATTTCTTTTTATTCAGTTTCAACTCGCGCGCGACCAGGCCAATCAGCGCGTCCAGGTCTTCGGCCTCTTCGGGAATAATATAAATCCGATAAATGGGCGTGTCGCGCGAAATGGGCGCGCCGGACGCGCTGAGTATTTTTCCGCGCTCGGGCATGTTGATTTGAATGCGAAAGGAATTGTTTTCGGATTTGCGCTTGTACTCGTTATAGCCGAAGAACTGCATCTGCAGCATGCGCAGCACCAACGCGGACGTCAGAACCGCGCCCGTTGTCAGAAACAGGGCCGAGCGTCTGTCGAAAAGGCGCGCGACTTCGGTGTCAATCATCGTTCACCCTTTTTGCCAGCGCCGCGAAAGGAATGTATAGGACGCTTAGCCAGCACAGCAGCCACGCGGCGCGGATAAAGCCGACCCAGGTCCATCCCACGGCGGCCAGAATCAGCGCCGGGACGCCGAAATACGCCATAAACACCGGCAGTCCATCGTTTTTCTGCCGCGTCAAATCGACGAAGTTCTGAAAGCCGTTGACGGAGTAGAAAAAGCAATAGACGGCCGTCCAGAACAGCAGCGTGTCGGACTTGTAGTCAATCAGAAAACAAAAGGCGGCCGCGAAAAGGACAAACCAGTCGACAGGTTTGATAAAGGAATAATAAAAAATCGGAATCAGGGCCAGAATGCCGCCCGGATTCCAAAACGGAAACGACAGCCGCCACAGCAACAGCACAGCGAAGAACGGAAAAAGGCGTTTCAAGTAAACCATTAGTTTATAGTGTTTAGTTTATAGTGCTTAGTGTTTAGTTTGCAGTGTTGTAGCTAGCCCGCTAGTCACTATAAACTATGCACTAATCACTATTCACTATTTGTATTTGTCCTTGCCGTCGAACTGCAGAACCATAACGCTGGACATGCGCGTCGGGCGCAGAACGGACGCGTCCGTCGAATTGGACATCTCGCCCACGATTATTCCGTCGGGCAGCACGCCGCGGATGTTGCTGGTGACCAGTTTCAAGCCCCGGGTTGGCTGGAATTCAGGGTCGCTGAAAAATCCCATCGTCGGGTCGCCGGAACCGCTGCCCTGCAGAAAACCGTAGACCTCGGACCCGGCGACGCGGACGGGTATGTTCGATTTCGAATCCGTCAGGCTGCGGACCTTGGCAAAGGTCGGCCCCGCGTCGATGACGATGCCCGCCAGCCGCCCGTCAAACGAAACGACGGCCATGCCGGGCTCGATGCCGGCGCGCGCGCCCTTGTCTATGAAAAACGTGCTGTGGTGAAACGCGTCGTTGTTATAGGAAACCAGCGCAGCGACCGCCTTTTGCGGCGACGCGCGGACCATGTCCAGCTCTCGGGCCAGCCTTTGGTTTTCCGAAATTGCCACGCCGCATTCGTTGCGCATGCGCAGGGCCTGGTCCAATTTGGCGCGCAGTTCTTCGTTCTCGCCGCGCAGATTGGACAGCTCGCGTATTCCCGCCACGCCGCTGGCCACGGCCCGTATCGGCCACGACACGACATCGCCGACCCAGTTCGCCGCCGGCAGGACAATGTGCGACATGGCGCCGATAATCTTGTAATCGGGCTTGTCAATCATGACATATATCAAAAAGACCGGCAAAACAGCCGCGGCCAGCGCCGATTTCGCATAAGACAGCACTTTGGAAGATATTTTTTTCTGGTTCATCGCCAACCTATTCTCTGTGCACCAGTCTAACCCTTAAATAAGCGATTGGCAATAAAAACTTGATTTTTTGTTTCAATATGTCAGAATACTGCGGCGTCACAAGCAATTCTGACGCGGTCCGAAGTGGCAAGGCATTGCCATCAGGTGAATTTCGTGACTGGTAATCCGTAATCCGTAATCCGACCGCAAAATTCGGATTACCGATTACCGATTACGAATCACGGCTACGGCAAGGAGCTTTAAAATGCCTAATAAAATGAAAACGAAATCGTACATGAAAAAACGTGCGAGCGTAACGGCGACGGGAAAAATCCGCGTTGCCCGCAACGCGCATAAGAAACTTTTGCGAAAAAAGTCCAATCGTGCAAACAACCAGGGCTCCAAGGCCCAATATTTGAACGACAATATGGTCGGACAGGCGAAATTACTCGCCCCGTACGGCTTGAAATAAAAAAAGGGGACTTAAAATGGCAAGAGTTAAACGCGGTACAACCGTAAATCAGAAACACAAGAAAATACTAACGCGCGCCAAGGGTTACCTGGGCCGCCACAGCACGACTTACCGCGCCGCGCGCGAAAAGACCGAAAAGGCGGGACAATACGCCTATCGCGACCGCCGCGTGAAAAAGCGTGAATTCCGCGGGCTGTGGATTGTGCGCATCAACGCGGCGACGCGCGCGGCCGGGCTGACGTACAGCCAGTTCATGAACGGCTTGAAAAAGGCCGGCGTGGAACTGGACCGCAAAGTTTTGGCCGAAATGGCGTACGCCGGCGACGCCGGATTCGACAAGCTGGTCGACACCGCGAAACGATTTAATAACGCTGATGCTAAATAAGCCTTGGCGGTAAGGTTGATTGTTTGTAATAATAAGAACCGTCCAATGGACGGTTTTTGTTTTAAAAGAGAAAAAATATGTTGGAACAGATAAAAAAGATTGATTCGCCGGAAAAGCTGCAGGCGCTGCACGCGTCCGTCTTTGGCAAGAACGGCGCGATGACCGTGCGGCTGAAGGAAATGAAGAACCTGGACAACGATGCGCGCGCGGCGCTGAATCAGGAAAACGCGGAACTGCGCGAGGCGTTCAAAGTCCGCCAGCTGGAAATCGAAAATGCCGTCATGACTGCGTCGCTGGCGCTGCAAAAGCTAGATGTAACCGCCAAGGTCGAGAAGACCGGCGCGCCGGCGGAAAAAACAATGGGAAAACTGCACCCGCTGACCCGGGCTTTGTCGGAAATCAGCGGCATATTCGAATCGATGGGATACGAAATTCGCACCGGGCCTGAAATCGAGGACGATTGGCACAACTTCACCGCATTGAACACCCCGGCGCACCATCCCGCCCGCGACATGCAGGACACGTTCTTTGTCAACGGCGGCAACGTTCTGCGCACCCAGACGTCGGCGGTCCAAGTGCGGGCGATGGAATCCGAAGGCGTCCCGATTAAGATATTCTGTCCCGGCGCGACGTACCGCAAAGAAATGGATGCCACGCATTTCCCGATGTTTCGCCAAATCGAGGGCCTGGTTGTGGACGCCGACACGACACTGTCGGATTTGGTGAACGATGTGAAACTGTTTTTCAGGTCGTATTTCGACGCGCGCGACATGGCGCTGCGCATACGCCCGTCGTACTTTCCGTTTACCGAACCGTCGGTGGAATTCGATTTGCAATGGGATAAAAAAACCGGCCGGATCGGCGTCGGAAAGGATTGGTTGGAAATGGGCGGCGCGGGAATGGTTCATCCGAATGTTTTGCGAAACTGCGGCGTAGACCCTGACAAATACCAGGGTTTCGCGTTCGGATTCGGCTGGGATCGTATTGCAATGTTGAAATACGGACTGCCGGACGGCCGCAAATTCTTTGAAGGCGATATTCGGTGGCTGAAGAATAATTGAAAAAGGAACGAGGAACCCTCCTTCGCCGAGGCTACGGCGGGCAGGCGGGAACAAGGAACAGACAACCCGTTCCCGCACCTTGTTCCTGTTCCTAAAAAAACGGAGTTTTTTACAATGAAATGGACTTATGATTGGTTGAAAGATTATTTGGACACCAATGCGACGCCGGCCGAGATTGCCGACACCCTGACCCGAATCGGTCTGGAGGTCGAAGAATTAATCGAAACCGCGCATCCGGTTGCGGCCAGGATTGTCGAATGCGAAAAGCATCCCGACAGCGACCACCTGCATGTGCTGCGGGTCGACGACGGCACCGGCGCATTGCGCACGGTCGTGTGCGGCGCGCCAAACGTCCGCGTCGGATTGGTGTCCGCGCTGGCGGTCCCCGGATGTAAGATTGGCAATATGGAAATCAAATCGGGCAAAATCCGCGGCGTTATATCCGACGGCATGATGTGTTCGGGCCGGGAACTGGGCATAAACGACGACCACGACGGCATTATCGAACTGGATGAAAAGGTTGAGAAATTGGGGCAGATTCCATCATCCATCATCCATTGTCCATTATCCATTTTTGACGCCGGCATTACGCCGAACCGTCCGGACTATCTGGCGGTGCGCGGCATCGCGCGTGATTTGGCCGCGGCCGGAATCGGCGAATTTATCGACAGGTACGACAATTATGCCGGCGAATTCAAAGACGGCGCGCGCCGGGCGGTTGTTGAAAACTATGACGCGTGTCCGGTTTATTATCTGTGCGAGATTAAGAACATCAAGATGGCGCCGTCGAATCCGAAGATTGCCGCGCGCCTGGCGGCCATCGGAATCAACCCAAAGAACGCTCCAATCGACGCGACTAATTATATCTGCTATGATCTGGGGCAGCCTATGCATTGCTTTGACGCCGACGAAATTCACGGCGATATTATCGTTCGCAACGCGAAGCGGGGCGAGAAATTCACCGACCTGTTCGGCGCCGAGCACGAATTAGTAGAAACCGATTTGGTGATTGCGGACGCGGCCGGGATTCTGGCGCTGGCAGGCGTTATCGGCGGCGCGCGTGGCATGACGACCGATGCGACGAAAAATATTTTACTGGAAAGCGCATATTTCGACCCGGTGACCGTGCGCAGGACCGCCAAACGAATCGGAATAAGCACGGACGCGTCTTACAGGTACGAGCGCGGCATAGACCCGACAATCGCGCCCCAAGGCATTCTGCAGGCCGTGAAAATAATCACGGACGCGTGCGGCGGAATCGCCATGACGCCGCGTTATGTTTGGGACGAAAAAAATCCGAAGCTGACGTTTATGTCTGAAACGCCGGATTCGATGAAAAATATAAGCGGCGCCGAATGGCTGAAAATTATGGAACCGCGCCGCATAGAATATACTCCGGCGCTGTTCAAGAAAAAGACCGGAATCGAATTGGACGCGGCGATGCAGAAACGGATTCTGGAAGCCCTGGGGTTTGTCGTCGAAGAAAATAACGACATATGGACCATTACCCCCAGGCCCGCGCGCGTGGACGTGGCGATTCCCGAGAACATTGTCTCGGAGCTGATAAGATTATACGGATACGACAATATCGTCAGGGATGAAAACGCTGCCAAAATAGATTTCACCGCGCGCGCCCCGTCCGTGAAAAAACAGCTGGCGGCGATGGGATATTACGAATGCATGAATTACGGCTTCGGAGATTCGAAAAAGGAAAAAATCCTGTCGTACAAGGAAAGCGTCCGCGTCTTGAATCCGATTATCGATACGTTCGATACGGCGCGGAACTCTTTGGTTCAATCGATGCTGGACGTTGTTGCCGGCAACGACAGATTCCGCCGTTCGAATTTGTCTCTGTTCGAACTGGCGGCTGTGTTCGACGGTCCGGTCCCCGGGTGGCAGCACGACCAATTGATAGTCGTGCGCACGGGCATCCTGGGCGGAAAAATCGGCGTAAAGCACGGCCGCGATGCGTCTGTCTATGATATTCGCGACGATTTGATGTCCCTGTTTCCGGGCGCAGTCGCGGAAAACGACGACAATCCGCCATTGTGGGCGCATCCGTATCGTGCCGGAAAATTGATTTTGGATAACAAAACGGTCGCCGTGTTCGCTGAATTGCACCCGTCAGTTGCGAAAAAGTTCGGCATCAAGACGAATGTCGCGCTGGGATTGGTCGACGATGTGTCGTCTTTGGCGTCTTATTCGCCATGGACGGCGGACGCCCCGGCGCTGGACAAAATTGAGTTGGCGGAATTCCCGCTGATTACGCGCGATTTTGCGTTTATCGCGGCGAATAATGTCGAGCCGGCCGAATTGGCGGAAATCGCGCGTGGCGCGGACGACCGCATTATCGAGACGAATGTGTTCGACATATTCGATTTGCCGGACGGAAAAAAATCAATAGCGTTTGAAATCGTGCTGCAGCCGCTGGGCAATATCGCGGATGCGGAATTGATGGAAATTCAGAATTCGGTTATCGCGCTGGTTGAAAAAAGTTGCGACGCAAAACTGCGGACGTGAAATAAAAAAACCGCCGTTCGGCGGTTTTTTTCGTGATTCGTAATTCGTGACTCGTGATTCGATATTTTATTTGTAATTGTCTTATATTCTGATATAATCAGTTTGTCGCGGGGTGTTCCTGCGATGGGGTGTCATGACCTCTGTTTTGGGCGTCGGTGTTTCGACGAAAAACTCCAACCGTCGGTTGGAGGGCCTGCGAATATATTGAATAAGCGGCACAATTCCCAAAAATTGTCATGAACCTCCAACCGCCACACAATTGCGCGGTTTTTTTGTTCGTAAAACACGGAGGTTTGAAATGAACGAATCAGGATTATGCAATCTTATAGACTCGATGCAGGGTGTATTCCAGACGCTGCGCGTTCTGGCGTTTGTCGGCGCGGGATTCGTCCTGGCCAACATGGCGTGGGGGCTGATTACGACGGACGGGAAAACGACCGTTATGGAAACCCTGAAATCCAAAGGCATCCCAATGCTGGTCGGATTCGCGCTGCTGTTTGCAATCGGTATCGGCATCAGTTTCTTGATGGGCAGCGAATCGGTTGGGTGCGCCGAAAAGCTAAAAGGCGGCTGGTAATAAGGAGGAAAAAAAATCATGAAAGCAAAAATGTTTGTATTCGCTATCGCCGCGGTTGCGATATTTATATGCGGATATATGGTCGGGTAAAAAAAACCGGCCGCGGCCGGTTTTTTCGAGATTCGTAATTCGTGACTCGTAATTCGATATTGAATTATATCGGCAGATTCTTGTCAGGCGCGTTGCACCATTGCGCAACTGGGCAGTCCGCGCATCGCGGTCGCAATGCCTTGCAGGTATAACGCCCGTGCAGGACCATCACGTGGTTGACCATCGCGTGGTATTTTTTCGGAATCAGTTTCAGCAGTTTCGCCTCGACCTTTTCGGGCGTGTCGTCGGATGCGCCGACCCATCCGTAGCGATGCGCATTGCGGAAAACATGCGTGTCCACGCCAATCATCGGCGCGCCCCATAAGACGTTCATGACGACGTTGGCGGTCTTTTGCCCGATTCCGGGCAGCGCCATCAGCGCCCGCTGGTTATGATATTCGTCCGGAAAGCGCCATGTGCCCCCCTCTTTGAGGGGGGCTGTCTCGCGGAGCGAGACTGGGGGGAGCTCCCCCTCCCCCGCTCCGCGGGTATTCCCCCCCAAGAGGGGGGAGACAAGCATTTGCGCCAGTCCGATAATATTTTTCGCCTTGTTGTTAAAAAAAGATATAACCTTGATATGTTTTTTCAGGCCGTCCTCGCCCAATATCAGCATCGCTTCGGGCGTCGGGGCTTCGGCGAATAGCGCGGGCGTGACTTCGTTCACCTTTTTATCCGTGGCCTGGGCCGACAGGATGACCGCCACTGCGAAAGTGAATTCGTTGGTGCTGTACAATTCGCTGCGCACGTTCATATCCAGCGTAGGCGGCACTTTTGTAAAATAAATTTCAGGCGTCAATGTTATTTTCATTTTTGTTTCTTTATGCCTTTTTTATCGTTACCGCCAGGCTGTAACCCTCGATTTCTGTCGCGTGTTCGCCCTGGCCGCGCGACATCTCAACGGTCAGTGTTTCGGCCATGATTCGCGCGCGGTGCGCCTCCAGCGCGTCAGCCAGCGCCGGCGCCGCACTGTATTCCAATGTGATTCGGTCGGATACATCCAGACCGACGGCTTTGCGTGTGTCTTGGATAAATCGCAATGCGTCGTTCGCCAGCCCTTCGGCAATCTGTTCAGAATCCAATTCCGTATCCAGAACGACCACCGCCGTGTTGTCGGGCAGCGCCGCGCCCGTCACGCCGTCACGCACGGTCAGGCGCGATTCGAATTCGTCCGCGTTCAGCGTCTGTCCGGCCGCGTTCAGTTTGTCGCCGCGGATTTCATAGGCACCGTTTTTCACCGCCGGGATTATATCTTTCAAAGCGCCGCCCAGCCGCGCGCCGATTTTCGGCGTAATCAGGTATACGAATGAATCAGCCACTGACGAAATATCGGGCAAATAATTCACTTCTTTAACATTCAGTTCGTCCTTGATGATGTTTTCAAAATCTGCGCTCTGCGCGGTGCGCTCTGCGCTCTGCGCGATGGTAATCGCGCGCAGAGGCAGCCTGTTGCGCAATTTCGCGCCCTCGCGCAGTTGTTTTCCAACGGACACGATTGCCTGCACGCGGCGCATCTGCGCCCGCAGCGCGGCCCCCGATTCGTTTTCAGTATAATGCGGATATTTCTGCAGATGCACCGATTCGTCGCCCGTCAAGTTGCGATAGATATAATCCGACGCGAACGGCGCCAATGGGGCCAGCAGCTTGCAGAATTCCGTCAATACGAAGTGCAGCGTGTCAAAGGCGCCCTGCTCTTCCCGCCAGAATCTGTCACGGCCCAGGCGGATGTACCAGTTGTTCAGGATGTCCAAAAATTTTGCAAAGGCGTCCGCCGCCCTGTCCGGCGCGTATTCGTCCAGCGCACCGCGAACAGTTTCGGCCAGGTTTTCCAACTCGGCGACAATATAACGGTCCAAGATGTCGGTTCCCGGTTCCGAATTGGCCGTGACGCGGCCGGCGTTCGCATACAGCGTGAAGAAGTGGTGTGCGTTCCACAGCGGCGTCAGGATGTTGCGTATGACGTCGCCCAGGACCTTGCCGTCTTTGTCAAGGCTTATCGGCTCGCACTTCATAAAGGTGCTGCCCAGAATATACAGGCGCACGGCGTCCGCGCCGCACTTGTCCATAAGCGGCATCGGGTCGGTGTAATTTCCCAGCGATTTCGACATTTTCCGCCCGTCCGCGCCCAGTATCAGGCCGTTTACTGAAACGGTCTTGAACGCGGGCTGGTCAAACAGCGCCGTCGCCAGAACCATCAGCGCATAGAACCAGCCGCGGGTTTGGTCTGGCCCCTCGATAATATAATCCGCCGGGAAAGTCGCCTCGAATCGGTCCGCATTTTCGAATGGGTAATGAATGCTGGCGAACGGCATGGAGCCTGATTCGAACCAACAGTCCAGCACGTCCGGAATGCGTTTCCATCCGTCTTTTTCCAGCGCGTCCAACGTCGGCCTGTGCAGGTCGTTTATTCTTACGCCGAAGAATTCTTCCAGCTCCGCAATCGAGCCGAATATCTTGTATTCGCCGTCCCGTTCCCAGATGGGCAGCGGCGTGCCCCAAAAACGGTTGCGCGAAATCGCCCATGGGCGCGCGCCCTCTATCCAGCGCATAAAGCGCTCGCCGGCGGAATACCATTTCGTAAGCTTGGTGTTTTCTATCAGGCGCTCGCGTATTTTCGGAACGTTCACATACCATGAATCGGTCGCGCGGTAAATCAGCTTTTCATGCGTGCGATAGCTGAACGGGTACGAGTGTTTGTATTGCTCGCGCGAAACCAGGCGGCCGTTCGATTTCAGATGCGCTATGATTTTCGGATTGGCCTCGAACACGTTCATTCCCGCCCAGTCGCGAACCGTCTGGTCGAAATTTCCGTACTCGTCCACGTTCAGTATGATGGGCAGGTACGGGTCGATGTTCTTTATCGCCCAGAAGTCTTCCTGGCCGAAAGCGGGCGCGATATGGACGATGCCTGTTCCGTCCGAATCGGAAACATAATCGGCGGAAATCACCGTATGCAGGACTGGATTGCCCGACTGTCGGTCCGCATAGTAATCGAACAGCGGAACGTATCTCAGCCCGACCAGGTCCGCGCCCGTTATTTCGCCGATTTTTTCGGCGGCCGCGAATTGCCGTTCATAAGACTTCAGTCTGGATTCGGCGATTACATAGACCGCGCCGTCGCTATCACGCATTTCCAAATATTTCATTTTCGGGTTCACCGCCAGCGCGTAATTCGCCGGCAGCGTCCACGGCGTCGTCGTCCACGCCAGAACGCGCCGTCCGTCCCCCAGTTCGAACCAAACCGTCACCGCGTCGTCGACAACATCCACGTATTCCAGGGCCGCTTCGGAATTGGAAAGGATAGAGCCCAGTTTCCAATCGACCGCGTTCACCAGAAAATCCTTGTACAGCAATCCCTTGTCATACAGCTGTTTCAGCGCCCACAAAACGGATTCCATGTAATTTTTATCCATCGTGGCGTATCCGAAATCCTTTCCGGTTTCGACCCAGCGGCCGACCCTTTCGTAATTTTTCACGAAGTCGTCGGTGTATTGCAGAACATCGGCGCGGCAATAGTCGCAGAATGCCGGCAATCCGTCGTCGGCCACGATGTCCTTGGCCAGTTTGTTGCGCCGTTTTTCGACCGATTGCTCGGCCGGCAATCCGTGGCAGTCCCACCCAAGCTCACGCAAGACATACATGTCGTTCATCGTCTTGTAGCGGAACACCATGTCTTTCATCGCGCCGACGCCGATATGACCCCAGTGCGGCACTCCGTTGGCAAAGGGCGGCCCATCGAAAAAAGTGAACGGTTTGCCATTTTTCGTCCGTTCAAGGGTTTTATGAAAAATATCGTTCGCGGCCCAATAGTTCAGAACATCCCGTTCCAGTTTCGGAAAATCCGCCTTGGGGTCGGTTTTTGGGTATGTCATCGTGTATTTCCTTTTTAACTCTTTTTCCGCCCGTTTCGCGGCCCCGCGGGCGGGATAAAAAAACGGGCGCATTGCACCCGGGCATCCGCCAAAGCGCGTGCCTGTTTATTCTATAATAATAACCGTTTGTGTTGCCATCGGCGATAATCCTAGTACAAGTTTCTGACGATTTCCACAAAAATTTACTGACGGATTGCACTTCTTGGCGGATGCTTTCCAAACTTGGCCAGCCAAGCCTTCGCCATTTGTCTCCGCACTTCGCACTTCGCGCTACGCCGAAATTCAGGCTCCGGCGGGCACTCATTTTTGTATTCCTCGCTTCGTTCGGACAAAAATGGTGGTGCCGATGACAGGATTCGAACCTGCGACCCCCTCATTACGAATGAGATGCTCTACCAGCTGAGCTACATCGGCGCTGGACAAGAGTATATCCCCGCTCGCGGCCAATTTCAAGCAAAATAAAACGGAATTCAGCCGTTTTTTATCCTGCGCAGGACGACCATGACGCCGGCCGGCGTCATGCCCGGAATGCGCCCCAGCGCCGCGATGCTGCGCGGACGGGCACGTGTCAGCTTTTCAATCAATTCATTGGTCAGTCCGGGCATGGATTTATAATCGAAATCCGATGGAACGGCCATGGCGGCGTCGCGCCGATACGCGGCGATTTCGCGCGCGTTGCGCGCGATATACCCGGCATAGAATTCATCGTTGCGATTTATGATTTCGAATTTCAGATTTAAGATTTTTTCATAACGCGCTTGCGGAATCAATCCCAGCCGCGCGGCCATCGGCCCCAGCCGCGCAATCGCGTTGTCGCTGCGCAGACTCAACCGGTATTCCGCGCGCGATGTGAACATGCGATACGGCTCGTCCACGCCCAGCGTCGTGATGTCGTCAATCAGCACGCCTATCATAGAATTCGTGCGGTCCAGGTCCAGCGTTTGCAACCCCAGCGCGCGCGCGGCGGCGTTCGCGCCCGCAACAACGCCTTGGGCGGCGGCCTCTTCATATCCGGATGTTCCGTTGATTTGCCCGGCGAAGAACAGCCCTGGAATGTCTCTGGATTCCAGATTCGCATTCAGCGCCCGCGCATCAATCGCGTCGTATTCGATGGCGTAGCCGAATCGCGCTATATGCACGTTTTCCAGGCCTGGAATGGTGCGCAGCCATTTTTCCTGAATGTCGGCGCCAAAGCTGGTCGAAACCCCGTTGGGATATATCTGGTCGCTGTCCAGGCCTTCGGGTTCCAGAAAAACATGGTGCGTTTGGTGTTCGGGAAAGCGCATGACCTTGTCTTCCAGCGATGGGCAGTATCGCGGGCCGGTGCCGCGGATGTCGCCATTGTACATCGGCGACGCATTGATGTTTTCGCGGATGATGTCGTGCGTGGCCGGGGTTGTGTGCGTGATAAAGCATGAAACCTGGCCAGCGTCTTCGTCGCCCCCGCCGGAAAACCATTCATGTTCGGCATCGCCGGGCTGGATTTCCAAACCGCTGAAATCAATCGAATCGCGGCGCAGGCGCGCAGGCGTTCCTGTCTTCAGCCGCAGCAGCGAAAAGCCGGCCTTTTCGAGTATTTTCGATATGTTTTTGTCGGCGTCCTGGTAGGTGCCGTCATCCCGCAAACGGCCCGATTCAATTTTTTCGTCGCCGCGATGAACCAGCCCGCGCATAAAAGTTCCCGTGGTCAGAACAATGGATTTCGCGGCGTATTTTTTATTGACGGTTTTGTTTTCTAAATCCAAATCGGTCACGAATTCAAATACTATCTTTAACTCTCCAACTCTTTTACTCTCTAACTCTCTTTGTATTGCTTTGCAATACAAAGCCCTGTCGATTTGCGCGCGCAGGGCCCGCGTCGCCGCACCGTGCGTGGCGTTCAGCATGCGCCAGTGGATTCCCGACATATCGGCCGCGACCGGCATGATTCCGCCCAGCGCGTCGATTTCTGCGACCATCTGCGATTTGCCCGGTCCGCCGATGGACGGATTACACGACATCGCGCCCAGGTCGGTTTCCGACTGAGTCAGCAACAATGTTTTCGCGCCGCGCCGCGCCGCGGCGGCCGCAGCTTCAACGCCGGCATGCCCGCCGCCGATAATGATGACGTCGTAGTTTATCATTTTTTCCTCAGATCGAAATTCGCAGAGCGTAGAGCGAAGGTGGTTCCTTATTATCAATATACTCCACCTGCGCTCTACGCTCTGCGCTCTTCGAACTTGTTAAAACCGTCCCAGCCCGCCGTTGACGTGCAGCGTCTGGCCGTTGATGTACGATGCGCCGTCGCTGGCCAGGAAAACGCATGCGCAGGCGATGTCTTCAGGCTCGCCGAAACGCCCCGCGGGGATTTGCTTCAGATATGCTTCCTTTTGCTCGTCGGTCAAAACATCCGTCATCGGCGTGCGGATAAATCCAGGCGCGACGCAGTTCGCCGTGATGCCTTTTTTGCCCATCTCTGCTGCGATGGATTTAGTCATCGCAATCATTCCGCCCTTGGACGCGGCATAGTTCGCCTGGCCCGCGTTGCCGATGACGCCGATGATGGACGCCATGTTGATAATGCGGCCAAATTTGTTCTTCGCCATCGGCAGCACCGCCGCGCGGCACATTTTGAAGGTCGAGCGCAAATTGGTGTTGATGACGTCGTCGAACTGCTGGTCCGTCATGCGCATTATCAGGGTGTCTTTTGTAATGCCGGCGTTGTTGATTAAAATATCGATTTTACCGGCCTTTTCGATAGTTTTTGCAACCAATTCATCCGCCGCGCCATCCAGCGATAGGTCGGATGGAATCTTGATATAGGCGTCGTCGAACTCGGCGTTCAGCTTGTCAATATTGCGGCCGGTCACGACAACCGTCGCGCCCGCGTCATGCAGTTTCTTGGCGACGCAAACGCCGATTCCGCCCGTCGCGCCGGTCACCAGCGCCACTTTGTCTTTTAACGAGAACATTTTTCCTTTCCTTTTTTTATTTTGTTTGTCCGATTGATTCTTATCCAAAAATTGTAAATGCCTGTCAGATAAGACGCGGTATAAATAAATGAAACCGCAAAAATTCCCCACGATTGGCTGTTTGCGGCCGATATGAACCAAAAAGGCTGGCTCAGCAGTCCGATAAACACGCCGTATTTTGAATACTTGTTGTTCAGGTTCAGCAACAGAATCGAACCCGCGCCGCAAATAAATATCATGATTTCAGAAATCGTAATCAAAAAATCAGGCATGGCGTTTTCCTTTTACCGGACCATTCCACCGTCGACGCGAATAATCTGGCCGTTTATATAACTTGCGGCATTGCTGGCCAAAAAGACGGCGGCGCCGGCGACTTCTTCGGGCCGGCCGAAACGTTCCATAGGAATCATCATAAGGTTGCGTTCCTTGGCCTTGCCGCGAATCATTTTCGACATATCCGAATCGATGATTCCGGGCGCGATAGCGTTTATTGTGACGCCGTTTTTGACGAAGTTTTCGTTCGACGCCAACGAGCATGTCAGTCCCTCGACCGCGGATTTCGACGAATTATAATGCGCCTGCCCGGCCGCGCCGTGCGCCGCAACGGATGAAAAATTGATAATCCGACCGAACTTGTTTTGGACCATCGCGGGCATAACCTCTTGGCACAGAATGAACGGAATCGTAAAATTTATATTCATAATGTTGTACAGCAGGTCTTTGGATATTTTTCCAAAAACTTTCAACTGATGCAGCCCCGCCACATTCACTAAAATATCGATGTTTTTTCCGGTCAACTCGGTCGCGGACTTGACCAATTTTTTCGTCGCGTCGACATCCATCAGACTTAATGCGACAGTATGTGCTTCTTGGGAAGAAAGGGAAGTTTGTACCCCCCCCCCGTTTGTCAAGTTTTCTTTCAAAGCGTTCAGCTTCTCGGTGTTGCGCCCATTCAAGACAACGGTCGCGCCGTTTTCATACATCGCGCGCGCAACAGCGCCACCGATTACCCCCGACGCGCCGGTGACAAGTGCTACTTTTCCATCCAAAGAAAAAATGCTCATTTTATACTTCCAGTTTTTTTGCGGTTAAATTTGGGTTGATGCGCGTTGTCAAGCCGGTCAGAACGCTGCCCGGTCCGACCTCGATTGTCTCGGTAACGCCCAGCGCCGGCAGGGCCAGAATCGTCTCGCGCCAGCGCACGCCGTGCGTGATTTGATAAACCAGCGCCTCTTTGGTGTCGGCGACGTCGGACATCGGCGCGCAGGTCTTGTTCGAAATCAGTGGAACGGTTGGGGTTTCGATATGAATCTCGTCCAGGGCGCCCAGCATCTCTTCGGCGACGGGCGCCATCAGGCGCGAATGCGGCGGCACCGACAATGGCAACAACATCGCGCGCTTGGCGCCAATCTCTTTGGCCAGTTCCATTGCGGCCTCAATCGCGGGTCGAGAGCCGGATATGACGACCTGACCCGGCGCATTGTCGTTCGCGATGTCGCAGACCATGTCCCCGCCGACCTTGGCCTCGGCCCGGTGGCATACATCGGTCAATGTTTCAATATCCAGTCCCAATACGACCGCCATAGCGCCCTGGCCGACGGGCACGGCGCGCTGCATCGCGTCGCCGCGCAGCCGCAGCAGTCGGGCCGTATCCGCCAGCGTCAATGCGCCCGCCGCACACAGCGCTGTGTATTCGCCCAGGCTGTGGCCCGCGACGTACGTCGTCATTTCCGGGCCGGCCGCGCGCAGCATCGCCATCGATACGGCCATAATCGCGGGCTGGACGTTCGCGGTCAGCGTCAGTTCGTCGGACGGGCCGCCAAAAATAATATCGGATAGTTTCTGGTCCAGCGCGTCGTCGACTTCGTCGAACACGGCGCGCGCGGCCGCGTTGCTGTCATACAAATCCTTGCCCATGCCGACGGATTGGCTGCCTTGGCCGGGGAAGATAAAAATAGACGACATAATTTGTACTCCTGATGATGTCGGGGTTATTATAGCCTGATGTTTTTCAATTCGCAAATATAATTCCCGCTTGGACCACCCACGAAAAACAGTCGTTTTTCGCGGGGCCTGGTGGCGGGAATCCAATGTATTAAAAATTAAGAATTATGAATTGCGGCTTGCCGCTGCGCGGCCCATTTACTTTTAATTCTTAATTGATATATAATCAAAAGGCTTATTTTCGCATTGAAAACTCGCAGCCGCAGTAATTCTGGCGGTAAAAGCCGGCCTTTTTGCTAATTTCCTGGCGCAGACTTTCATCCAATTTGATAGGCAGATAAATTATTCCTTGTTCCTGCCTGCCCGCCGTAGCCTCTTGTCCCCCGTAGCCTCGGCGAAGGTGGATGGCGAAGGCGGGTTCCCCGTTCCCTATTTCTTCCCGCGCCGCGCTGTCGACCTGTGCCTGGTCTTTGTGACGTGACACGCCCAGAACGGACGCGATAGCGTTGTATCCGTTTTCCATCGCCCACTGTTTTGCGAAACGAAATCTGTGGCGGAAACACTGCGTGCAGCGCTTGCCACGCTCAGGCTCTGATTCTAGGCCGCGCACGGAATTCAGCCACGCGGCGTGGTCATAATCGCCGACGGCATATTTCACATCCAATGATTCGCAGTATCTGATTTGTTCCGCCAACCGTTTCTGGTATTCGGTATCGGGATAAATATTAGGGTTATAGAACAAGACGATAAAGTCGAAGAGCGTAGATCGCAGGTCGCAGAGCGTAGGTGGTTCGTCATTATCAACACCTTCTACCTGCGACCTGCGACATTCACTCTGCCGCGAAGCGGCGAAACCTTCGCTCTGCGCTCTACACTCTACTAACTCTTTTATAGCGCCGCAGGAACACGGCGCGCAGCACGACAACAAAACAAGGCGGATTTTTTCATGCATTGCGTCCATCGTTTTGCTTTGCGAATTGTGCCATTGTCTGGTTAAACATATTTAAAATTTTCGTTCTATCAGATTCATTGCTGGTGGTCAGAAAAACATTCGGTGAATAGCCGGTAATGACAAACGGGGTATCGGAAATGTACACCCTCTTAAGAAAGACTTCACTAAACTCGCAATATTTTTCGCATATTCCGTTATGATAGTTTTTGCAATGGTCCCCGCAGAAAAACTGCACCATATTGCCGCCTAAACTGCCTGAACCACGTATGGCAAGTTTATGCATTGCTGGAAGTTCTTTTGATGTCATATACATATTATAATCCTTTGTTTTTATCTCTCCTCTTCCCGGTTATTTCTTGAATTCTTCGCCGATTTTGGAATCTGCGCCCAGTTCCAAAATATTGTCGTCGTCCGCGCCGACGCCCAGTTCCGCCGCGCTGCACATCATGCCATGCGATTCGACGCCGGCCACCGCGCGCTTGGCCAGCGGTTTCTTTTGTCCCGGCAGTGTGGCGCCGACGTGCGCCAGAACGCCGATAAAACCGGCGCGGACGTTCGGCGCGCCGCATACGATTTGCAAAGGCGCCGCATCGCCTGCGTCAACCGAAAGTACGGACAGGCCTTCGCGCGTCGGGTGCGGTGTTGCGGTCAGGATTTTGGCGATGACGATTTTCAGCGCGTCGGTCGGCTTGGACGAATATTTTTCGGTCAGCTGCGCCACGCGCGCGTCGTCGATTCGCTCGAACAGATTTTCCGGCACAGTAAATTCTTCACCGTCCTGAATACGCCATTCATATTCGGTTGGCCAAGAAAGGTCGTGTCTGGCGGGGAAAATATTCTGAATTTTTTCCGCGGCACCCGGAATAAACGGCGCGGACACGCGCGCGAAGAAATCTATCATCTGAAAGCATTCGTTCAAGACTGCGCCGGCTGCAATCATTTCGCCGTTTTTAACCAGCGTCCACGGCGCCTTTGATGTCATATACTCGTTCGCGACAGCCCACATGGAACGCAGCGCCTCGATTGATTTTCGAAATTCGCAGGCCTCCAGCGCGGCGCTCAAATCGGCCAAATGTGCGTTCATTGTTTCAATTGGAGTTTCGAATCCTTTTTGGAATGTGGGTACTGTCAGCCCGAAATTCTTTTCGGTCAGCTTGGCCACGCGAGACACGAAGTTGCCCAGCATGCCGTTCAAATCCTTGTTCACGATGTCTGCGAACCGGCGGACGGTAAAGTCGGTATCGTCGGTTTCCGGCGCGCTGGCAATCAGCGCATAGCGCCAGCAATCGGCCGGCGCAGCCGTCAGTGCCTGAGACAAATCGATGCCGTTCCCCATGCTTTTGGATATTTTATTGCCCTCGAAATTCAAAAAGTTCATGCCTTTGAGCAAATCGACCTTTTTCCAATTCCCGTCCGCCCAGGCGATTTCCTGGCCCGGAAAGAACAGCGAATGGAATTTTATGTTATCCTTGCCCATGAATTGCGCATAGTGGCAGTTTTCGCCGCCGTGCCACCAATCGGCCCATCCGCCTTCGCCGTTTGCTGCGGCGCGACCGGGTTTTGCCGCCTGGGAAATCGAAACATAGCCCCACGGCGCGTCGAACCAGACATAAAAAACCTTGTCTTCATAGCCCGGCTTGTTTACTGGAATGCCCCATGGCAAATCGCGCGAGACCGACGGATTCGGAACGTCTTCGGACAGATATTTTTTCGTCGCCGCGAATGCCGAGCGCGACCACTTGTTTTTCTCGGCGGTCTTGAAAACCCAGGCGGAAACCGAATCCTTGACCTTGTCGGCGCGATAGAAAAGATTTTTTGTTTCCCGCATTTCAATATTTCTGCTGCCGCTGTCCGCAGCATAGGGGTTTATCAGGTCCGCCGGGTCCAGCAATTCGCCGCACTTGTCGCATTGGTCGCCGCGCGCCTTGTTGTAACCGCATTTCGGGCATGTTCCCTCTATCTGCCTGTCCGCCAAAAATATGTTGTCGTCGACCGAAAACGGTTGGATTGTCGTCTTTTCCTCTATAAATCCGTTTTTATCCAAAGCGCTGAACAAATCGTGAACCAGATTTACCTGCAGTTCCGTATGGGTTGTTCCGTATCCGCCGTCAAAGGAAATATCGAAATCCTGAAAAATTTTCGCGTGCAAAGCGTGGTATTTCGCAACCAGTTCGGCGGGGCTGACGCCCTCTTTCTTCGCCTGGATGACAATCGGGCTGCCGTGCGCGTCCGCGCCACAGACAAACAAAACATTTTCCGAACCAAAGCGTGCGCGGCAGAATCTGGCGTACACGTCGGACGGCAGAACGCTGCCGACAAAGTTTCCGATATGCGGAATATTGTTCACATAGGGCAATGCGCTGGTTATCAGGTATTTTTTCTTGGTCATGAAAAGCCTCTTTATGTTCAAGAGTTTAAAACGGAGAAATCAAAGTGTAAAGGAAAAATAGAAGAACTTATGCGCCGGCGCGCATCATAAAAACCGCAAAGAATCCATAATCACAAGTCATGATTTAATATTCCGCGTCTGTCTTTGTCCCGCCCGAGCAGCCGCACTTTGCCCTGCGGGATATGGCGGGCACTCATATTTTGAATCAACCCGTCTTTGTCGCGCCTTTGGCGGACTACGTCGTGGTACTCAAAATTCTTAAATCTCGCCCGTAGCGCAGCCACCCGAAGCGTCGCAGACGCGAAGGGTGGTGGATGGTATTGGACTCGAACCAACGACCCCATCGATGTGAACGATGTGCTCTACCAGCTGAGCTAACCATCCGAAGCCAAAGCCGGATTGCAAATTGGTGGGTGTGATTGGGCTCGAACCAACGACCTCTACGATGTCAACGTAACGCTCTAGCCAACTGAGCTACACACCCGGACCGGCGGATTATAACAAACCGAATTTTAATTGCAAATGAAAAGTCAATAATCATATAGTCAATAGTCAATAAAGTCGTCGCGCTTCCACCTTCGCCAAGGCTTCGGTGGACAGGTTGCGCGACACATTCACTAATGACTACTGACTATAGACTATATCAGGTATGATGTTACCTCAGAAATTTTTCTAAAACAAGACAAAGCGGCGCACGAAATCATCGATAAGAAATTTGCCGCCGGTTTACTCATACGACGTCAAAATTCCGATATGGTTTTTCAAATCTGGTCCGACTGTTTCGACCACGTGTTTTTCTGTTGCACGCGTTGAATAAACAGGCGTGTTTTTTGAATCGATTTATGTGAAAAACAATAGGTTTTATTAAAAATAAACGACAAAAATATACGGCAATATGTTCCTGTATAAAAAACGCGTATTTTCACGAATATAATCTGACAAGACCGAAAATCCGGTTGTTTTTGCAACCGATAATACCAGTTTGAGGCTTAAAATTGACAAAAAAGCATTTTTTTGAATTCATGTCCAGTTTGAAAATCGCTATTTTTTGACCTTGAAAAACAAGGTGCGAAGCGGCATGCGGTTTTATGGTTGCCGCATGGCCTGTTTTGACCGCGTCAAGGCGCGTCGTCGCGTCATGATTCGACGTCATGGCGATATAAAATATCGGGGCGATTTCGCACATGATGTTCAACGTGAAAAACGGTGCCTTGGTCATAAAATAATTTGACTTTTTTGTTCGCCGAATTCGGTGTCGCGGATGCCTGATTTTCGTCGGACATTTTGTGTAAAAAATATGTCTTGGCCATGAAAATAATTCGGCGTTTTTAGTTGCAAAATCCGATGCCGCGGATGTCCGAAAATAGATTCGTTTTTCAAGAATTCGATTGGCTGAAAAAGGAATCGAGGTGAAATCCGACAAATAATTCGACGTAAAAAATCGATTCGTCAAAATTGCGCCGGATAAATCTATCGGACGGGCTTTTTTCAAAACGCGACCCATTGATGTCAAAAATTCCATTTTTCCAGCGACGCTGACCGTCATTTTGCACCGTGCGCCGTGTGGCCCGCGGCATTTTAATTTGGCGTTTGAAATTTAAAAAACTATCAAAAAGGCCGGTATTTTTCCTATTTGGATAATGTTTTTCCATTGTTTGCGCCCTGCCCGCCTGAGTTTGCGGCCTTTTCCCGGTGATTTTAACGGTTTTTACCGGCTTTTTTGCATAAATATCGACGATATGTGCCCAAAAGCATGTTTAACAATGTGTTTTTTATTCAATTTCATACGAAACGGCCGGTATTTTACTGTTTTTGTTAAATTTTTGCTGCTTAACTTCCCGGCTTTTTTGCAACTTTTTTTGTGATAAAAAAATGCGCTGGCAGCGCATAGGTGTTTTTTTGTTTGATTTTATTTACAGATTTGTCTTGTCGCGCATGCCTCGCAGGATAGGCAAATCGATATTCTGCGCAGCCGCGCGGCGGACCAAGCCGTTCAAAGCGGCGATTCCCTCGACCGTTCCGACGACCGGTTCGCCTTTCGCAATGGCGGCGCCCGCGGAATAATTTCGGCTGGTCGCCGAGGTTGCGGACAGATATAAATCGCCCAGGCCGCACAGTCCCAAAAATGTCTCTATTTTCGCGCCGCGGGCCAGACCGAATGTTACGACTTCACCCCAGGCCCGCGTGAATAGCAGCGCCTTTTGGTTTTCGCCCTGGATTTCGACGCTGGAAAATCCGGCAAGCAGCGCCACGGCATTTTTGCCGACGCCGCATATCTCGGCGCCGATAACGTCGTCCGACGCGTCCAGGCGCAGGTCCCCCAACGCCTGCGTTCCGGCGGCAATCGCCACGGCCGTGCCGGCCAGCGTGCTGCCGGTCGGGATGCCGCGCACGACCTCGGCCGCGAACTGCGGGCCGGACAAAACGCCGCAATCCGCGCATTCCGGCAATTCGTGGGCCATTATCTCGGACATGAATTTGTGCGTGGATATCTCTATCCCCTTGGTGCAGATTATAATGGGCTGGCCCTTGTAAATTGGCCTTGCGGCCGTCAGCGTTTCACGAAAAAAGGCCGCCGGTGTTACCACCAGCCATGCGTCGGTCGACGCCAAATCGGCCATAGCGTTCGTAATCGTGATATTTTCCGGCATCCGCGGGCCATCAAACCGTGCGTATTGCCCATCGTAAGACCATAAAATCACGTCGTTTCCGCTTCTGGCGGATACGATTGATAAAGCTGTTCCCCACGCGCCCGCGCCCAGGACACCGATTTGCATGATATGTTTTCCTTATCTTGTGAAAAAGTATCGGTTTACTTCAGGTTTTTTATTTTCTTTTCCAGCACGGGCAAGACCGTCAGGCCGTCCGCCGATAAATCTACGGCCCGCAGATAGGCGTCCCGCGCCAGCTTTTTATTTCCCATTTCCACGTGCAAATCCCCCAGGTGTTCGAATAAAACCGAACAGGTTTCAGATATTTGCCCTACTCTTTCGATGACTTCCAGGCTGGCCGCGGCCCCTTCGCGCGCCCAGACCGCCATGCCCAGCACGTCCCAGGATTCGATGTCCGTTGGGTTTTGGCGCACCAGCGCGATGGCGTATTCATAGGCCGTATCCAACTCGCGCCGCTGAGTGGACCATATTTTTGACTGAATCGCCAGAATTCCGGCATCGGCCGGCAAGGCGTCAGCGGCCGCGCGAACGTCCGCTTGGGCCGATTCCAAGTCATCGAACGTCAGATGGATATTGGCGCGCGTCTTGAAAAAGAACGCCCGGCCGCCTTCGGTCAGATTGGCGTTTTTCAGGGCGCGGTCGACAACCGCCAGGGCCTTTTTCTTGTCCCCGGTTTGAACGTATTTCGACACCAGCTTGTTCACCGCGGGCACGAACAGCGGGTTGGCCGCGGCCGCCGCGCGAAGCGCGTCGATGTCGTCAGTTTTCTCGGCCACTTTCATCATCGCGAAGGAATGAAAAGGACTGTTTGAATCAATGGCGCGGAAATATTTCTCGTAATCGCCGCCGTTGTTGTAAAAATACTGGCCAAGATAGTAATGCAACGCGTCCACCCCCCCTGCCCCGTCATCCCCGGCCAATTCGGCAAAGCGCAGCAACAGCAGCGACAAATCGGAATACATCATTATCTGGGTGTGGGAAACGTTTTGAATCAGGCTGAAGGCCAGGGCGTTGCCGTTCCCGGCATAATTTTTCCAATCGGCGGGAACACGGACGTTCAGCATATACATGCCCCCCGGTCGCCCAGTGAAATCCGCCCGCAGCGCGTCTGCGGCCCCATCCATTCCGTGGTGTTTATAAAACGAAAGGATATACAGGTAATCGTTGATGTTCATAAAGTCGACAGATACCCTGCCGAATTCCCGCGCGGCCGCGTCTGTCCGGCCGGTTTCGGCATAAATCTGGCCGCGGACAAAGGCCTTCCATGAATCGTTCGTTTTCAGTCTGTCGATGAATTTCAGTGCTTCGCCGGATTTGTCCACGGCGACCGACGACCAGACGCGCAGCGGCGCGGTCAGTGCGGAATCGTCGTTTTTATGCCTGTCGTAAACGGCCTTCCAATCATTCCGGCGCACCAGGTACGCGTCGTAAATCAGCCGGGCCGCCGCCCCTTTTTCATCTTTCAGCATATCCGCCTTGGCAGGCATTTTTCCGCTTAGAAAATCGGCCAGAATGGCGGTATTCAGGACAATCGGCAGGTCCGTGTCTTCCAAGTCCCGGGCGAATTGTGCGGCCCGGTCGAAATCGTTCGCGTATATAGCGTGCTGTCCGGCCAAAAATGCGCCGAATTTGCCCGCCGGATATTCGTAAACCTGTTCTGTGCTGGGTTGGGGCAGGGCAAAGCGCCAAACGGCGCCACCGGTCACGATAATGACGGCAAACAGGATGGTATAGACGAAAAGAGCTTCTAATTTTCTCATGGTTTTCCGCAATGGGTTTTAAAATTTTTGCTTATCTGCGCTATGTATGCTACAATAATATCTATGGATACGCCAGAAAAATTTATCGAATACGAACGTCTGCTACGCGATTGGTCGCAAAGGATGAATTTGGTCGCCCCAAGCACCTTGAACGACATACAGTCGCGTCATTTCGCCGATTCTATGCAATTGGCCGGCATTTTGCCGGAAAACGTCCGAATTGCGGATTTAGGCAGCGGGGCGGGATTCCCGGGTGTTGTGCTGGCCGTATGCGGCTGGGACGTGGTTTGTATCGAATCAGTCGGCAAAAAGGCGAACTTTTTAAAAATGTTGAAAGAAAAATTGGATTTGCCGAATTTGACAATATATCACGGCCGGGTCGAGGATTTTATAAAAACCGTCGAAAAAGCCGGTAAAGAATTGATTTTTACCGCCAGAGCGTTCGCACCCCTGCTGAAAATTTTGGATTACGTTGCGATTACAAAATGCCGGCTTTTTCTATTAAAAGGCCGGGAAATAGAGACTGAAATTGCGGCCGCGAAAACACGCTATGATTTTGACTATGTGCTGACGCCATCCCAGACAGGCGACGGCTTTGTTATCCAGGTTGAAAACGTCCGGCCACTTTGCCGTCACGACACTTGATATTTCATATGAAATAGAAGTTATTTGTTTGAATTATCGTGTTAGTTTAACAATGGAATCTGTGGTGGCGATAAGACGTTTTTTCTGTTCGTCTGACGCATTTTTCCACAAATCGGCCATTCCGCGTTTGGTTTCGAAGACCCACAGTGCCTGCCAGTCGTTAAATAACGGAAAAAAGGAATAGCCGCTGTATTTCATATATTCGGAATTTTTTGGCGGGCTTTTGAATTTAAAGGTTTTTTTAGCGTTGCTGATTGTCCAGTGGTATATGCCGTGGTTGTAATGGAATAAGAATTTCGCCAGCGCGTGTTCCATGACGATGTCCGCAATCTGTTGGTTGTTGAAATCAACGGGACCAGTTAATTTGTCTTGTCCCAGAATGCGCATGATTGCGGCGTCTGCGGATTTTATCTGGTTCGGTGCGTTCGGATAAACTTCGCCTGTTTCGGCGTGATGATCCAAGGCTTCGATTATCTCGCCGGCAGGCGCCATCACCTCGTTCATCATGGCGATTTTTCCGCGTATGAATGGCAAATTGTTCTCTACGCCGTGAACAAAGGCCGATTTTCTGGCGTGTTCCAACTCGTGGCGTTTTGTCAGGCGAATTTGGCTGTTCGAATAGTCGACATAGCGCTGGACCGCTGGGGATTTGCTGTTAGTTATATTGTAATAGATGACAATCTTGTTCGCGTACGGATATGAAATGCCCCAAGCTAATGTTCGTTTTGTTCGTGGTTTTTCAACATAATTTCGGATTTTGCCAGCCAAATCGTTATAAATTTCATCTGTGATGTAATTTGTATCAGTTTTGAACACAATATCGTCATAGGCCGGCTTGAATACATGGTTGGTCGAAACTGTCGGTGTGTCCAAAGGTCGCACAAACCATGCTGGAATCAGGACAAGCCCCGTCCCCAAAGCGATTTTAATTCCCAAAGAATATAATTTGCGAAAAGTCATGCGGTCAAAGTACTACGAATGGTGTTTTTGTCAAGTCTAAATATAATTTCGTATGAAATAGCTAAGAGTTTATTAATAAATGTTTGTTTTTTGTGAGCCGGAAACGGTAGTATTAGTCATTAGTCATTAGTCAGTAGTCTATAGTCGGTAGTATTTTGTTTAGAATTTTGTTATTTTCTATATGCTATTTGCTATCCACTATTGACTAATCTGCTTGACCGAATCGGTCTGATTTTCTATTCTATGCCCGTAAAGCACCCAGGAATATTAAATGACAAAGATTATCGCGTTTGCCAACCAAAAGGGCGGCGTCGGCAAGACTACGACGGCCATCAATATCGGGGCGTCCCTGGCCGCCATCAAAAAGCGCGTCCTGCTGATAGACCTGGACCCGCAGGGCAACGCCGGAACAGGTCTGGGGTTTGTCCGCGCCGCCCATCGTCAAAGCGTGTACGGCGTTATCATGGGAACCGCCAGCGCGGCCGACAATATTCTGTCCACCGCCGTTCCGGGCATGCACATCCTGCCGGCCAGTCCGGCCTTGTCGGGTGCCGAGGCCGAGCTGCTGGATATGGACAACCGCGAATACCGTCTACGCGACGCGTTGGAACCGGTGCGCGGCCATTACGATTACATATTGTTGGACTGTCCGCCGGCGCTGGGCTATCTGACGCTGAACGCGCTGACGACGGCCGATTCGATTGTCGTGCCGCTGCAATGCGAGTTCTTTGCGCTGGAAGGCGTCCAGCATCTGGTCAATACGATTTCGGAAATCCGCAAAAATTGGAATCCGAATTTGGAAATCCTGGGCGTTTTGCTGACGATGTATGATCGACGCTATGGATTGACCAAGGCGGTCGAGGAAGACGTTCGCAACACCTTTGGCGACAAGGTCTTTAAAACGGTCGTGCCGCGCAACGTCCGCGTTTCCGAGGCCCCCAGCCACGGCAAGCCGGCGTTATTCTATGATTTCGGCTCCGCCGGCGCCCAGGCGTACCTGCGCGTCGCGACGGAGATAGTTGAGAAAGCGTGATACGTGGGGCTAAAATGAAATCGATAGAAGAACTTGATGTGTTTAAAATATCTAGGAATTTTGTAAAGGTTATTTATGAAATTACAAAAGAATTCCCGCAGGATGAAAAATTCGGATTAACAAGTCAGATGCGCCGTGCGGCGGTTTCAGTTTGTTCTAATTTATCAGAGGGCGGCGCGAGGATTACAACCGGAGAGTTAAAGCAGTTTATTGGTATTGCAAGAGGTTCAGCCGCAGAATTAAAATGCCAGATTATGCTGGCGTCGGATTTGAATTTTATAAATAAAAACATGTTTGAAACACTGACAAGCGATATAGAAAGAATAAATCAAATGCTGACGGGATTATTGAAAAGTATAACAAAATAGTTCGTATTACGTATCGCGTGTCACGAAAAAAAAAGGAGCGACAATGTCAAAATTCGGACTAGGCAAAGGATTGGCGGATTTAAAGGCGGAAATGGGCAATATGCCGGATATTTCCGTTCTGACCGGCGGCGAGCGCGTCGCCGTCCGCCAGGTTCCGCTGATTCAAATCGGCGCGAATCCGGACCAGCCGCGCAAGACTTTTACGGAAAGCGAATTGGCGGACCTGGCGGCGTCAATCAGGGAAAAAGGCGTTCTGCAGCCGATTTTGCTGCGCGCGGTCAAGGGCAGGGCGCATCAGTATGAAATCGTCGCCGGCGAGCGCCGATTCCGCGCCAGCAAACTGGCCGGACTGGCTGAAATCCCGGCCTTGGTCAAGACCATTACGGATGAAAACGCGATGGAAATCGCATTGATTGAAAACGTCCAGCGCGAAAACCTGAACCCGATAGAAGAAGCGTCGGCTTATAAAAACCTGATGGAAAAGTGCGGCTATGAATTGGCCGATGTTTCCCGTTTGATTGGAAAATCGGAAAGCTATATTCGGAACATCATGCGCCTGGATGTCTTGCCTAAATCCGTCAAAATAATGGTCCAGCGGGGCGAAATCAGCGCGTCCCATGCCCGCACAATTGCCGTAGCCGAAAACGCCGAGGGGCTGGCGCGCGAAATCATCGAGAAAAAACTGTCCGTGTCGGACACGGAAAAAAAGGTCAAAGATTCGGTTCGATCATCAAAAAGCCGGTCTTTTTCGTCAAAATCGATTGCCGCGGACACCGTCAAGGAAATCGAATCCAGTATCAAAAAGACGCTGGGGGTATCGGCGAAATTGCGCGAAAAGCGCGGCGGAGCAGGGGAAATCGTCTTGAAATTCGACACCCGCACCCAGATGCAGGAACTGGTGGACAAACTGATAAAATAATGCAAAAATCGTCAAAAAGGCCGGCTTTTTTTAAATATCAATTAGCAAATATCAAATAGCAAATGGAAAATTTAAGATTTAATGTCGCCTAAATCTTATATCTTAAATCATAAATCTGAAATAACCACCTAATTGTATGTGCTATTTGCTATACACTACTGACTATAGACCAATGACTGTTGACTAACTATTAATCTCCCCGAAAATCTATGGCAACAAGTTGCCAAGATTTTCACCCCTCTTTAACAAGAGGGGCCAGCGCCAAGTTCTAGGAACAAGTATGAAACAAGAGTGGCTGGCGCCAGGTTGCTGGGAACAAGCGTGAAATGAAAGGGGCAACAGCCCAGAACAGCGCACTGGCACAAAACTTGGCACTTGTCTTCCTTGATTCGGCTCTTATCCAATTTGTTCAGCTCTTTTCCCCCCTCGGTTTGGCACTTATCCCATTTGGCTCAGCTCTTTTACCCCTTGGTTTAGCACTTGTCCCCCTTGATAAAGGGGGAAAGTTTTTGTTAGCGTCAGCGTTACAAAAACTTGGGGGATGATGGTTTTTTTAATCACTAGTGAATAGTGCATAGTGATTAGTGAACTATTAACTATGCACTATAAACTAAGCACTATTCACTAATGACTATAGACTAACGACTATTTATTAAAAAACCGGCTTTTTTGCCGGTTTTTTAATTGCTATAATAACACTTGTCGGTCAATTCAAAAGTTCCGTACGCATCTTCAAATGATGTTCCAGTGGGCAGATAACAATCGGTTATCGCCCGCGCGCCCGCAATTGATGTGCCGCCATCGGGGCAGGGCGCACACGTGGCGCCAATTTTATAATATCCTGAAATACATATGAATGTTGTGTTGCCCGTGCCGGCGCATGTAGCGTGCTCGGGGCATAGCGTACATCCGGTAGAACTATCGGTCGGCGTGCCGTAATATCCGTTCGCGCAGGTATATGATTTCGTGTCGCATTCGTCGCCAAGCGAAGTCGGCGGCGGCGCGCTGGCCGCCGCCCCAGACAGCAACGACAGCCCGGAAAAAACAGAGACAAATCTAGACATTTTTAATCCTTTTTTAGATGCAGGCCAGACCGGCTATGGTACCGCATTCCGTGCTGGTGGTTATGACGCCGTAGTTCGTGGTGGTTTTTGCGACCTTGCACATGCAGCCGTCATAAACCACCCCGCCCGCATTGGTGCATGCCGCTATACTTTGGTATGATTGTACCGCATGCGATGGCGACGAGCCAATGGACGCGAAAGCGGCGATTATCAAAAGCAGCAAAATTTTCCCCATAATATCCTCCTGTTGCAGTTAAGTAAAAACCGCCGAAAATAGGCGGTCAGGAGGCTGATAACAATATTGTGAATTGCGCGCTTATTCAGATATATCGCGCCCTCCTGACCGAGTCAGGAGTTGTTTTTCGTCGAAATAAAAACGGCGCAAAAGCGCGGTGATTATTCACGACGCACAATAAAGGGTTATCAGACCCCATCGACGGAACACCCGTCGACAAGACAACTATAGCGCGTGCGAATTTTCAGCACAATGGAAAAATAGGAAAAAATAGCATATGGCAGATAGCGTATAGTTTATCGCTCAACCGACAGGGATGTGCCTTAAATTAAAACAAACTTTTGTCACGCCTAGCGCAGGTACGTAAAGCATCGCGAAGCGATGACAATAAAAATTGTCACCTCGGGTGCCTTTAGCCCCGGCGAAGGCCGGTATCCAATGTATTCATCATACGGGCATTGTTCACAGCTTGAATACATTGGATTCCCGCCACCAGGCCCCGCGAAAAACGACTGTTTTTCGTGGGTGGTCCAAGCGGGAATGACGAGTCTTGAGGTTTTGGGACCAAAAAGATATATTCCTGTCACTTGAACTAAATCTTAAATCCGTAAATCATAAATCTTAAATAAACGCATATTTGATGTTTGCTGATCGCTATTTTTCAAATATTCTAAACGGGATTTCCAGATAAGTCGCCATTTTGTTAAACCGGGCGACAGAGACGCCGTCTTCCCCGGCTTCGTACTTTTGAATCTGCTGCAGGGATACGCCAACGACTTCTCCCAGTATCTTTTGCGACACGCCAAGCTTTATTCTGGCAACACGTATCACCAGTCCCAGCGCTTTGTTGAATTGAATTTCGTCATCTGTGATTTGCCGTCCCATCGAATCCCCCTTTTTTTTTCAAAAAGAAAACCACCTTTAAAAATCAAGGTGGGATGGAGATTAACAAACTATCCAAAAGTATAGTGCAACGCCTTCGGCAAGCCTTATAACGCCGCCCTCCACCCCTTTTGGGTGAAGGTTTATGGTCTGTTCAAGACCCTTTTGGTGATGGATTGTTAATTCCATAACAGGCAACGCGCCTGTCGACGAACATTATACCGCAATTGCCAGATAAATCCAGAGGTTATTTACATAGTCAGTAGTCTATAGTCGTTAGTTGGTAGTGAATGTGTCGGCGAAGCCGACGGCTTTATTAACTATTGACTATAGACCAATGACTATTGACTATCCGCTAGTGTTTTACTCATGTCGCAGGCTGTCGATGGGGTTCAATTTCGCGGCCTTCATCGCGGGCGTCACGCCCGACGCCAGGCCGACCACGACCGCCACGCTGAACGACAGTACAACCGGCCAGGCGCTGAACGGAACGCTGTAATGCAGAACCAGACGCCCCACGCCCTGGGACAATCCTATGCCCAGCAGCATGCCCACCATCGAGCCCAGAAAAGAAATCATAATGGATTCGGACAGAAATTGGATAATGATATGCTTTTCGCGCGCGCCGATGGCCTTGCGTATGCCGATTTCGCGCGTGCGCTCGGCCACCGAGACCAACATCATATTCATAATTCCAATGGAACCCACCAGCAGCGACACGCCTGCAATCGCAATCAGCAGCAGCTTCATATATCCCGTGATGGTGTTCATGGTTTCCAGAACCTGTTTCATGTCCATAATCTGAAAGTCGTCTTCGTCGGAATCTTTCAGCTTGTGCCGTTCGCGCAGCAGCGATGTGATAAGTTCCGTTGTCAGAATATTGTCGGATTCGGCATACAGCTTCAGTGCAATCATATTGACAGCGTTGGGGAAACGGCTGCCCTGCAGGCGCTTTTTCAGCGTTGTAATCGGGATAATCAGCATGTCGTCCTGGGAACCCATGGCGCTGTCGCCGCGCTCTTTGGTAACGCCTATGATGACAAAGGGCGTGTTTTGGACGCGTATAACCTCGCCCACGGGATTATCGGGCATTTCCAATTCGCGCGCGGTCTTGGGGCCGATGACGGCATAGGTGGATGCGTTCCGGACCGCCGCCTGGTCGAATATGGTTCCAAATTCGATTTCAATATTCTGGACGTTGGCGTAATCCGGATAAACACCGTTAATCGACGAGGACCAGTTCTTGTTTCCGTAAATAATCTGTCCCGCGCTGGATTGAACCGGGCTGGTCGCCGCGACGTCGGGCAGTCGGGCGATGACCTCGGCGTCTTGAATGGTCAGCGTCTGGCGGTTTCCGGTTCGCACGCCGCCGGTCTGGGCCGCGCCGGCGCGAATCACGATGGTGTTGGTCCCCAGCGACGAGAATTGGTCGCTGATTTGCTTTTCCACCGTTTCGCCGACGGCGACCATAATCACCACCGCCATGACGCCTATAATGATGCCCAGGACGGTCAGGAAGCTGCGAATCTTGTTCCCGCTGATGGACAGCCAGGATTCCTTTAAAATGTCGTTGAAAGTCATAAAAAACTCCGTTTTTTAGATACGAGATAGTAGATAGGAGATACAAGATACCAATCACACTTCCCGTACGGTTTTTGTTGCGGATGACAACATTTTGCGTATTTCTTCACAATCAGAATGCATACTCGTATATTGCAAATCGGTTATGTATCCTGATTCGTTTAGCAATTCCAACCAATGCAACGTTTCCGAACATTCCTTTAGCGCGATATACAGTTTAGATAAAAAATCGCTTCTGCTAACGGCATAAATTGCTTCAGATAGATTTGCGCTTATTCCTGTGCCGGACCTCAATATCTGTTTAGACATAACATATTCACGCCGTTTGTCGCCCAAATATTTGCTGAATCTTATTATCCGGACTGAAAACTTTTTGCTTTTTTCAAGCGCAATGCTGTCTTTGGACATTGTTGCATATCTCCTATCTCGTATCTAGTATCTACTATCTCCTACAGGTTCCTATCGTCCTTTGGTATGGCGCCGTCATAGTTTATGCGGCCGTCGCGGATGTGAATCAGGCGCCCGGCGTATTTCGCGATGTCGAATTCATGGGTAATCATGACGATGGTAATGCCCATCTCTTTATTCAATTTCTTGAAGAATTGCAGGATTTCGTTGCCCATCTTGCTGTCCAGGGCGCCGGTCGGCTCGTCCGCCAAAATCAGCTTTGGGTCGCCGGCCAAGGCGCGCGCGATGGCCACGCGCTGGCGCATGCCGCCCGACAGCTGCGGCGGCAGATAGGTCTCGAAGTTTTCCAAGCCCACGCGCCGCAGCATGGCGCGCGCGCGTTCGACGCGCTCGTCCGTCGACAGGCCGCGATACATCAGCGGCAGCATGACGTTGTCCAGCACGTTGCGTTTCGACAGCAGGTTGAAATTCTGAAAGACGAACCCGATATGCTCGTTTCGCATCAACGCCAGCCCGTCGGACGACATGTGGGTGACGTCGTCGCCGTACAGCCTGTATACGCCGGAAGTCGGCGTGTCCAGCGCCCCGATGATATTCATACAGGTGGATTTTCCGCTGCCCGACGGGCCCATGATGGCGACGAACTCGCCGGCCTGGACATCGAAGGTTATGTCGAACAAGACCTGCTGCTGGCCGCCCATTTCGATGGGAAAGCTTTTGCAGATTTTATCCATTGAGATAATATTTTTCGGCTCTTTCATTTCGAATTTTCCAGTTTAAATCCTATTTGCCGTTTTGGGCGCGGATGTTCCATCATGTTGTTCAATTTGTCAATAATCTCATTGATTGCATCGGAATGGCCGGCAAAATTCAAACTTGTGTCGTCGATATGCAGCATAAGAATTTTTTCCAAGTCTTCCAATTTTTTGTGAATCGGCTGGGAAACGTAGTCGCGCATGCTTATAAAGGATTTGACTATTGCTATATTCATCTGGATGGCGGCCGGACTGTTCAGAACGGACGCCAGCATGACGACACCGTGTTCGGTAAAGACGAAAGGCGGCTTTCTACGGCCTCCCCATCTTGAAGTCACAATTTGTGACTTCAAGATTGAAATGTTATTCAAACTTGAGGTCGCAATTTGCGACTTCAAGTCATCCCATTCTCCCAATGTAATTTGAAACATAAATTCCGGTGGGAATTTACCGATGTTGCGTTTGACTGATTCATTTAGTCGTTTTGCTTCCATTCCGTACAATTGGGCCAAGTCGCCGTCAAGCATGACCTGAGCGCCGCGGATTTCGTATATCAGCGATTTTATGTTTTTCATTTTCTATCTGCGTCCGCCGCCGCCGCCCATTCTCATCTGGACGTTGGCGGCGCCGGCCTGGCCCAGTTTGCCGGTGACGATTCTGTCGCCATCGCGCAGGTCGTCCGCGATAATTTCCGTTTCGGTCGCGGTTATCAGGCCTTTTTTATACGGAACCAGCGTTATCTTGCCGCCGCGTTCGACGGCCAGGTGCGTTTTCGGCGTAACATCGTCCGGCGCGTCGGTAATGCCGCTGAAACTGCGCATAAGGAACGCCGAGTTCTGGGCCTTCCACACATCATGCTTTTCGGCGATTACAATCGTCACAAAGGCGGTCATTCCCGGCATCAGGCGCAAATCGGAATTGTCCAGGTTGATGACGACAGTATAAACAACGACGTTCGACGTGGTCGTCGGCGACAGGCGGATTTGACGGACCTGGCCGTTGAAGACCTGGGTCGGGTACGCGTCCACGGTGAATGTCACGGCCTGGCCGTCTTTAATCATGCCGATGTCGGCCTCGGATACGGATGTTTCGATTTGCATTTGGGACAAATCCTCGGCGATTTCGAACAGGTCAGGCGTCTGAAAGCTGGCCGCGACCGTCTGGCCCTTGTCCACTTTGCGCGATATGACGGTGCCGTCGACCGGAGATGTAATCGTCGCATAGCCCAGATTCGTGACCGCGCGGTCGTATTGGGATTTCATACGTTTGACGGATTGGTCGGCTTGTTCGTAGTTTGTCTGCGATTGCTCCATTTCCGCGCGCGCGATAAATCCGTCGCCGTACAGGGTTTTGTTACGCGTATATTCGTTTTTCGCGTAATTGCGCTGGGATTCGGCGCTGACCAAGGACGCTTTGGCTTCGTCCACCGAGGCCTGCAAGACCGAAGGATCGATTTCCAGCAAAACGTCGCCTTTTTTGACCTTGGAATTATAATCGACATAGATTTTTTCGATGGTGCCGCTGACCTGAGAACCGACCTTGATGGTGTTAATCGGCCTGATTTCGCCGGTCGCGGTGACAACCTGGCGCAAATCGCCCTTGGTTACCGCGGTCGACGCAAATTGGGACGGGACGGATTTTTGAGCGCCGGCAAAAAGCCACAGCGCGCCGCCCACAGCGCATACGGCGACAATAATCGCCAACCGCCTGCGGTGTTTAATCCAAGACCATGTTTTCTTTAAAAAGCCAAATCTGTTTCTCTGTGCTTTGTTATCTTTCTTCATCTCTGATTCCTTTTTACTGATTCCTTGTCTCAAGTTCCGCCTTGATGTCACCGATGGCCAGCGCGACGGCCGCGCGCTTGGTGAACAGGTCGTACTTCGCGGCGTTGTTTTGCTTTTGCGCGGACGCCAGGTCGGCCTGGCCCTGCTGCCAGTCCAGCATGGTGGCGCGTCCCACCTTGTACATGCCGGCCGTCGCCTTTTCGCTTTCCGTCGCGGATTTCAACAGGCTTTCCGTCTGCACCAGCACCGTTTGGGCGGTTTTATAGTTCTGATACGCAGCGAAGATGTCCAACTCGGCAGAATCATTCGATTGGCGTTCCTGCTCTTTGGCGCGGTCATAGTTGGCCTCGGCCGCGCGCAAGCCGTACAGATTGGCAAAGCCCGCGAATATCGGCATAGATGCGCGCACCCCGATACTGCCGGACACCTTGTCCGAACCTGCGTTGTATATATCTGACGGATTGTCGTTCCAAGACAGCGAACCGCTGGCTGAAATGCTGGGCAGATTTTTCAACAGCGAACTGTTGCGGCGGTGCCATGCGGCGTCCTTGTTCGCGGTCGCGCGCAGTAAATCCGGCCGGGTTTTACGGGCCATTTCGATTAATTCGTCGATGCTCTTGTTTTCCGTGGCGCGTCCGAAATCGGACGGCATGTCGGTGATTTGAATGTCTTGGTTCGCGGGAAAGGACAGCTTGGACAACAATGTTCCCTTGGCGATTTCACGGTTGTTCTTGGCGCGCTCCAGTTCCAAGTCGCGGCTGGCCAGCGTGGTTTCGGCCTTCAGCACGTCGGCCTTGGCGACCGATCCGGCCTTGAATTTCTTGTCGGCGGTGTCCTTGGCGGTCTGCGCCACCTTGCGCAGGCTTTCCGCCGTCGCTACGTCGGCGTCCGTGTTCAGCAGCGCGTAGTACGACCCGATAACGCTGTAAACGTAATTCTGGACGGATTCGTCGTAATCAAACCCTGTTGCGCGCCAAGTGGCCGCCAGCGCGTTCAAATCGGCCAGTCGCTTGCCGAAATCGAAAATCAGATAAGACGCGGACAGCGAAGCCCCCGTCGACCAGTCGTCGTCCAGTTTTTTATTGCGGTAATTCTTGTTGACGGATGCAGACGCGCTGACACTGGGCAGATAGTCGGCGTATCCGGCGTTTTTGTTCAGGCGCGCAGCCTCAGCCGTCAGATAGGCGCTGGCTGTCTGCGGGTTTCTGCACAGTCCCAAATCGATTACTTGGCTCAGGGACATCTGATCCGCCGGCACGTCTTTTCTGGACAGGCAATCGTCTGCGGCGAACGAAACCGCCGGATACAGGCAAAGAATTGCCATTAATATTTTTTTCATCTCTCTTTATCCCTTTTGTCAGGGCGGCACATTTGCCCCGACCGGTGTGCATTATATCACAATTATTCCTTTTTCATCATTTGTTTTTAATTTTTATATTCATGTCAGTTGCGCGAATTTTTATCTTGAATAGTCGCGGCCGATGTTTTACTCTGACCCCCGAAGATGGCCTGGTGGCAGAGTGGTTATGCAGAGGACTGCAAATCCTTGTATGCCGGTTCGATTCCGACCCAGGCCTCCACCTTATTTCTGATTTTTTAAATCAGAAATCATAAATCCTAAATCAGAAATCATGATAACGACCCTGACTCTTACCGATTTCAGAAACCATACGGCGTCGCGCATCGTCGCCGGGGCGGGAAAAAACATAGTCATCACAGGGCCGAACGGGGCGGGCAAGACCGCCGTATTGGAAGCCATTTCCATGCTGGGCGGCGACCGCGGGTTGCGTGGTGCGCCGATGACCGAAATCGCGCGTTTCGCGCCGGATTTCGTCGCTGGACGCATGGCGCCGGCCGGCGGCTTTTCGGTGTTTGCCGAACTGGCCGACGATACGGAAATCTCAGTTTGTTTCAATCCCGGCGATTCGAACCGCCGCGCGCGCGTCGACGGCGACAATGCCGCCCTGTCGGACTTGTCGTCGCGCCTGCGGATTGTTTGGCTGACGCCCAGGGAAGACCGGCTGTTCGTCGATTCCGCGTCCGAGCGGCGCGCGTTTTTCGACCGTCTGGTTTCCAGTTTTGACCATGTTCATTCGGGCCGCGTCGCGAAATTATCGAAACTGCTGTCGGAACGCGGATTCGCGTTAAAAAGCGGGGCGGACACAGACTGGCTGGCCGCGCTGGATGTCCAAATTGCCCGGACAGCCGTCGCCGTCGCCGCGGCGCGCATCCGATATGCCGGCGAAATAAACTATTTTTTCAAAAATTGCGCCGTGTCCGTTTCTGGCCCGGTCGAATCGCTGGTCTTGAACGGGACGGCGGCCGACGCCGAGGGCACGTATCTGAATTATCTGGCTGCGAACCGCGAGCTGCAGGGCGACAAAATGCTCGTCGACGGCGCGCATAAATCGGACTTCGGCGTTTATAACAACGCGCTGAAATTGCCGGCCAGCCTGACCAGCACCGGTCAGCAAAAGGCCGTTTTAATCGATTTGATTCTGGCGCACGCCAAACTGGTGCGCGCGCGCGCGGGCAAGACGCCGCTGGTCCTGCTGGACGAGGCCGCGGCGCATCTGGACGCCGCCGCCCGCGCCCGCATGTTCGACGAATTGGGAAAGTCCGGCGCCCAGGTCTGGGCCACCGGTTTGGACAGGGACACGTTCGCTTATGTTCCTGACGCGATATTTGTCGCTTGCGATAACGGCAAGATTATTTAATAATCACGGCATGAAGATTACAGAGCAGCAATACGAACGGGCCTGCGAAATATTCCGTGAACTGTGCGCATATATTGACGCGAAAAAGGCCGTATGGTTCAAGCAATTCGGCAAAGAAATGCTCGACGACCAGATTCCGTACGATACGTTTTTGGCAATAGATGACGCGTTTCGCATAATGATGCTTTATCAAAAACAGCGGGTGAAAGAAAAATGAAGAAAATAGATTATCCGAAATTATTGGATAACGCGCTGAAGTCGGTCGTGAAAGACGCGCTGATCCACGCCCAGTTCAACGGCCTGGGCGACGGGACGCATTTTTTCATCACGTTCAAGACGCGCGACCCGGGCGTCGTTCTGCCGGATTTTCTGCGCATACGGTATCCGGACATTATGACGATAGTCCTGCAGTATTCGTACAACAACCTGAATATTTCGGACAAGGAATTCGGCGTCCAGCTGACGTTCGACGGCCGTCCGTTCTTTATCCGCGTTCCGTTTTCGGCGCTGATTGAATTCAAGGATCCGTCTGCAGACTTTATGCTGTCGTTCCAACCAAAAATCGCGCCATCGGCCGGCAACGATATGGAATTGCCGCTAAGCGACGCGCCGGGCACCATACCGGACGACAAACGCGTCGTGTCGCTGGACGACTTTCGGAAAAAACTGGCGGACAACAAATAGTCAGCAGTCGTTAGTGTTTGGTGGGGCAACCTTGTCCCTAAGGTTGCCTAATATTGATGTCTATTAAGTTCCTATAAAACAAGGTGACCTTGGGACAAGGTCACCCCACCTATTATGATTCATGAAAAAACCGCCATCTGGCGGTTTTTTTATTGTGGATTTTCAATACGTTTTTGGTATAATACTTTTCGTGGTGACGAATTGTCATCACGGAGTTTAAGAACTCCACAAGTGCGTCAGCGCTGACGTTAAACGCTCCAACTACGGTTGGAGGGCCGGTGGAATAAGGCTTGCCGAATACACCGCACTATTCACTTGATAGTTCTTAACCTCCAACCGCCTTTGTATTTAAGCGCGGTTTTTATCTTTGGGGGTTGTCTCTCCAAGACGAAGTCTGTCATTCGGCCCCCAAAGACCCATTTATACTGGATTGCTTTGCTGCGCCCGCAATGACAAAATCTGGAATAATATTCTTAATTCTTATTTTTTAATTCTTAATTAACAATTGCTATTTTAAAAAACCGCCCATTGGACGGTTTTTTATTTTCTCAGACCCAATTTCTTAATCAAGTCTTCGTATTCAGCCACGTTGCGCTTTTTGATATAGGCCAATAATTTCTTGCGGCGGTTGACCATCAGCAGCAGGCCGCGCTTGGAATGGTTGTCCTTGTGATTTGCCTTCATATGCTCGGTCAAATTACGAATGCGCTCGGTCAATACTGCGACTTGGGACGCCGCGCTGCCGCCGTTGTCGGCGTCGGTCGTCTTGAATTCGTTAATCAGTTCAGTCTTTTTTGCTTTTGCAATGGACATTGTGTTTCCTTTGTTTAGTTAAGTGTTCGTTTCGGCTTCAACAGGTTGCCGTCAAACGTTCCGATTCCGATGAACCGCCCGTTTGAAAAGACCCGAACCAATCCCGGTTCGCCCGCCGCCGCAATTTCGACAAAGCCGCCCTGTTTATATAAACCGGCGTCCGCGTCGTTCAGATTCAGAACCGGAATGTCCCCCAGTCCGAAATCCACAGGCTTCAAATAATCTTCGAAGTTCCCGCCATTATGAAACAGATTTTCTAAAAAATCAAGCCCGACCGCATCTTTTATATCCAGGCCGCTGGTACGCAGGCGCCGTATCATGTCCACGGTTGCGACCGTATCGCACATCGCGGCGATGTCGCGGGCAATGGCGCGAACGTATGTTCCGGGCGCGCACACCACGCGGAATTGCCAGGATTTTCTGCCCGCGTCCAGCAATTCCAGCGCGTCGATGGTAACCGGGCGTGGCGGAATTTCGAATTCTTTGCCCGCGCGCGCCAGTTCATAGCCGCGCCGCCCGCCGACATGCACCGCGGAATAGGCCGGCGGCGTTTGATAAATCGTTCCGGTCAGTGCGGCGCACGCTGCCATAACCTGAGCCGGCAATGGGACAACATTGGTTTCCTTGACAACCGTTCCGGTAATATCCAGCGTATCAGTTTCGAATCCGAACTGAACGCTGAATAGATATTCTTTAGAGGTCGAAGAGCGAAGAGCGCAGAGCGTAGATGGTTCGTTATTATCAACATCTTCTACCTGCGACTTGCGACCTGCGCTCTGCCGCGAAGCGGCGGAACCTTCGCTCTGCGCTCTACGCTCTTCGCTCTCGAAAAAAGGAATCATCTTGGTGGCATTGCCCAGCGCAATCGGCAGCAATCCCGACGCCATCGGGTCCAAGGTTCCGATATGGCCGAACGTTTCGGCGCCAAACATACGCATGACGCGCCCGCCCGCGGCGCGGCTGGTCATGCCTGACGGCTTGTCCAAGATTATCCATCCGTTCATTTCAAATGCCTTTGCGCAATGTTTATCCAAACAGGGAAAGCTGTGTTTTGTTTGCAGGCGCCGCGACTTTTTGCGGTTTTACGCCCGGCTCGTCGACAATCATGTCGACATCTTCGACCTTTTTGACCGCAGGCGGCGTTTTTCGCGCAGGCGCGTCGGTCCGGGTTTCTAGCGCGTTCAGGACGTCTTCGGCGCGATTTATCACCGATATTGGTATGCCGGCCATTTTTGCAACGTGTATTCCATAGGAGCGGCTGGCCACGCCGGGAATTATTTTATGCATAAAGACAATCTCGCCGTTATGCTCGCGAATTTCTATGGTCAGACAGTTAACAGAGTTCAGATGGGCGCAAGCCGAACCGTCTTGCGAAATCGTGATCCCGGGTTCATCACCGGAATATTTGAACTTTGAACCTTGAACTTTGAACTCTGACGATGGTACCAGCGCGGTCAGTTCATGATAATGTGTCGCGAACAAGGTGCGCGGTTTGACGTCATCCAAAAATTCCAGTACGGCCTGGGCAATCGCCATGCCGTCGTATGTCGCGGTTCCGCGGCCGATTTCATCGAAAATGATAAAGGACTGGCGCGTCGCGCGGTTCAGAATATTCGCCGTTTCCGTCATCTCGACCATAAACGTTGACTGGCCCGCGGCCAGGTTGTCGCTGGCGCCGACGCGGCTGAACAGCTGATCGCAGACGCCGATTGTGGCGCGTTCTGCCGGCACGAACGCGCCCAGATGCGCCAGCACGACAATCAGCGCGTTCTGGCGCAGATAGGTGGATTTTCCGGCCATGTTCGGACCGGTCAACAGCGCGATTTGCCGCCCGTCCAGGACGCAGTCGTTTTTAACGAACGCGTCGCCGCGGGAACGCAGAACGGCCTCGATAACCGGATGGCGGCCGCCGCGCACGTCGAACGCTCGGGATTCGGTCACGGCGGGGCGCACCCATGAATATTCGTCGGCCACATCGGCCAGCGCGCGCCACACGTCTGCGTCCGCGATTAATTCCGCCGTGTTCAGCAAATCGTCGGCCGCCGCCCGGATTTTTTCAATCAGATTCGCAATGATTTCAGATTCGATTGCCCCGGCTTTTTCGGCGGCGCTGCGGACATCATTGTCCAAATCGATTAAACGCGGCGTGGTAAAGCGCATGTTGCCGGCCATTGTCTGGCGATGAATAAATCCGTTTTCAGGATTCATCAGCGCGTCGGCGCGGGGGCTGGGGACCTCGATAAAATACCCGAGTATGTTGTTGTATTTTATCCGCAGCGCGCCCACACCGGTCGCAGCAGCGTACTGAGCCTGCAGGCCGGCGATTGTTTCCTTGGCGCCGTTCGCCAGTTCTTTCATATTGTCCAGCGACGGGTCGAATCCGGCGCGGATGATTCCGCCGTCGCGGAAAAAAGTCGGCAGTTCGTCGTTCAGCGCAAATTTCAATTCACCCGCCAGCGCGTCATGCGTGTCGATGTTTGCGAACTTGGCCGCCAAATCTGAATCCAAGCGGGCGCCCATGGATTTTGCATCGCCAAGCATGACCATAAAATCGGCCGCCACGCGCAGGTCACGCGGCGCGCCGCGTCCCGACAGCAATCGCGCCAGACTGCGGCCGACGTCGGGCACGCGGGATAGAATCCGTTCCAGCCCGCCCATGACGTCGCGGTTCAGAATCAGATGGCCGATGTGTTCCTGGCGTCGGCGGATTTCGCCGATGTCGCCCGACAGCGCGCGCAGATATGAACGCAGGCGCCGCGCCCCGGCAGCGGTTTTGGTCTTGTCTAGAATGTCGACCAGACATGTTCCGCCGTCGTTGATTGGGCTGTCGATTTCCAAGCTTTTCCAAGTCGCGCTGTCAACCAGCAATTGCGTTCCGGCCTTGAAAGCGTACGGCGCGCGGAACGCGATATTGGCGTCGCGCTGGGTATTGAACAGATACCCGGCCAGCAGCGCCACCGCCCCATTGCAGGTCGCGCTGCCACACAAACCGGCGGCGGCGTGACTCGTAACTCGTGATTCGTGATTCGATGAAAAATCGCCCTGCGATTTTTCAACTGCGCTCTGCACTCTGCGCTCTTCCACCTGCCGCGAAGAGGCGAAGTTCTGTCCGAATATCTTAAATACTATTTGATCGATGTCAGCGCGATTGTACAGCTTTTCATAAACGGGCGTCGTTTTGAATGTGTCGCGCAGACGCATGATTTCTGGGTTTTCCGCGTCTGTTTCAGGATAAATAATTTCGGCCGGATTGACGCGGACCAAATCATCCAGTATGGCCGCCGATTCGCCGATAAAGAATTCGCCGGTCGAAATATCGCAACCGGCTATCAGGAACGAGGAAAAGGAACAAGGAACGGGTGACAATACCCCTGTTCCTTGTTCCTGTTCCTTGTTCCTGGGAGCGACCGCGACCAGAAAATTCGAATTCTTCGGCGTCAGCAGATTCTCGTCCGTCAGCGTGCCCGGCGTCAGGACGCGCACGACCTGGCGGGTGACAAATTTTCGTCCGGCGGCCTTGGCCTGGGCGGGTGTCTCCATCTGTTCGACCAGCGCGACCTTGTACCCGTCACGAACCAGCCGGCCGAAATAGTTGTCCGCCGCATGCCAGGGAATTCCGCACATGGGAATATCGTCGCCGTTCGCGTCGACGCCGCGGTGTGTCAGGACAATTCCGATGGCCGCGCTGACGGTTTTGGCGTCTTCGAAAAAAACCTCGTAAAAATCGCCCAGGCGAAACAATAACAAAGCATCCGGATTTTCGGCTTTCATATCAACATACTGCTGCATGACGGGGGAAAGTTTATTGTCGCTCATTGCATTCGCTCCGAATAATTAAAAATTAAGAATGAAGAATTAAGAATTATGGAATGTCGCTGCGCGACACATTTATTTTTAATTGTTAATTTTTAATTCTTAATTGATTTTGACCTGTTCGATTTTCAGTTCTGCTTCTTTCAACAATTGTTCGCAATAAGCCTTTAGTTTGACGCCCTGCTCGTACGCAGCGACCGAATCGGCCAGGGGCAGTTCGCCCGATTCCATTTTCTTGACGATTTCCATCAACTGTTTGTAAGCCTCTTCAAAAGACAATTTTGTTTTGTTTGTTTCGCTCATTTCCAATCCTTTTGCCGATGGGCCCAGCATACAAGATTAAAATCTAAAAAGCAATAGTTGGGTACTGGGTACTAGGTATTGGGTATGCAGTACCTGATACCTAGTACCCAGTACCTATTTTTTATTGACAGGTGTGCAGGAAATATGTCTTACTAGGATGGAATGGGTCGCTGTCGTTCTGGATAGGCTCCTCCCGTGCCCGCAATCTTTATTCAAAGAGCGAACGTATGAAAAATCAGGATTTTGACTTCCGAGATTTGATTTACTTCATCGGCATGATACTGCTGATATTCGATTTAACCACAACCATAGATTCATATTTGCAGGACAAGCCGATTTCTAAAAAACATTAGCAAATAATCATTAGTCTATAGTCGTTAGTGAATAGTTGTCTAGTCATAGCACTATAAACTAATCACTAAAGACTATTGACTATCAATACATCGTCTGCAGGACGTGTCTGTTCTTGTCCAGATTCGCCAGCATCTTGCCGGCACCGGTCGCGACGCACGCCAAAGGATTGTCCACCAGAAAAATCGGCAGTCCCGTCGCCGCGCGGATAGATGCGTCCAGACCGCGCAGCAGCGAGCCGCCGCCCGTCATCGCGATTCCGAAATCCACGATGTCCGCGGACAGTTCCGGCGGCGTCGATTCCAGCGCCTGGCGCACGGTGTCCACAATCTTGGTGACCGTCGTCTGCAGCGCCGCCGCGATTTGCGATTCGGTGACAACGGCCTCGCGCGGGGTGCCCGACAGCAGGTCGCGGCCCTTTATCTTCATCGACAGCTCGTTCGCCTTGTCTTTCGGGGCGATGGCCGTGCCGATTTTTTTCTTAATCTCTTCGGCCGTGTTTTCGCCGATAAGCAGATTCTTGTTCTTGCGCACAAAGTCGATGATGTCGACGTCCATCTGGTCGCCCGCGATGCGCACGGCGTTCGAATAGACTATGCCGCCCAGGGACATGACCGCGACCTCGGTCGTGCCGCCGCCGATGTCCAGCACCATCGAGCCGACCGGTTTGTCCACCGGCAGGCCCGCGCCGATGGCGGCGGCGGTGGATTCCTCGACGATAAAGACTTTGCGCGCGCCGGCAGCGTCGGCGGCCTCTTGAATAGCGCGGCGCTCCACCTGGGTGGCGCACGACGGCACGCATATAATAATCAGCGGGGCCGTCATCAGGCTGCGGCGGTGGACCTTGCGGATAAAGTATTTAATCATTTCCTCGGCGACTTCGAAGTCCGCGATAACGCCGTCGCGCAGCGGGCGCACAGCGGAAATAGTTCCCGGCGTGCGGCCGAACATCTGTTTCGCCTCGGTTCCGACGGCCAGGATTTCCTTGCGCCCCAACAGGCGGTTTTCGGCGACGGCGACGACGGACGGCTCGTTTAAAACGACGCCGTGTCCCTTGACGTAAATCAATGTGTTCGCCGTTCCCAAATCAATCGCCATGTCAGCGGAAAAGAATTTTAACAACCAATTATACATATCTGGGGCCCCCTATACTGAATTTCGTCTGCACTATAAAGCCTGCAATTAAAAAAAGCAAGGCCTTGGGGCGCAAAATTCTCTTTTTTGCTTGCATCCGGCCCAGATATGTTATTATAGGCGCCATGAGAAACACAATAAAAAAACACAAGGACTTTGCGACCGACGACAGCGCGCCGATTGTCATCGGACGATATTTTATCGCCAAGGCGCGCCCGACCATTTTTCCGAACGACGCGCGCTATGGCCTGATAGCAACCAAACGGACGTTCAAATTGGCTGTCGACCGCAACCGCGCCAAGCGCCTGCTGCGCGTTTGGATTCACAAAAACGAACCTATGATGCGGCCCGATACAGATTATATCTTTATCGCCCGGCGCCTGATTCTGGATGCGACCAAGCCGGCCGGGGTAAAAAAAATGGCCAAGGCGCTGAAGGAATTAGCCAATAGTCATTAGTCTATAGTCGTTAGTCATTAGTGAATGTGTCGGCGAAGCCGACGGCTCTATTAACTATTAACTATTGACTATAGACTACTGACTAATGACTATTTACTGATATGAAACATATCGCCATCCTCTTTATCAGACTATACCAGCTGGCCGTATCGCCCTTGACGGGCGGGCGGGCCGTGTGCCGCTTTACGCCGACCTGCAGCGAATACGCTCGTCAAGCAATTGAAAAATACGGTTTCATCTGCGGGACTTGGATGGGGCTCAAGCGTATGTCGCGTTGCCGGCCCGGCGGCGGATTCGGATATGACCCGGTAAAGTAAGGCAGAAGTCAGAAGTAATAAATAGCAATTAGCAAATATCAAATAGCAAATAAGGGCTAACAATCCGAAAATATCCCAAATCAGAAATTTACTTCTGCCTTTTGCCTTCTGACTTCTGCCTTTATGTCACTTGTTGTTGACTTCCTTTCACGTTATGCTAAAATTTATCCTGCTGCGACCAAATTGGGCCGCGCCTGTGTAATACTAGCAAAGGATACGATATGTCATTTCGTTCAACCGTTGAATCCATGTCGAAAATAATGGATGAAATGGGAATAACCGAATTGGATTTAGAACGCCAGTTCTTGTTCGGCGTTTACCGCAAGCACATTCATCTGTCAAAACAACAGACCATCGCCGCCGCGGTGCCCAGTTTTTCAACAGCGTCGGAATTTAAAAAAGCAAACGCCGAACCGGCCGCGACCGCCGCGGACAACAGCGGCCAGACATTAAAGTCCCCGATGGTCGGCGTGGCCTATTTGTCGGCCGAGCCCGGTGCGAAACCCTTTACCGCGGTCGGCGCCCAGATTAAGGCCGGCGACACCGTGATTTTAATCGAGGCGATGAAGACCTTTAACCCCGTCAAGGCCGACCGCGGCGGCGTTGTGAAAGAAATCCTGGTAACCGACGGACAAGCCGTCGAGTTCGACCAGCCGCTGATTGTTATCGAATAAGGAGAAAGGCAAAAGGCGGAAGGCAAAAGGTAGAAGGGTTCTCGTTTACTACTTCTGCCTTCTGACTTTTGCCCTCTGCCTTTAATATTTATGTCACGAATAAAAAAAGTTCTTATCGCCAACCGCGGCGAAATCGCGCTGCGCATTATCCGCGCGTGCCGCGACATGGGCATCCGAACCGTGGCGGTTCATTCGACCGTCGACCGCAGCGCGCTGCATGTCCAGCTGGCCGACGAATCGGTCTGCATCGGACCGGGCCCATCCAAAGATTCATACTTGAACGAATCCGCGATTTTGACCGCAGCGCTGCTGACAAATTCCGACGCCATTCATCCGGGATACGGATTCTTGTCCGAACGCGCGGACTTTGTGGAAAAGGTAGAGCGGCACGGCCTGATTTGGGTCGGGCCGACCGCCGCCATGATTGTGAAGATGGGCGACAAGGTCAACGCCAAACGCACGGCTGTGGAATGCGGTCTGCCGGTGGTGCCGGGTTCCGACGGCGCGGTGGCCGATTTGGACGATGCGCTGGCCTGGGGCGAAAAAATCGGCTATCCGGTTATGCTGAAGGCGTCCGCCGGCGGCGGCGGCAAAGGCATGCGACCGATTATGAGTGCCGACGAAATGCCCGAGGCCTTTCAAATGACCAAGCGCGAGGCCAATGCCGGATTCGGCGACGATACGCTGTATATGGAAAAATTGCTGCTGCATCCGCGCCATATCGAATTCCAGGTTCTGGGCGACAAGCATGGCAATGTCGTTATTTTCGGCGAACGCGATTGTTCTTTGCAACGCAAAAATCAAAAAGTGATGGAGGAATGTCCCGCCGCCGCCCTGACCCAAAAACAGCGCGACGATATGATAGAAATATGCAAGACCGCCGCCAAGAAAATGGGGTACACCAATGCCGGCACATTCGAATTCATGTTCGAGGACGGAAAATTCTACTTTCTGGAAATGAACACCCGCCTGCAGGTGGAACATCCCGTCACCGAAATGGTGTACGGCGTCGATTTGGTTCGCGAACAGATTCGTATCGCCGATGGCGAGGAATTGGGGTATTCCCAGGCGAACCTGGTGCCGAACGGCCACGCAATTGAATTCCGCATAAATGCCGAGGACCCGGAAACATTCGTCCCCAATCCCGGAAAAATCACACGGTATTCGCCGGCGGGCGGTCTGGGCGTGCGCGTAGATTCGGCCGTATACGCCGGATACACGATTCCGCCGACGTACGATTCGATGATTGCTAAATTAATTGTGCACGCGCCGAATCGCCCGGCCTGCATTATGCGCAGCGCGCGCGCGCTAGATGAATTCGTCATCGACGGCGTCAAGACTACGGTTCCGCTGCAGCAGAAATTGCTGCGCAGCAAAGATGTCCGGCATCTGGCGTTCGACAACCATTGGCTGGAAACGTTTTTGAAAGAAGAATCGGACAAGTAAAAAACACTACTGACCATAGGCAGATGACTATTGACTAACCAGTAATCTCCCCGAATTTTCATCGGCAACAAGTTGCCGGAAAATTCTCCCCTCTTTAACAAGAGGGGCCAGCGTCAAGTGTTAGGAACAAGCGTGAAACAAGAGGGGCAGGTGTCAGATACAGGGAACGAGCATAAAACAAGATGGGCGATAGCCCAGAACAGATCATTGGCACAAGACTTGACACTTGTCCACTTGGTTCAGCTCTTGTTCATCTTGGTTTGGCACTAGTCCCCCTTGATAAAGGGGGAAAGTTTTTGTTAGCGTCAGCGTTACAAAAACTTGGGGGATGGCGGTTTTTTTAATCACTAGTGAATAGTGCATAGTGATTAGTGAACTATTAACTATGCACTATAAACTAAGCACTATTCACTAATGACTATCGATTATTTGTAGATTATCCAAATAAATTCGTGTATAATATCAATTGTGGCGGCGTGTTGCCGCCATGGGGCTAAACACCCGGACAAGTTATTCCGCAGGCATGCGGAACTGTAAAAACTTATGCATCCACAACCATTGGTTGGAGGATGCGAATAAGGCTTGCCAAATAAGCATGCTATACTTGTTGTAGTGTTTACCTCCAACCGCCTTTTTTTAAAAGCGCGGTTTTTTTGAACTTAAGAAAGGAGGATATTATGAAACGTGTAAAAACAATAGAAACGGTTTATTTTGGATACGCGATTCACATCGCGCGACTGGAAACCAAGGTCGGGCGGCGTCGCTTGGCAAAATATTTGGGACTGGATAGAAAAGAAATCATCCGTTTTGAACGCGGTCGGGGCGTCATATCGCAACGGACGGCCACCAAACTGTTCATCGCGGGCATAAAATATTTGGAACAAAACAAAGCGGAATAAAACCGCCCCGACCGGGGCGGTTTTTCGTGATTCGTAATTCGTGACTCGTGATTCATAAAAACACTAGTGCATAACGAATAACAAGTAGTGAATAGTGATTAGTGCATAGTGTTTAGTTATTAGTAAACTATTTAACTATACACTATAAACTAAGCACTATTCACTAATGTTTTTTTACGAGTCACGAGTCACGAATTACGACTCACGAAAAAACCCGCCGAACAGCGGGTTTAATTTTCTTACAACAACACGTCGGTGCGTTATTTGACAGACGTCGTGGCATTGCGGTTGGCGGCCCAGACTTTTTCGCCCGTGCCCTTGACCGATGGACGTTCCTTGCCATAAGAAATGGTGGATACGCGCTTTGATTCCACGCCGTCTTTGACCAACACGGCCTTGGCCGCGCTTGCGCGGCGGGCGCCCAGCGCCAAGTTGTATTCGGTCGAACCACGCTCGTCGCAGTTGCCCGCGATTTGGATTTTCGTATCCTTGTGGTTCTTCATATACAAAGACTGGCCCAACAAGTTGTTTTTCGCTTCTTCGGAAATGTTTGACGAATCAAACGCGAAGAAAACTTTCTGGCCATTCATATCAGCCGGTTCAACGATGCTTGAACCGCCGCATGCGGCCAACAATCCCGCGATACCGGCCAACATAGCAAAATTTTTAATTTTCATGAAAATACTCCCTTGTATTTTTGTTGTCCGTCGATTAGTCTATATCAAAATGTTTGCAAAATCAAGGAAAAAGGCAATGGGATTGTATTCACTGCGCGATTTGGAATTGTCGGGCGTCAAATGGGAGCTGTCAGAAACCCCGGCGGCAATGGGACGGCCCAAGAAGCCCGCGGTCGCGGCGGCGCCGACTGAATCCGCTGTCAGGTCAGCGTCCCCGACGGCGGCGGCAACTGGCGTCATGGCGCCACCGGTCGCCGTGATACCGGCGGCCCGACCAGTGACCTTGTCCTGCGCGGATGATGCGGCGCGCGGCGCGTGCGACTTGCCGGCGCTGCGCGACGCGATTGTAAAATTCGAACATCCGCTTAAACAATTCGTAAAAAACACAGTCGCGCCGCATTTCGCCGACGGGGATTTGCTGATTATCACCGACGCGCCGTCAGGCGACGATGATGACAGCGGCCAAATACTAACCGGCGCCGCGGGCGGGCTGATGGACAAAATGCTGGCCGCAATCGGAATGTCCCGCGCCCAGGTTTCCATCGTTCCGCTGGTGTTTTGGCGCACGCCGGGCGGTCGCGCCCCGTCGCGCGAAGAATTGGATTTGGCCAGACCGTTTGTCGACCGTGCGGCGGCGCTGCTGAAACCAAAAGCCATTCTAACCCTGGGAATTTTGACGGCCGCCGAAGTCGCGAACGCGAAATTGCCGAAAGACCACGGCAACCGATTTGAAACGGCCGGCGGAATTCCGGTCTTTCCGATTTACCACCCGAATTATCTGATGCTGAAACCGGACGTCAAAAAGGATGTTTGGTCAGCGTTGCAAGAATTGCAAAAACTGTTGAAAAATCCCCAGGAATCGTTATAATATGTTCATGGACTATAATAAAGGAGCCTATCATCAGACCGACATTCAATCGTGACAATCGCCGCGACTTGGGGCCGCGCATGAACAACAGAATCTTCGCCAAAAGCGTCCAGGTAATCGACGCAAATGGTGCCAATCTGGGCGTGATGCCCACGCCGCAGGCCTTGCAGACGGCCGTCGACGCCGGGATGGACCTGGTTGAAATCAACGCGACCAGCGCGGTGCCAATCGTGAAGATTATGGATTACGGCAAGTTCAAATACGACCAGAAAAAGAAAGCCAGCGAGGCGCGTAAAAATCAAAAAAATACAGAGCTGAGGGAAGTCTGGGTCAAGCCGTTCATCGAAGAAAACGACTTTAACATCAAAATGAAAAAGGTGTTCGAGTTTCTGGCCGACAGCGACAAGGTCAAGATTTCCGTTATGACCAAAGGTTCCAAAAAAGTTTTGGCGCGCGGCAAGGACGTTGTTCCCGAACTGTTTGCCAGGATTGTCGCCGCCATCGGCGACAAGGGTACATTGGAATCGAAATCCAAGCCCGACGAACGAACCAAATCCATCATCGTCGCGCCGCAAAAAACCGCGAAATAAAAAACCGCCCGCTGGGCGGTTATTTCGTGATTCGTAATTCGTGACTCGTGATACGTAACACGTGAACCGACGTTGAAATATTAACATATGGCGGTCTGGCTGTAATGCTAAACTCAACTGACAGGAATGTACCTTTTTCGACATTCTTCTCATTTTGCGTCACCCCGTCGCAGGACGGGGTCCAATGTGTTTATCATACGGGTATTGTTCACATCTTGAATACAATGTATACCGGCCTTCACCGGTATGACGAGTCTTGACGTACGTGTTTTAAAAGGTACATAACTGTAAATTGTGCCTTAAGATATAAGATTTAGTCGGAATAAATCTTAATCTTAAATCATAATATTTATTGACAATACGTATTTTTGTATTAATATATTCAGCAAGTATGGCGTCACAAAATGGACGCGTTCAGAATAACGTATTAAAATATACAAATGAAAAGGATTAGGTATGTGTAATTATAATAACCATGATGGTTTGATGTACTTTTTTTTGGGGACTAGTGTCACCGCTTTTTTACTTATATTGTCCGTAAAGTACTCAGAAGTGAAGGAAGAAGTAAAATCAAAAACAGTCAACGTGTCCAATTTGCCGGGCAATAATTCGCAGATGACAGAATCCTGTTATCACATGGATTTTTCTGCGCTGACGGCCGCGCGGAACGATGCGCTTGACCAAGCTCGCGCCGCGAAGGCAACGGGGCAAACCGCCCGGGCGGATTCCTTGCTTGGAAATGTTTTTGCGTTGAGTAAAACTTTGAAAATAATGGAAGCGCGCCAAAAAGCCGAAACCGTGCAGAAAAAGTAAGAACTGGTCCGCGCAAGTAAAAAACCGCCGTCCGGCGGTTTTTTATTCGTGAATTGTAATTCGTAAAAACATTAATGACAATTGACTAACTGCTAATTTTTATTTGCAATATTGCAAATATGGGCTTATACTCGTGGGGCCGGAGAGAAGATTGTTCTTTTTTGTGTTTATCGCCTGCGGGCCGGAGCACAAGGACGAATAATTTTTCTCCTGCATGAATATGAACGGCCACGCGGCTGTTCTGTGAGTGATATAAATAACAAATGGAGAAAAAATTATGTTATTTGGCATGTTTAAAAAAGACGAACAGGCCGGGCTGAACAATCCAGTCGCGGTCGAAATCAAATACGGCGACGAAACGCTGCGCCTGGAAACCGGCCGCTTTGCCAAGCAGGCGGGCGGCGCGGTCATGGCGACGATGGGCGGAACGATGGTTCTGGCCACCGCAGTCGCCGAAAAATCCGCGGTCGAAGGCCAGGACTTTTTCCCGCTGACGGTCGACTACCAGGAAAAATACGCATCGACCGGACGCATTCCCGGTTCCCGCGATCGCCGCGAAGGACGCGCATCGACGGCCGAAACGCTGACGGCGCGCTTAATTGACCGCCCGATTCGCCCGCTGTTTCCGGAAACCTTTAAAAACAAAGTCCAGGTTATCGCCCAGGTATTCTCGTATGATCGCAAGAACCAGCCGGACGTGCTGGCCATGATTGCCTCGTCCGCTGCGCTGGCATTGTCAGGCGTTCCGTTCCTGGGGCCAATCGGCGCCGCGCGCGTGGGCTATGCCGACGGACATTATGTTCTGAATCCGTCCCGCAAAGATGTCGAAGAATCCGAAATGGACCTGATTGTCGCCGCGACCAAAGACGGCGTTCTGATGGTCGAATCCGAAATCGGCGAACTGGACGAAAAGACGACCTTGGGCGCTGTGAAATTCGGTTTCGACGCGCAGCAGGCCGTTATAGCCGCGATTAACGAATTAAAGGAAAAAGCCGGCAAGGAAGCCTGGGACGTGCAAGAACTTTCCGACGAATACAAAGCCATGCAAAAGGATTTCGAGCAATACGCCCCCGAAATTGAATCCGCGCTGGGTATCAAGGAAAAGCTGGAGCGTTTGGAAACCCTGTCCGCGATTCAGGACAAGGCCAAGGCCCGTGTAGCCGAGCTGTTGCCGGAATCCGCGACGGCGTCGTCGACGCTGCAGGCCTGGCGTTATGAAATCATCGACGGGCTGACCGCTCGCATCATGCGCGGCAACATCCTGGCCGGCAAGCCGCGTATCGACGGCCGCGACAACAAAACCGTTCGCCCGATTGAAATCGAGCTGGGCATTCTGCCGCGGGCGCATGGTTCCGCGCTGTTCACGCGCGGCGAAACCCAGGCGTTGGTTTCCCTGACGCTGGGCGGCGGCAAGGATGCTTTGCCAATCGAAACGATGGACGGGTCCGAAGAAAAAGACTGGTTCTTGAACTATAATTTCCCGGGATATTCCGTGGGCGAGGCGAAGCCCATGCGCGCGCCGGGCCGCCGCGAAATCGGCCACGGCAATCTGGCGTACCGCGCGCTGAACCCGATGATGCCGTCGCGCGCCGAATTCGACTATGTCGTGCGCATCGTGTCCGATATTTTGGAATCCAACGGCTCGTCGTCGATGGCGACGACGTGTGGCGGATGCCTGGCAATGATGGACGGCGGCGTTCCAGTCAAGCGTCCGGTCGCAGGAATCGCGATGGGATTGATTAAAGAGGGCGACGACTACGCCGTTCTGACCGACATCTTGGGCGACGAAGACCACCTGGGCGACATGGACTTTAAGGTAACCGGTACCGCCGACGGCATTACGGCCCTGCAGATGGATATTAAAATCACCTCCATCACGTTCGAAATCATGGAAAAGGCGCTGGCCCAGGCCAAAGACGGCCGCATCCATATTCTGGGCAAAATGGAAAAGGCCATCAAGGTTCCACGCAAGCAGGTGTCCGAATTCGCGCCTCAGGTCTATACGATGAAAATCAATCCTGACAAAATCCGCGAAGTTATCGGCAAAGGCGGCAGTGTCATTCAGGCCATGACGCGCGAGACGAACACGATTATCGACCTGTCAGATGACGGCACTGTGAAAATCATGGCCACCACCAAGGAAGAGGCTGACGACGCCATCAGCCGTATCAAGGCAATTGTCGCCGAACCAGAAGTCGGCCTGATTTACCAGGGCGTCGTGTCGGGCGTCAAGGATTTCGGCCTGTTCGTCAAAATTATGAACGGGTTCGAGGCTTTGGTCCACATATCCGAAATCACGGGCGAACGCATAGCCAAAATCGAAGACGCCAATCTGAAGGAAGGCGACAAGGTATTCGTCAAATACATGGGCGCCGACAAGCGCGGCAAAACCCGCATGTCCATGGTCGGCATCGACCAGAAGACGGGCCAAGAGGTAAAGGGTTAGAGTAGCCGGCTTTGCCGGCAGAGTTGGAGAGTGGTAAGAATTTTGAACTCTCCAACTCTATGACTCTGATTTCGCAAAGCGAAATCTTAACTCTGCGAACGACTGAAAGGAGTGAGTGAAATGGAAATGCAAGATTTGATGGCCCAGGCGAAACAGCTGCAGGACAAGGTGTCCGCCGCCCAGGATGTCTTGGCGCACACCAGCGTCAAGGGAATCGCCGAAAACGGCGAGGCGATTGTCGATATGTCCGGCAAATATGACCTGATAAAATTGACCATCGCGCCGGTTCTGCTGGAACGCGGTGTGGAAAGATTGACTGCGGCCGTCACCGACGCGTTTCGTGACGCCAAGGCCAAGGCTGACGCGGTCATCGACAAGGTTATGGGCGAGGCCACGGCCGGCATGCCATTGCCAGAATAAAATAAATTGAATTCTGCGGAGGACTGCTTGTTTTAACCGCCGGGTCATGTACGTTTTGTACACTCCCCTTTGGTTAAAACGTCGCATTCCCCTCGCATAATTCAATTTCTTAGACCACGCTGGCTCATGCAGGTTCACGACGCTACGCGGTCAAAAACAACCGCAGTCGGCGCAATACAGAAAAATTATTTTGCTAATCCCTATTTTGCGGCAGATGTTTTGTTTTTGGTGTTTGTCATGGTTTATAAAAAACAACTTGTAATTTGAAAGGTCTTAAATTACCATGCGCAGCGCATTGGATTCGGGTGATTAGCTCAGTTGGCTAGAGCATCTCGTTTACACCGAGAGGGTCGGGGGTTCGAGTCCCTCATCACCCACCAATTACATAGAAAACCCGCTAATTTGCGGGTCTTTTGATAAGATATAAATATGAAAAAGTTTATAATCATTTTATCTTTATCCTTATGTGCATGCACGAATCCAACGGACCCAGTATGGACTGGGCCAGCAAAATGCGTGTGCAATGAAGATAATTGGCTGAGTGACGTATTTTGTGAAATTGCGTGCAGCTTTGCATCAGATGAAAGCAAATAATGTTTTTTGATACATGTTTTTCGCATTTGCTATGGTTTTTAGCAAATTTACGATTATCGAAAAGATTTATATATATCGCTTTCTTTTGCAAAGTATTTGCCGAAGCGCGGCGGGCAAGCAGTCCCTCATCACCCACCACTTATTACAGCTGGATAATATCCAGCTGTTTTCTTATATTTGACAGACCAATCTTCGTATTGGTCATGACCCGATAAAACATTGAAATAATACTATAAAATATGGTATAATGTTCCAAAAGAAAAGAAACAAAGAATGTCAAATATATCAAAAACCGCAGAAAGCTACACACACACACACACACACACACACACACACACAAGTAAAGCGTTGCGGGCGGGTTCTGGTTGTCTTTTGTTTTTTAATTATATTTCCTGAAAAATCATATAGCGCATGGGATGTTGCAATAGCAGAGGTTGCAAAACTTGGGCAGACAAAAGAAGGCCAGAGGTCAATGGGGCTTTCGAATAATATATTAACACCAATGTCAAAAGCAGCAGGAAATGCGATAGAAAATACCGCTAATAAAAAAGCGATTTTCAGAGATAATAGTAATCAAAATGCGGCTGTTTCACAAACAGAGTCTGTGCAAATTAGTAATACGCCAACGGCGCAAGGCGCTCATCAAGATACAGAAGAAACGCAGGGTAATTCAATGTTGGATGCGGTTGCGATTGGTGCGATGGGTATAGGCGTATCGCAAATAATGCAAGGTATGGCCGAAAAAAAAGCTGATGAATCCGCAACACTTGAAATGAACGCATATATGGCGACATTCCGGTGCGGCATTGGCGACCAAGGTCAGAACATTCAATATGGACAATCGTCTGAAATTCCTGGCTATTCCGCTGAATTTATGTCATTAAAACAACAATATCGTGCACTGGCCGCACAGCTTAAAGAAACTAAGCAGGCACTTGGGTTAAAGCCAGGGATTGAATCTGAAGAAATTTTGGATTCTGCGGTAACAGGCCTGTATGATAATAAGTCTGTCGGAAAAACGAAAAATGTGTTTGATACCGCACAGGAAAGGCTGGACAGCGGGGATGCAAAAAAGAAAATAAATACAGGTATGGTTGTTACTGGCGTGGGATTAGCCGCTGGTGTTGCCAGTAATGTAATCAACAGTAAAGGCTCCAACCAGTCTGAACAATCAATAATGTCTGGCACTTATAGACCCGCGCATATGTCAGGAGAGAATATGTCTAATCCCCTTGGTGGATTAGGTGCGTTTAGATGATTGGACGAATTTATAAAATATATCGCTCAACTGACATCGAATGTACATTTTTCGACATTCTTCTCTCTTGGCGTCATACCAGCCTTCGCCGGTATGACGAGTCTTGAGTTTTTGGGACCAAAAATGTACATTCGATGTCAGTTGAGAGTTATTTTTTAATGCAAGTCAAAATTTTTGTGTTAATCTTCCTCCAAGAGAGATTTTTGTAGGTATAGATAAAGGTAATAAAAAATGAATAACACTACATTCTCTTGTGAACAGCCGATAGAAAGTATTACAAATGAGCAAATAAGGATTTGTCCCGGCAAAGATAGATGTGTCGCGCCATATAACAGCAAAGCAGGAAGATATGCCCGCAGTTGCAAAGGATTAGAGACACGCAGTAATGAATATAATGCTTTTGATCCGCCGATATGTTTTAATTTAAAGTCTGCTCAGAATGGCTTTATACCAGGTTGCACCCCGCAAACAGTTTCGCCATATTGTATAAATTGTAAATGGAAATCAAGCATTAGCAGATAATCGTTTTTGCTTGAAGGCTTGGATTTGCTTTGCCAATCTTAAAAAATCTAGTGCCTGCCGTAGCCTGAATCTCGGCGTAGTCAGGGCCGTATGAATAAGATACATTCTTGTCGGTTGAGATTTTTATTTCACTCTGTTAAACAATTTGGTCTTTAATAACCCCCTCCAAGTGAGGGGAGAATTAGCACCGTGTAAAAGAACCATATTATTTTTTAATGACAATTATAAAATTTGATTTAATATATGCGCATGAAGAATATAATTTTTGATTTTGACGGGACATTGGGCGATACTGTCGCGCCGTCGCTGAATAGCATGAAAACAGCACTTGTCGAATCCAAAGCAAACTATGATGCATCAAAATTGAATGCTGATTTAATGGTTATGTCGACAGATGAAATAATCGCGACGTTAAAAGTTTCCGGCGATGTGCGCGCCATATTTAAACGTTTTATTCAAATACGCATGCAGAACACCGAAGGTACGTATCTTTACCCGGGAATCAAAAAATTATTGAACGACCTGAAAAATGGAAAACAACTATTCATAGCAACCAATAATTTTACGCCGATTATCGATATGACATTAAAAATGTTGGATATAGATATTTTTAATGATATTCGTACGTCCGATTATAAAGGCGCGCAGATGTCAAAAAATCAAATGGTGGCCGACTTGGTAACGCAATATAAATTACCATTGAGCGAAACCGTAATGATTGGTGACGGAATGGCGGATATAGTTGCAGGCAAAAATGCCGGCATTAAAACAATCGCGGTTGATTGGGGATATGATTCGGATAAAAAAGCATTAAAGCAATATGCGGATTTTTATGTTAAAACAGCCACAGAGTTAAAATCTATTCTGGCAAGGTAATCGTTTCTAATTAGCTGCTTGGGTTTGATCAGCCAGCCTTTGAAAATCGTAGAAGTTATTGGTTCGAAATTAGTTCAGTCCTTGACGCCGGACGATGAGATATGAAGCACGTTTCATATATCCTGCCGCAGGCGCAGCTGGCCGCAGGCGCTGCCGATGTCGGTGCCGCGCTCGCGGCGAATACGGGTGTGAATTCCGTTCTTAATCAAAATGTCTTGAAAGCGATGCACGGTGTTGCCTGAGGGGGGGGCAAAGTCACGCTCGTCCACCGCGTTCCAAGGAATCAGATTTACCATGCAATTCCGGCCCGCCAGTAGCGCTGACAATTCTTCGGCCTGCGCCGGGGTGCAATTAGAGGTGGAAGAGCGCGTTGCCGCTTTGCGGCAGGTGGAAGGTCGTAGAGCGCAGAGCGAAGGTGGTTCGTTATTATCAATATCTTCCACCTGCAACCTGCGCTCTACGCTCTGCCGCGAAGCGGCGGAGCTTGCACTCTGCGCTCTTCGCTCTTCAACCTCCAGTAAAATATATTCAATCATCAATTGGCGATTATGCGCATCCGCGTTTTCAAAGGCGGCGTCCAGAACATCAGATATTTTATACTTGTTGTTTATCGGCATGATTTCGCTGCGCAATTCGTCGTTCGGCGCGTGTAGTGATATTGCCAAATTGATCGGTCGGCCCCATTCGGTCAATTTCCGAATGCCCGGCACGATTCCGCAGGTGGACACGGTCAGCCGCCGCCATCCGATTCCCAAATCCCGGTTCGCGCGTTCCAGAAACCCGAACAGGTTTTCAGTGTTCTGCAAAGGCTCGCCCGTGCCCATAACGACCACATGCGAGGTTGCTTCGCTATAGGTCGAAGGTCGCAGAGCGCAGAGCGAAGGTGGTTCATTATCATTAATACATTCGACTTTGGATCGAAGCTCCCAATTGGCGACCAAAAGCTGGGCGTACATTTCACCAGCAGTCAGATTGCGTTTCAGCCCCAGCAGCGTGCTGGCGCAGAATTTGCAGCCCATCGCGCAGCCGGCCTGGGACGAAACGCATACGCTGTTGCCGTAACTGGTGCGCATCAGGACGCATTCTATGCGCTGGCCATCGTTTAATTCCAATAGAAACTTGGTTGTCTGACCGTCGGATGAATTCAATTTTTGGACGATTCTGACAGGCAGGGTGCGCGCCGTTGCGTCCAGCTGTTCGCGCAATGATTCCGGCAGATTCTTCATCGACGCGAAATCAGGCGCGCCGCGGTTCAGCCATTCGGAAATCTGTTTCGCGCGAAAGCGCGGCTGGCCCATATCTGTGATGAACTTTTCCAATTCGGCGGATGTAAGATTAAATAGTATTTCAGTCATTAGTATTTAGTAGCTAGTCGTTAGTAACTAGTAGCTAGATATAACGACTAGCTACTAAATACTAATGACTAGCTACTACTGTTTGTATCTGCTGTCGTGGACGACGACGACGGCCTTGCGGCGCAGTTGTTTCAGTTGCTGGTCGGCCATAAACATGGCTTTTTTGTAAACGGCGTTTTGTTTGATGACCTCGTCCAGCTTGCCGTACTCGGCTGTCTTTTTTTCCGAGCACACCAAAAGGACCGAGTCATCCCGCCGCGCCGACCAGGTCAGTTTCGGCAGGCCGATGACGCGTTCGCGAATATCGGCGGACAATTCGTACTGCGCAGCGGTGAATTTCTGCGGCTGGCCGCCCAGCCGCTGCACCTGTTCCATGGCGTCGTCGCATGATTTGGGTTTGGTCAGCTTGGTGGCCGCGGATTCTGGGATGTCAATCAGGCGCACAATCGTCATTTCAATCGGCAGGCCGCGCGCGCGTTCCAGGTCGTGTTTTTCTTCGGCTATTTCTTCGTCGGATACCTTGATTGTCGGGATAATCGTGCGGGCGATCACAATCTGCCAGGCGATGTTCGCGGCCACGGCGGTTTTCGCCATCGCGCGCTGGGTCGCAGACAATTCACCCAGATTCATGGCCTGTAATTCCTTGTCGATGTCGGCGTCGGTTACAGTGACCTTGAAGTTTGCGGCGTAATCAGTTTTAATCTGGTCGTCGATAATGTTCTGCAGCGCCCGCTTGCGGTTGTCCGTGGACACGTCGCCCTGCTTGTTCATCAGCGCCGCGCGCGCCGTGATGTCGGCGTCGGTAACCGGCCGGCCGGCCACTGTTGCAACGACGCTGGCGGCATCGGCGGCGCCGATGCAAATAAATAAAGAATAAAGAATAAAGAGTAAAGGTTTGAAAAGTGTTTTCATGGTAAAATTTCTCCGACTAAAAGTGATTATAAATCATTTATTCTTTATTCTCTATTATTTATTCTTTCATTGTTTGACGCCGTTGATGGCCATGCCGAAGCGGAACTGGAAAGTCGTGTTTCCGACATAGTCTTCCTTGTGCGTGTTGTCGCGCCGGTATTCCAGCGACAGGAAATAGCACGGATGATTATAAAACACGCCGCCAGTATGCCTTTGGAATTTTTCGTCAGTTATATTGTAAATCGCATTGAACTTTATTCCAAAGCGCCCTGTCAGATAAATGTTCGTTCCCGCCGTCAGTTCGTTGATGTCGTCGCCCAAGGTCTCGGCGTCGGTAAACTGCGCCGCCCAGATGTGGCCAAAGCTGAAATAATTCCGGCTTGTGCCGATTTTCGCTGCAGTTTCCAAATGGCGCAGCGACAGATTATTTTCCGCGAATCGGAACCGCGTCCCCAGCGCCATCCACCTGTCGTTTTCGTATCCGATGCGCCCGACGTAATCGGACGCGCCGTTGTGAAATCCGCTGTTTGGGTCGGTGTCCGGGCGATTGGCGAAATCATAGGACTGGCCCAGAAAGACCTCGACATTATGGCTGTCGCCGTCGAACGCGGCCCAGCGGACGCCGTAATCGGCGAACGTTCCGTTTTCCCACAAATCCAATCCGGAAAAACGATTGTTCGAAAACAGCGTCGCGTCGGACAGCAGCGCGCCGACCGAATCATTGTTCAACGCGTACGCCGCGTCGGACGAATCCTGCATGACGGTCATCCGGGCGCGCGGTTCGACAATCTGCGTCCATTTTCCACCACCTTTCATCATCGGCAGCGACCATTCCAAATACCCGCTGGGCAAAAAGCGCGACCGCAATCCGGATTCGACGGCGCCGTCCAGCATTTCCGTATTCTCGAAATTATAAATATCGTACCGCGCGGAAAGAGAGGCCGTCACGCGGTTTCCCCCCCGCAGAGTCCACGGGGATATGATTCTGGATTCGCCGATGACGCGCTGGCTGGCGGCGGCGCTGCCCGATATTCCCAGAACATCGGCGTTCAGGGACAGATAGGTTTCACCGTACAGCGGCCGGGTCTGATAAACGCCGCGAATGTTCGGCAGTATGTCGCCGCTGGGGACGGCGACCTGCTGCTGGCGGCGGTTGCTGCGCAATTCCTGAAAGATATGCGCGTCGGCGACGGCATAGCCGGATTCGCCGAACAATTCGACCTTGGCGCCGGAATCCAGATACGGCTGGTCGTTATAGAATCCGTATTTCTGCAGATAAGTCTTGTCGGACGAACGTTCCAAATAAATCGTCGTGCGAATGTTTTCGCCCATTTCGACGACGTCGCTGTTGAAAATATGCCAGCGGTTTTCGCCCTCGCGGTTGCGCGTGAACGACCCGTTGGTCCTGAATTCGGAATGGGGCGCGTTCAGGCGATGCTCGATCTGGAACAGCGGGTTTTCTTGCGTCAGGTACGACCACGTCGCGGTCATGTCGTGAGCGTCGCTTAACGCGATGTAAACCGGCAGGTTGAACTGCGCGCCCATATTGTTCGTGGAATTGAAATTCGGCAGCAACAGGCCGCTTTTGTGCTTGACCGACGGGTCGGGCATTTCCAGGAACGGAAACCAAAGAACGGGAACGCCATAAGCCCAGAACACCGGGTTATAGAATTCCATCATATGGTCATCCATGTCGTACTTTATAGCGGATGTTGAAATCTCCCACGCGTTGCCGTAATCGTCACAGCCATAGCAAGCGGTGAAAACTGCATGCGTCGATACGGTGGATTCAGCACGGCGTTCTACAGTTTGGGCGGTCACATGCACGTTCTGGCCCAGCCAAAGCTGAATATCCCGGCCGGACGCATCGGCGCCCTTGTTCGCGATATAAGAATCGACCAATGTGATTTTCTGACCGGATGCGTTTGAAATCTCGGTCTTGCCGGTTGTCTTGATTGCCGACGATTTGATGTTGTATTCGATTTTCGGCGCGGTGATTGTCTTTGGCGCGTCCATGTTCAGGCTGGCCGCGCCGGCCGCGCCGGCCGCGCCGGCAAATAGCAAATAGCAAATAGCAAATAGCAAATGTTTCATCGTTATTTCTTGAACAGCGCGTACAGTATTCCCGCCAGCGCCAGGCACTGGGCCAGCGCCACAGCGCCCAGTTCAGTCAGGCTGGTTATCGTGTTGGACGCCGTCATAAACAGTGCCATCGCGGCGGCCATCGCGGCGACCGCCGCCGCCGGCGCCAGGCTGGCGCGACGGCGCAGCAGGGACGAGCGCAGCAGAATCGTCGCGCACAGCGCCGCCAGAATCAAATTCATCATAGGACTCAGCAAACGCGTGCAGATTTCCGCCAGCGCCAGTTTATGCTGTTTCTGCGATTCCTGGTGCGTGACTGACACCAGCAAATCCCATGTCGGAATGCGGCGGACCTTGAACACGGATTCGCCTAATTTGTCCGCGACGTTCAAATCCATGTCGAACGTGTCGAACGTCCCGACGGTCAGATTCTCATTTTTGGACTGCAGCGAACCGTTGGTCATGACGATGGACAGGCCGCGCGCGGTTGCGACCAGTTTGCCCTTTTCGGCGAATATGGTCATTTCGGATTTTGGATTGCGGTCATCGGTCAGCATTACCTGGGACAAGTCGTGACCGGACACTTTGTCCACGTAAACCACCAGCCCGCCGACGATTTCGGTAAATGCGGCCTCTTGCAATTTCATATGGGCCAGGCCGTATCGCAATTCCCACTGGGTGTCATAGAATTTCGCCTGGGTTGACGGGACAATCCAAACATTCACAATCAGATTGATGGCGGTCATCAGCGCCGCCAGGCTCAGCGCGGGTCCCGCGATTTGCCGCGGCGACAGGCCGCTGGCCGCCAAAACCGTGACTTCGTTGTCTGCAATCAATTTGTTGTAAACAAAGATAATCGCGATAAACGTGACGAACGGAATGATAATCGAAACGATGAACGGAATCATCAGGGACGTCAGGCCCATGAAACTGGTGATGTCCACGCCGTAATTCAACAGGAATTTCATCATGGACATAATCTGCAGCATCCACGCCAGCCCCGTCAAAACCAGCAGCAGCATAATAAACACCGCGACCAGTTGCTTTCTAAAATATCGACTGATTATTTTCATATATTCGTGACTCGTAATTCGTAATTCGTGACTTGCACGATGGTAAAAGCCAAGGCCATAATAGAGTATAAAATAAGAAAAACAAATAAAAATCGCTATCCTGCGAATCACAAGTCACGAGTCACGAATTACGATTTTGCTTGCAATCGCGCGATTCGGTGTGCATAATACACATGTTCTTAAATAAATTTTTGAGGGCGGGCTTGAGAAAGCCCGCTCTCTTAGTAAAAAAGAGGAGAAAATATGTCTTTCGTTTCCATGCCCAGACAGGATTTGCTGCTGGCGATAGATTCCCTGGCCGCTGAAAAGCAGATTGAACGCGATATAGTCATCGAAAGCCTTGAGGCCGCCATCGCCAAAATCGCCAAGCACAAGTTCGGCGAAGAATTCAACATCGTCGCGGAAATCGACCGCAAAAACGGCACGATTCATGTCAAGCGCCTGTTCGACGTCATCGAATCCGCAGACAAGCTGCCCGAGGATGTCGAATACGACGCAAACACCATGCTGACCGTGGAACAAGCGAAGAAATACAGCAAAGACGCCAAGGTCGGCGACGTTGTGGAAGACCAATTGCCGGAACCTGAATTCGGACGCATGGCGTTCCAGACCGCCAAGCAGATTATGACCGCGCGCGTTCGCGACGCCGAAAAGGGCCGCCAGTACGAAGAATTCAAAGACAATATCGGCGACATCGTCAGCGGCGTCGTCAAACGCATCGAATTCGGAAACGTCTTCGTCGACATCAACGGCAAGGCCGAGGGATATATCAAGGGAACCGAACTGATTCCGGGCGAACGCCTGGCCGCCGGCGACCGCGTGCGCGCGCTGGTCATGGACGTCGCGCGGTCGAATTCGGGCCCTCAGATTTTCTTGACGCGCACCCATCCGATGTTTATGGAAAAACTGTTCGTCCAAGAGGTTCCCGAAATCTACGAAGGTGTCATCAAAATCAAATCCGTCGCGCGCGCGCCGGGCTCGCACGCGAAAATCGCCGTGGAAACCCAGGACCCGTCCATCGACGCGGTCGGCATGACGGTCGGTATCAAGGGAACCCGCATCCAGCCCGTCATCAATGAATGCCACGGTGAAAAAATCGACGTAATTCTGCACTCCGAAGACCCGGCTGTGTTCATCGTCAACGCCATGCAGCCGGCCAAGGTCGCAAAAATCATCGTCGACGAGGACACCCGTACGGCCGCTGTCGTCGTCAACGAGGACCAGCAATCCCTGGCCATCGGCCGCCGCGGCCAGAACGTGCGCCTGGCGTCCCAGCTGACCGGCTGGAACATCGACGTCATGAACGAAACCGAAGAGCAGGAACGCCGCGCCAAAGAATTCAAGGAAAAGACCGAATTGTTCATCCGCGGTCTGGACGTCGACGAAATGATTGCGCACCTGCTGATTACCGAGGGATTCCGCACTATCGAGGAAATCGCCTTTGTCCCGGCCGCCGAACTTACCCAGGTCCAGGGATTCAGCGAAGAACTGGCGGCGGAACTGCAGACGCGTGCCAAAAATTACCTGGCCAAGGTCGAGGAAGATTACAAATCCGAAGGACACAAATTGGGCATGAATGACGACTTGTTAAACTTTGACTTTATCAAACGTCCGATTATAATGAAACTGGGCCATGCCGGAATCCGTTCTTTGGAAGATTTGGCCGATTTGGCGTCCGACGAGCTGGTTGAAATTCTGGGCGAGGAAACCATGAGCGAGCGCCTGTCCGCGCGCGTCATCATGAAGGCCCGCGAATTGGCGTACAACATCACGCAGGACGAAGAGTAGGAACAAGGAACGGGAACAAGGAAAGTTCCCCTGTTCTCGTTCCTTGTTCCTGTTCCTAATATTGCGACAGAATGGAGCAAATTGAATGGCAACTTTGACACTTGGCAAATCAGTAACAATCGACGCGGTTCACAGCAAAAAGGGCGACGCCGTTTTTGTCGAACGCCGCCGCCGCGTCATCGCGCCCGGCAGCAACGAAATGCGCGACGAACCGAAAACGCCGTCGTCCGCGCGCAACGCGACGGATGAAAAACTGCGCGCGGTGCTGGAAGCCGCCAAGGCCCGCGACGAGGAACGCCGCGCCCGCGAGGCCGAAGAAGAGGCCGCGCGCGCCGCACGCGAGGCTGAAATCCAGCGCGAGCGGGGCGAGTACGAGCAAGTCAAAGAACAGCTGGCCGCGCGCGAAACCGCCGCGTCCGGTACGGAAGAAAAAACAGAGCAAAGTCACAAGAAAACCTTTGTCGCCGCCGCGCCGCCGCGCCGGGTTCCGTCGGACGACGACGACGCGCGTCCGAAATCCGCCAGAAATCAAAAAGACTTCCGCAAAAGCGGTAAAATATCGTTGAACGACATCGTTATCGGTGGCGATTCAGAAGAGGGCGAAATCGCCATCCGCGGCGCAAACCGCCGCCGCAGCGAGGCGTCCTTGCGCCGTTTCCGCGAAAAGGCCCGCGCGATGTTCGCCGCGCCGCAAAAGGTCGAGCATGTCGTCACCCTGGGTGATTCGATTACGGTGAAAGACCTGGCGGCAATGATGGCAGAAAAGGTCGGCAACGTTATCAAAAAACTGATGGAAATGGGAATGCTGGTCACAATGAACCAGTCCATCGACGCCGACACGGCCGAATTGGTGGCCGCCGAATTCGGCGCCACGGTCAAACGCGTCGATGTCAAGCCCTTTGCGCAATTGCTGGAACGCGAACCGAACTTTGAAAACATGCGGCCGCGCGCGCCGGTCGTGACGGTCGTCGGACACGTCGATCACGGCAAGACGTCGCTGCTGGACGCATTCCGCGATTCGAACGTAGTGGCGGGCGAGGCCGGCGGCATCACGCAGCATATATCCAGCTATGAAGTCAAAGCAAAATCCGGACAGATGATTACGTTCCTGGACACGCCGGGACACGAGACATTCACCGCTATGCGCGCGCGCGGCGCCCAAATCGCCGACATCGTCGTGCTGGTGGTGGCCGCGAACGATTCGATTATGCCCCAGACTATCGAGGCGATTAATCACATCCGCGCCGCGAACGTTCCGTTTATCGTCGCCATCAACAAAATCGATTTGCCCGAAGCGAATGTGGAAAAAGTAAAAACGGACCTGCTGCAGCACGAGGTCCAGGTCGAAGACTTTGGCGGCGACATTCAGGCCGTGCCGATTTCCGCGACCAAGAAAACCAATCTGGACAAACTGGAAGAAGCCATTCTGTTGCAGGCTGAAATGATGAATCTGACGGCGGACGCCGACATGCCGGCCGTCGCCACCGTAGTCGAGGCGAAGATGGAAAAAGGCCTGGGTTCCGTCGCGACCGTTCTGATGCGCCAGGGCACCTTGAAAATCGGCGATGTGTTCGTCGTCGGCGAGACATTCGGCCGCGTGCGCGGCCTGGTCAATTCTTTCGGCGAGCGTGTAAAGTCCGTCGGCCCGGCCCAGCCCGCGATGGTTTTGGGATTGGAATCGGTCCCGTCCGCGGGCGACGATTTCCGCGTGTTGGAAAACGAAGCGCAAACGCGCGAAGTTGCGGCCTATCGCGCGCAAAGGACCAAGGACAAGGCGAACGTCGCGAAACGCTCGTCGTTGGAAGAACTGTTCGCCAAGCGCGACGTGAACCGCAAATTGATGCTGCCGATTATTCTGCGCGCGGACGTGCAGGGCTCGGTCGAGGCGATTTCCGACATGCTGAAAGATGTCGAATCCGACAAGGCCGGAATTGAAATCCTGTCCATGGGCGTCGGCCAGATTACCGAGGGCGACATCCGCCTGGCCACTGCGTCTGGCGCCGTGATTGTCGCGTTCAACGTCCGCGGCGACGCCGCAGTGCGCGATATGGCCCGGACAAACGGCGTTGACATCAGATACCATAGCGTCGTTTACCGAATCACGGACGAGCTGAAAGAAATCCTGTCGGGCAAATTGGCCCCTGAACGTCGCGAGAACTTTATCGGCTATGCGGACGTCATCGCGCTGTTCACGGTCGGCAAGGGCGTCAAGGTCGCTGGTTGCCGCGTGACCGAAGGCGTCGTCAAAAAAGACGCGTTCGTGCGCCTGCTGCGCGACAACGTCGTCGTCTATGACGGAAAAATCGGCATGCTGAAACGCGAAAAGAACGAGGTCAAGGAAGTGACCGTCGGCACCGAATTCGGCATGAGTTTCGACAAGTACAATGACTTGAAAGAGGGCGACCGTGTCGAGTGCTATGAAGTCGAAGAAATCAAAGCAAAACTATAATAATCATTAGTCAATAGTTAATAAAGCCGTCGCGCTTCCACCTTCGCCAAGGCTCCGGTGGACAGGTTGCGCGACACGTTCACTAATGACTAACGACTACTGACTATTGATTAACCAGCAATCTCCCCGAATTTTCATCGGCAACAAGTTGCCGGAAAATTCTCCCCTCTTTAACAAGAGGGGCCAGTGTCAAGTTCTAGGAACAAGTATGAAACAAGAGTGGCTGGCGCCAGGTTGCTAGGAATGGGCGTGAAATGAAAGGGGCAGCAGCCTAGAACATTTCACCGACACAAGACTTGACACTTGCCACCTTTGGTTCGGATCTTATCACCATTGTTTTGGCACTTTTCCCCATTGTTTCAGCTCTTATCCTCTTGCTTCAGTCATTATCCTTCTTGGTTCAGCTCTTTTCAACTTTGGTTTAGCTCTTGTCCCCCTTGATAAAGGGGGACAGTTTTTGTTAGCGTCAGCGTTACAAAAACTTGGGGGATGGGGGGGTAATCAGTAGTGAATAGTGCATAGTGATTAGTGCTTAGTTTTATAGTTAGGTGTTTAACTATGCATTAATCAATATAAACTAAGCACTACTCACTAAAGACTATAGACTAATGACTATCGATTATTTGTAGATTATCCAAATAAATTCGTGTATAATACCAATCGTGGCGGCGTGTTGCCGCCATGGGGCTGATTACCTCTGAACAAGTTATTCCGCAGGCATGCGGAACTGTAAAAGCCTATGCATCCGCAACCATTGGTTGGAGGATGCGAATAAGGTTTACCGAATAAGCATGCTATACTTGTTGTAGTAATCACCTCCAACCGCCTTTTTAAAAGCGCGGTTTTTTTGAACCAAAAAAGGAGGATGTCATGAAAAGCATAAGGATGATGAGAATGTCTTATCTGGGATGCGCGCTGCGTGTCGCGCGATTGGAAACCAAGGTCGGGCGGCGGCGCTTGGCAAAATATTTGGGGCTGGATAGAAAAGAAATCGTTCGTTTTGAACACGGCCGGGACGTTCTATCGCAGCAGACAGCCACCCGGCTGTTCGCCGCCGGCATAAAATATTTGGAGCAAAACAAAGAATAGAGAATAAAGAATAAATGATGTGCTCGATCTAAGTTCCCCTCCGGTGGAGGGGTGGCACGAAGTGACGGGATGGTGTTACTGGATTGCTTCGCTGCGCTCGCAATGACACGGTGGTGGGTAATTAAGAATTAAGAATAAATCTTCCGCAAAGCGGTTAGCCGCAATTCTTAATTCATAATTTTTAATTCTTAATTAACAATCCGGTGACGGCGTCAATCTTTTCCCGGCCCAGCGTCAGCGTCTTTTTCGCGTATTCCGGCGCCGTTTGCAATTTCACGGGCGTCGCCCAATAAATGTCGCCCTTGTCGGTATTAATCGCGTACAATGTATTGTCTGTGCCGACAACGAACGCGGCCCGGTCAATAATCAAAAAAGGCGCGGCCACGCCGATGTCCAAACACCATATCTTTTTCCCGTCGGACGCCCGCAGTTTGCAAAACGCGTCGCCCAAACCGCCGGCGTACACATTGCTGCCGTCCATAACCACGGGCGCCAATATATCAGACATGGTCGCGCCGCCGGTCAGATTGCTCTGGCGATAAATGTCCGCAATCCATTCGATATTCCGGTTTGCGCCGTTGATTTTAACCAATTCACCTGTTGTCAGGCCCGCATATACAAACTTGCCGCCACAGGTCGGTTTTTGCGCGCTGGTGACCGAGTTGCTGGTCGGGTACCCGCTGAATATCTTTTTCGCGCCGTTCCAGACGGTGTTCGAAGAATCCTGGGTATACGGGCAATCCGTGGCCGCGCGCGCTGGCGCGTTGTCGGGTAGGTTCGGAACCGGCGCGCCGGTCGCCGTCAATGCCGAGCCTGGAAATATAGCCTCTCGCGTTCCAGGCAAAACAGGGTCGTTTTTGGAACAGGCAACACAGAGCACAGAGCACAGAACGATAGAGCGAAGAGCGAAGAGCGAAGAGCGCAGGTAATAGATGATGGATGATGGATGATGGATAAGGTATGATGAGCAGTGAACAGAGCATAGAGCACAGGTAACAGATTTTGAACTGTTCAATATTTTGTTCCTAAAAAAATCACTTATCCATTTCACTTATTTATATCTCCTATCTCGTATCTCCTATCTACTATCTGTTAACTGCTAGCGCAGCGTCTGTGCATTCGCGGCGACAATTAACGGCGCGGCCTGGTCATTGATGATTTTATCCAGCCAGACATCGGCAGTTGCGCGGTCGCCAGACGCCAGATACTTTTGCGCAATCAGCAGCATCGCGCTGTAATAATAAGGGGACGATCTCGTATTCAAATCCGACAGGGAATTTTCAAAGGCTTTCGCGTCCATCGCGTCGCCATTGACCGCGGCCAGATGCAATTTCGCTAAGTCGCGGAAATCGCGCGTATGGCCGTCGCGCGCCAGCTTTTCCAGCGTCGCCGTGTCTTCGGTCAGCATCCACGATTGGAACAATGCCAAATCCGCCGTCGCGCCGGATGAATTCCGACCCAGCGACGCCAAAGCCCCGGCGTCGACGCCATCGATTGCCGTCTCGTACGCGGTCGCGGCCGCCACCCGGGACGCTTGATTATGATGCCGCAGCATCTGAATCGCGGTCACCGCAATCATAACGGCCAGGGCGCCCGCAATCAAATAACGTGAATATTTTTTCAAAAAGCGCTGGGTCTTTTCGTTGTTCACGTCTTCCCATACCTCGCGGTACAGGGCGTCTTCCGCGTATTCTTCCGTTGTTTTTTTATTCGGTTTCAGGTTTTTATTCCTCTCTAAAATCGTCGCCATAGAAAATTCTCCTGCAGTTGCAATTTTTATAATGCCGGTTATACTATAGAGGTTATGAAAAAGCAAATCAAGAACGCTTTAACGGCAAGACCCGGCGGCGGCGCGGGGTCTGAAAACACCAGCCTGATGGCGGCGCGCGGCGTGTCGGACGAATCGGGCCTGGAACAGTATATCCAGACCATTCAAAAATTCCCCATTCTGACAGCCCAGCAGGAATACGAATACGCCGTCCAATGGCGGACAGGCCATGACCAGATTGCCGCTGAAAAACTGGTGGCCAGCCATCTGCGGCTGGTGGTGTCGGTCGCCTATGATTTCCGCAATTACGGGATTCCCGTGGCCGATTTGATTGCCAGCGGGAATCTGGGGCTGATGCAGGCGCTGCAGAAATTCGAGCCCGAGCGCGGATTCCGCTTTTCCACCTATGCCATGTTCTGGATTAAGGCCGAGATTTATGAAAATATTCTGAACAACTGGTCGATTGTGAAAATCGGCACGTCCGCGAATCAAAAGCGCGTTTTCTTCAACCTGTCGCGCGCAAAAAAGGCGCTGGGGATTATGGACAGCAATCTGTCGGACCAGCAGACGAAACAGGTCGCGGAATTCCTGCAGGTGCCCGAGCACGACGTGACGCGCATGGCGACGCGCGTGGGCGCGCGCGACGTTTCGCTGAACGCGCCCATATCGCGCGCGGACGATTCCAAAGACGCGCTGTCCAATCTGGAGGACAACCGCGACAGCATCGAAGACATGGCCGAGCGGTTGGAATTCCGCCGCCGCGGATATGATTTGCTGCGCCGGCATCTGGCGGATTTGCCGCCGCGCGACCGGGAAATTCTGCGCGCGCGCCGCCTGTCCGACCCGGTGGTTACGCTGGAGGCACTGGCCCAGAAATACGGAATCTCGCGCGAGCGCGTCCGCCAAATCGAAGAACGCGCCTATGCGAAACTGCGCGACGCGATTCTGGTCGAAAGCGGGAACAGGAACAAGGAACCCGCCTTCGCCAAGGCTACGGTGGGCAAGCGGGAACAAGGAACAGGAACGGGGGACTTATGATTTTTGCAAACAAATTTTTACTAAAAAATTGCATCCGCAGATTGCGTTCCTTCTGCCTTCTGACTTCTGCCTTTTGCCTTCTGCCTTTTGTGGCCTCCGCCCTTGAATACAACCACGGCGGATACGGCTTCAGATTAAACGGCTATGGCACAATCGGCGTTATCGAACCGGATTTCGACGCGCCAGCATTTGTCGACGACTGGCGCGTGCGCGGTCAGTTCAATTATTCGCTTGGCGCGCGGCGGACAATCGGCGCGGTCTATGCGATTGACGAACTGGCTGTCTATCAGGATAAATGGCAGCGCGACGCATTCCTGTTTTTCGAAGACGCGTCGCTGGGCCGGGCCGAGGTCGGATACACCGATTCCATCGCAACAAAACTGGGCGTCGGATTGCCCGATGTCGGCGCGTTGCGCGTGAACGACAATCCATTGTTTTACAAAGAGATAGATTTGGGCGGCCCTGTTATTTCCAACACTACGCTGACCAGCGGCCGGTACGACCTGCGCGCGAATGTCGTGTCCGTTCCGACCAGGCCACTGCAGTACGGCGTTTCGGTCGCCGGATTATCGCCCGACTATGAATATGCGGTCGACATCGGCGTCAAGTATCGCGACCCGGACGGCAAGACCAAAACTGCGTTTTCGTTCGGCGCGTCGTTTATCGATTCGCCCGATAATTTTCAGACGGATATATTCGCGCCGCGTGTCACGGCCGATTGGCGCGCCCAGGTGTCCGCGGGATTAAACCTGCAGTACAACAGCTGGATTTTTGGGTTGTCCGGCCGCGTCGTTTATGACGAGAATCCGGTTGTTGCATCGGACGGATTCGCAGTCGGCGCGGGCGTCAGCTATGATTTCTTGAAATACAGCCTGTCGGCGTCATACCTGTTGTCGGACACTGGCGTCTGGGACGACAATGCGGAAGACTATCTGGCGCATACGGGTATGGCGTCGTTTCGATACAAATACAGCGAAAACGTGGATGGCTGGATGTCGCTGGGCATATCCGCGGGATTGCCGTTTCTGGGTGCCGGCCTGCGCGCAACATTTTAAATGAACCACTAGCGTATAGCAGATAGCAAATAGCGTATAACAAATAGTCATTAGTCTGTAGTCTTTAGTCAATAGTGTATAGTGATTTAGTTATCATACTGTAAACTATGCGCTAATCACTACTCACTAAAGACTATAGACTAATGACTATCTGCTAGTGTCTTACTGGATTGCCGCAAATAAACCTATGGGTGGGGCGCAGACCCTTTTTAACTGGAGGAGAGAAAAATAATCACGTGCCCCACGAAAAAACCGCATTTAAATATAAAGGCGGTTGGAGGTAGTAACTATCACAAAGAATAGCGCAATGTTTTCGGACAGGTCCTTATGGCATTGCCCTCCAACCATGGCTTGGAGGTTTTACGTCCTTCGGACGCTTTGTGTTAGGGTTACTAGCCCCGTGTGATGGCAATACACCACCACAGGACGCATTGTATCAAAATATTTTGATAAATCTATAAAAAATATTAGTCATTAATGTTCAGTTTATAGTATTACTATTGACTATCGACTAAAGACTAATATTTTTTTACGAATCACGAGTCACGAATTACGATTCACGTAAAAAACCGCCCATCGGGCGGTTTTTTACAGCAGGCACGCCAATGTCGCGCTGGTGTTTTTCAGCATAAACCATCCTATGCGATAATTGGTCACGTACACCATTGTCATGAACAGCGCCAGAATGCCGATGACAACCATGACGTTGGGCTTTTTGCCTTTCATGCAATACAGGCTGATATTATAGAACAGAAACAGCACGTACGCGTCGACGATGATGCTGATAACCCACATTGACGTGCAATTGAACGCCAACGCGTTCAAGACCAGAATCGCCGGATATATGAAGAACACCGACGCCAGACCCTTGACCGCGATTTCCCAATCGCGCTCGCCGCTGGTGATTTCAGAAACCAGCATCAGCAATCCTGACAGGATAAACAGCAGCGCCACCGCCAACACCGGCACGATGACAATCGCCGTAAAGACCGAACCGATGGTAATCGTCGCCCCGCCGACCAGACGCAGCGCCAGCACCAGACCGCCGCCCAGCAGACCGTACATAAACGCGCGCAGCATGGATTCTTCAAGATTGCCGTCGGCCACGATTTTTGTAAAATAGCGCTTCGGCTTGGTCAGAACGGTCCAAACGTGCTTGGCCCACTTTGCTAAATTTTTTTTCATTTTTACGACCCCCCGTTGCATATCCGTATATTTTGCTTTATAATCCTTAAATACAAGTGTAAAGGTTGTCCGATAAAAATACAATGGAAAAATGTTATGATTAAAGTCACAATTGCCGGCCGGCCCAATACCGGAAAATCCACGTTGTTCAACGGACTGACGGGGACACGCGACGCGCTGGTTCACGACCGGCCGGGCGTGACCCGCGATGTAGTACGTGGAACAATCAAAAATACCGATTGGCAGCTGTCCGATACCGCCGGTTTGGAAAAGGCCAAAACCGGCATAGCGTCGGATTCCACGAATATGGCCATGGCCGCAATCGAACAAGCCGACGCGATCTTGTTCGTAGTCGACGGGCGCGCGGGCCTGATGCCCGAAGACCTTGACTGGGCGCGCGCCGTCAAAAGAAAGAACAAGGCCAGGGTCCTGCTGCTGGTGAACAAATCGGAATCATCGTCGCGCTTAGGCAATATCCATGACTTTTACAAATTGGGTTTGGGCGAGCCTGTTATGGTATCAGCCGAGCATAAAACCGGCTTTGACAAGATTTTCGAATTCCTGGAACAGGTCCCATCATCCGTCATCCATCATCCATCATCCATCGAACAGCGTCTGCGGATTGCCATCCTGGGTCAGCCGAACGTCGGAAAGTCCACGCTGGTGAACAAGATCTTGGGCGAAACCCGACAGATTGTCAAGGACGAGCCAGGAATCACGCGCGACACGGTGAAGATTCCCGCGACATTCTACGGCCGCGATGTCGTTCTGATGGATACGGCCGGCCTGCGGCGCAAGGCGGGCGTCACTGACGATGTGGAGACTTTGGCGGCGCTGAAGTCCCTGGATGCAATCGAGCGGTCCGATGTCGTCATCCTGGTGGTGGATGCCACGAAGAATATCGAGAACCAGGCGCTGGGGATTGCCGCCCGTGTTTATGAACAGGGCAAGATTCTGTGCGTCGCGCTGAACAAATGGGACTTGGTTGAAAAGGACGAGCAAGAGGCGAAACTGTTAAAGCTGAAGCATCAGTTCAACAATTCGTTCCATCAGATTATCAAGCCGCTGATACTGGCAATATCCGCCGAAAATGGCACGGGCGTTCGAAATATGTTCAAGCGCGTATATGAACAGTTCGATTTGTCCAATGCACATGCGCCGACCAGTCTAATCAACCGCACACTGGAAAAATTGATGGCCGCGCGCCAGCCGCCAATGTCGCGTCTGAAACGGCCGATGAGAATCAAATTCGCCTCGCAGACGGGAAAGCATCCGATGCGCATTACCATCAACGTCGGCGGCGCGTCCGATATTCCGGAAAGCTATACGCGCTATCTGCGTCGCGGCCTTGCCAAGGTGTTGCACTGGGAGGCCCTGCCCATCGTCATCGAATACAAGAAATCAGACAACCCATTCGGAGATTAATTATGAAATATCGTTACCTGGCAATTACTTTTGCCGCGCTGGTCGTGGGATTTGATTCATATGCGGCAACCGACAGGTCGTGGTATCAGCTGCATTCGCTGGGCATGGTTGTCAATTACGGTTCGGATTCCGGCAAATATCACAAGGCTGGGAAAATCGGATGCGACAAGCCCGGCAATTGCATTCGTTATTCGGTTAATGCCATCAGCGCGGATTATTTCACGGCGTTTCCGTTCTTGTATAGTGGCGACCGCGGGATAAGTTTTGGTCCATGGATTGGTCAGGATGTTGGCTGGGGCGCTGTTGGCGGCGAAGATTTTATGTTCGGCACAACATATCTTGGCGGTGTTTTGTATGCGAATTTTGCCGATGTGACAAAGTTCTATATATCGGCCGGATATGCGTTTTCATACGGCGGTTTGTTTTCGCCGGATGAATTTGAAATGGATTCCACACGCGGCGGATTCACATTTATGGTCGGTAACTCGTTTACGCCATTTCGCGGCACATTGCTGGCGCCGTTTGGTATTAATTTCAACTTTAAATTCGTAGACATGATTCCGCAAATACGCGGGACCACACCAGATACGGCCGGCAAGTATAATCTGAGTACTTTCGCAACATTTGGATTTTTTGTAAAATTTTAAAGGATAACTTATAACTTAAAAAACGGCCCGACGGGCCGTTTTTTACCATGTCGGCGCGTGGTCGCCTTCTTTGACAATGGGCTGTTCGTCCTCCCACACCGACAGGCCCGTCTTTAAATCCGTCAGCGTCAGCTGCAGATAATATTCGACGCGCGTGTCGACGCTGCTGAACAGGCCGGACTGCAGTTTCAGATTGCGTTGCAGCATTTTTCCGGACAGCGACATGTTCGGCGCGACCAGCGTGCCCTTTTGTGCGAACGTGGATTGGTCGTATTCGTCGTTGCCGCGCGTGTCGCGCATTTGGTGCGTGGTTTCGTCCTCGGCAATTTGCTTTTCATATTCGACCTCGGCATAGCCTTCGGCCTTGGCGTTCAGCGTGGACGTGCCGTGACGGTCCCGCGCCAGGGCCTTGACCTCGGCCGATACAGGAATAAATCCCTTGGCCGTCGTGGTCTTGTTTTGGAATCCCGTGGAAATCTTCGCCTGGCCGGAATTGACCAGGGTCGTGCGGATTTTCTTGACCAATATATCGGTGTCAAAGCGCTGCATGGTGTCGTTTTCGACGTTCGCGATGGCGATGATCGGATTCTTGACCTGGGCGAAGGCGCCGCTTTTCAGCATCGACGACGTCATGGATTCGGCCGTCTTGTTCCAGTCGCGGTATTCCAGTTCCATAACCTGCTGCATGGCGTCCACGTCCTTGGAATTATCCAAATCGACGACGCGCGTTTCGCCGCATCCCGCGACCAGCGCAAACGCCGCCGCCAGCATTAGTAATTTTTTCATTCGGTTCTCCTTTTGTTCTATTTTATTTTTATGACTTTCGCGTCATAGGCGCCCGCGCCAAGTCTGAGATAAATTAAATCGTTGCCGGACTGCGAGGCATTTACTGTCGCAATAACATTACCACCCGATTTCAATTCAATCAAGCCGCTTTTGTCTTTTTTGACGCGCAGCAGATAAATATATTTCGGCAGTGTCGCCCAGGTTCGGACTTCGGCCGATGTGCTGGCCATGGAATAGGCGGTCGCCGCCAGCCCCATCAGGCCTGCGTACGGGCTGCTGGAATTATACAGGCCGGATTGCAGCGCGACCTTGGAAACCGCGGACGTCAATGCGCGAATGGTTTCGTTAATCCGATATTCGCCGTATTCGGTCATGAACAGCGCGTCGACGTCTGTCAGCAATTGCGCGCCGTCCACGTGCGGGCCGGATTCGGCAAACACAGGTTCCGAAACTGCCAGCGACACCATCGTGAACGAATTCCCGACAGGCATGGGCATATCCATCCGTTTTTCGCGCAATTTGGGCGCGAATCCTGATTCAATGAAAATCCAGGCGACACCGGACGGAGCCTGTCCGGCGGCGGCCGAATTCAAATCGGCCTTGATAAATTCATTGCCGGGCATCATGCCGTTCGCACGCTTCAGATACGTTTTCGCGTCGCCGAAATGCCCGGAATTTAAAAAGTAAATCCCTGACAAATACGTCAGCGCCGGATTCATAATATCGCGGAATGCATGCCACTGGGAATTTTCAACCGCCACCCGATTCGCCGCGTCTGGATTTTCCGCGGCGGCCTCACTCGTTTCCTGGACCAGGCGCTCGTATTCTCGGGACATGTTCTGCTGACGGTCATACGACTGGTTGATAATCACGCGCGCGTCGGCCGTTCTGTCCATGACCAGCGCGTCCCAAATCTGATAGTACGATACGAACAGCGCGTCCATCATGAACGGGCGATAGCTGTTCGCCATATTGCCGCCCAGCAGGACGCCGGCCTCGCGCCCCAGGTCGCCGTCGGTCAGGTTCAGGTTGCGATGATTGAATTCTTCGTACGCGGCGTCGCTGGCGCCGAAATCGTTCGCATGAAACAGCGCGTCGGCGGTAATCAGCAATTCAAGATTATCCAGCTTGGAAACATCTGAACGCGGGGCGAACTGTTGCGCAGCCGCCACATAATCACCATCGCGGTACGCGGTGCGCACATCATCCAAACGACGCTCCATGCTGCCCGCGCAGGCGGACAGAAGAAACAAAGTGCAAAGAATAGAAGACAAATGTTTCATAATAAGTAGTTTATAGTTAATAGTGCTTAGTGATTAGTAAAATAGTTAACTATGCACTATAAACTAAACACTAATCACTATTAACTAATTATTTTTATTTCCTTGGTCATAGGGTTCTGGACCTTGGGCACGCCGCCGTATCCCATCGCGGCATGATGGTGCGGTATCAGAAATTCGGGCAATGGCGACGCCTCGCCCATGTCCATATAGCCTTTCAACCTGTCGTCTTTATAGGCCATTTGTTTATCAGCCTCGATTGGGCGGTTGTAATAGCCCTGGAAAATAACCAACTGTTTTTTATCGGATAGTTTCATAATATCCATCGGGCTGTACAGCAATTCTTCGCCTGGTGTTTCGGTAACTTTTCCTTTGTCGTCCTTGGTTTCCTTGATTTTCATTTTATGGCCCATCATGTCGGAAAAGCGCTTGGCCGTTTCGGGGTCGTTTTGTCGCAATACGATTTTGGCCGCGGTGGTGGAAATAATCGTTTGTGCGGCGTCCGCGCCGTACTTTTCGCGAATCTGCGCAATATCCTGGCCGATTATCAGATATGAAATCTGTTGTCCGCGCCCTAGGTCCGGTCCTTGAATAACAGCCTGCAGCTTTTGCATCTTCGGCATTTCGTCCAGAACAAACAATACCGGGAATGTTCCCAGCTTTTCCCCGGCGTGAATGGCGCCCGGCGCGTTCGCCAGCAGGAACTTGGACATCAGTTCGATAAAAATGCCGGTGATTGGATTCAGCGCCTCGGCATTGACCATATTGATTGACAAGTAAACCGACACCGGTTTGATTTTGCCGTCGCGCGGGTCTTTCAGGCCGCGCAAATCGCTGAAGTGGAAATCCGAATGGCTGGTGCGGTTGCGCACCGCGGCGTTTCGGAAAATGCCCAGACCCGCCATAACGGTGGACAGGATACTGCCGCGCTCTTTGTCGGGCGTATTGGCCAATTGCGTCAGTTCCAATATGCTGCGGTGGGCGTAGGAGTACTGTCGCGCCTCGCGTACGGCGTCCAGGAACAAATCCTTCATCGGGTCGGCCATCATGACCATCTGGTCGCCCTGGCGACGGCGGTTTTCCAGTTCTTCGGCAATGCGAATCTGATTGAAGTTCAGCCAGTCCAGCAACATGGACAGCGACGCCTCTTTTCCTCGCCACGCGTCAGGAATGCCGGCCCATGTGCCGATGTGGACGTAATTCATCGCGTTCAATTGTCCCGACATCAGCGTGGATGTCGCCGAATAGGCGTTCGGGTCGTTAATCATGGATGTGTAATAATCGCCCAGAACGATGGCGTCTTCCTTGTCAAACGTGCCGGCGGAAACGCGGCCATAGAAATAATCGTCGGCCTTGGCGCGTTCGATTTTAGATACCATAAACTGAATCAGGCCGCTCAGTGCCGAACGGCCGGAAATCGTCCAGTGCGGATCGGCGGAACTGGACGCCTTTTCGGCAATCAGCACGTCGCAGATGACGTCGACATACAGGTCTCGGTCCTCGGTATTAAAGGGAACATGTTCCGGCGACAAAGGATTCCAAGACGGGTAATAAATGCCGCTGGCCGGGTCGTCCTGGCCCGCCCAGTTCATAATAAACACCGGGCCGACCGTCGCGCGGTACGCGGACGATTTTTGTTTCAATTCCGGCTTGGGGTCGTTGATAATCATGGATACGTTGTTGCATTCGAAGATTGTCGGAAACACGACGCCTTGGGATTTACCTGTTCCCGGGGGCGCCACGCACAATGTCGACAAGCATTCGTTCATCATCAAAGGCTTTTTCTTGAAATACCCCAGCACCATCATAAAGCCCTTGAACAGGCCCATCTTTTCGATGTCTTCCTTGGTCGCCTTGTTGGACGATTTCTCGTCGAACTTGTCCTTGCCGTGCGGATTGAATTCGCCGACCAGCGTCGCATCCGCCAGCAGATGATATGTCAGAACCGGGATCAGCGGCGTCAGGCACATGATGTCGGTGCGCATGATTGTGCGCATAAACCAGTCCGGGATTTCCGCCAATACGGACAAGCCGCCCGAAAAAAACATGTTCTTCAAATAAATCGACGTCCAGTGCGCCGTCGCGGGCGACCAGCCATAGCGCCATATATGCTCGATAATAAAGGATATTCCGAACGCCAGCGCGCCGGCCAGCCAAATGCCTGCCGCCCATCTGATTTTCCAGAACAGCGCCGCCATGGGCTTTTGCAAATGCTCTTTATAAGATGATGACTTGAAAATGTTCAAGCCCTTGGAATCACCGCCCGCCGATAAGATTTTGAATTTGTCCGCCATTGCGGGAATCCCCTGTATTTGTTTTTCTTGATTATACCATATTTTCAATTAAAATGAAAAATAATAGATACAGGGGATTCCCGCAATGACGAGAATTGGGCAAGTCAAGCAATTCGCAGACAGATTAAGCCGCGTTCTATTTGCCCCCCTTCTTGAGGGGGGCTGTCTCGCAAAGCGAGACTGTGGGGAGCTCCCCCTCCCCCGCTCCGCGGGTACTCCCCCCCAAGAGGGGGGAGACAAAAACGAGCCTTATAAGGCAATGTCTGTCTGTGAAATTATTAATATTAAATGGGTAAAAATGAAAAATATTCCACGCGTGTATATTGATAAAAAACTTGAAGTCGGAAAGACTTTTGCGCTGGATGACGCCCAGGCGCACTATCTGACCAAGGTCATGCGGACCGACAAATGTCTGGTCTTTAACAACGGTGTGGAATACGTGGCGAAATTGACGACAGAGAAAAATCGTGTCACGTGTTACGTATCACGTGTCACGAATCATCCTGACCCGGGCAACGACATCACATTCTGCTTCGCGCCGATTAAAAAGACGGACGATATGCTGAACATGGCGACCCAGATGGGCGTGACGCGGCTGCAGCCCGTGCTGACCGACCGAACCGTCGCGCATCACGTAAATTGGTCGCGAATGGAAAAGATTATCGTCGAAGCGGCCGAGCAATCAAACCGCAACAGCGTGCCCGAACTGCTGCCGCCGAAGACATTCAAAGAGTTTTTGCAGGAATCAGTTCTAAGGAATCAGGAATTAGTATTTGCAGATGAACGCGCGGCGCACAATTCGAATTACGAATCACGAGTCACAAATCACGATAAAAACAGCTGCGCTGTTTTTATCGGTCCCGAAGGCGGATTTTCGGACGCCGAATTCGCCGCGCTGGACGCGGTGGGCGCCATCGGAATATCCTTGGGCAAAACAATCCTGCGTGCCGAGACTGCCGCCGTCGCCGCGATGGCGCAACTGATAATTAAGAATTAAGAATGAATGGGATTCGCATTGCGAAATTTTTATCGGACATGGGCATCGCGTCCCGGCGAACGGCTGAACGCCTGATCGAATCAGGCGCGGTTACCGTTAACGGCGTCAAAATCACGACGCCTGTCTTTTTCGTCGACGGCATCGAGGAAATAAAAGTCAACGGCGCGACAATCGGAAACCGGCTCACGACGTTGCTCTATGCCTTTCACAAGCCAATCGATACGATGACGACGGCGCACGACCCGATGGGCCGCCGGACGATTTATGACGTCCTACCCGCGCGATATAAAAATCTGAAATACGTCGGCCGGCTGGACTACAAGACGACGGGATTATTATTGCTGACCAACGACGGTGATTTGGCGCGGAGGTTGACTTTGCCTTCGTCGAATATCCCGCGCGTCTATATCGCGACGGTTTCGGGAAATGATTTTTCAAGACTGGACGAAGCGCGCCGTGGCATGACCATCGATGGCGTCAAGTATCGACCGATGCTGATAAAGGAACAAGGCCCAGGAACAAGGAACAGTGTAGATTTGGAGGTTACCGTCACCGAGGGCAAAAAGAACGAAGTCCGCATTGTTCTGGCGGCTGCGGGCCTGCCGGTCAAGAAATTACACCGCGTTTCATACGGCCCGATAGAATTGGGAAATCTGCCGGCGGGACAAATTCGACAAATCAAGCAGAAAAGCATTGACCTGGGGTTGAAATCTTTCTAAACTTAAAACATATACCTGTAGGAAGGGAGAGTTTAAATGAAAAAGAAAAAAACAACTTTGAACAAGTTGGACCCACGCAGAATCATACCGGCCAGGATAGCCGCTGGTAAAAAACCGGCCGCTTCAAAGGCTTCGGCGACCGCGCCAAAATTCAACGCCTGGTCGTTGTCCATCTACGTTTATTGGATTATCATTCTGTTCTTTATTTCCGCGACGTTCTATATTCTGGGTCGCAGCCACGGCATTCTGCACCCGGTTGCGAACAATGTCGAGATAACAGAAGAAGTCCTGATGCAGGCGAACGATTACCTGGATTCGGGCAAGGCAAAATTATTGTCGGGCAGCATCGACGACGCGATTGCAGACTTTACGGTCGCCATTGATACTGATGCGATGTCGACGGACGCGTATATTCTGCGCGGCGAGGCTTTTATGCAATCCGGCAATTATCCGTCTGCGCTGGAAGATTTCAACACGGCCATCGAAATGGATAACTTGAATTCGGTCGCGTTTTATGACCGCGCGCTGCTGTACACCAGACTGGAAGACTATTCGGCCGCCCTGGCGGATATAAACAGTGCGCTGGCTGCGCGCGCAGTTCGTCCGAACGATGTTCTGCAGTTGCGTGATATTTATGCCAGACGCGGCCAGCTGAATCTGTGGCTGAAGAATTGGGACGGCGCGGTCGCCGATTATACGAACTCGCTGGCACGGCCCGAAGGCGTCGTGAACCCAATAGTGTATGCGGAACGCGCCGAGGCCTATATAGCCCTGAGCCGATTCCAAGACGCGGTGAACGATTATATGTCCGCGATTCGCGTTATATCGGAACAGATTCAAGGCGCGGCGACATCGGATGCGCGTGAAAGCCTGTCGCGTCGTGCGTTGGAATATTTTGAAAAGTCCGCTGCGTTGAACTTGAATATGGGCAATATCGAATCCGCCCGGACGGATTTGGAATCTGCCTATACGATTGCGGCCGCACTGGACGATGTGGAAACGGTCGAAAGGCTGTCTGGATTAATCAGGGAAATCCAATAAAAAAAACCGGCGAAAGCCGGTTTTTTTAACAGTTACCAATTAACAGAGCACAGATAACAAATATTAAAGAATAAATAATAAAGAATAGAGAATAAATAACATTATCACCACTGTGTCATTGCGAGAAGGATTTGTCTGGCGTGGAAGGCCGGTAAATTCGACGAA
>JAISAB010000004.1 GCA_031266915.1 Rickettsiales bacterium | reverse complement strand
AGAATCAGATAAAGGGCGGATTTGAGGACATAAGCTGTACCATAGGCGGCCAAGTAGTCTCTGATTGGGGCGACGAGTTCACCGTCGGGATAAGATAAAAATGCTGCATAGCAGCATTTATAACTTATCCTTTTAACTTCATTTGCGTAATTCCAAAGGAATTATGCCAATGCAGTTAAATATCCAGTCCTTTGACGAATTTGGCGTGTTCGGTGATAAAGCGGAATCTGAACTCTGGCTTTTTGCCCATCAGCTCGGACACTAGGGTTTTGGTCGCCTCGTTATCCTCGGCGCCGTCTTCGGTCCGCGGCGGCAATTCGACGCGTATCAGGCGCCGGGTTCTGGCTGACATCGTCGTTTCCTTTAACTGATTCGGCATCATTTCGCCCAAACCCTTGAATCGCGATATTTCAATCTTTTTATTTTTATACTTGGTCTTTTTCAATTCTTCCAATTCATCGTCCGTGTCGACGTACATCGATTCGGTTCCATGCGTGACCTTGTACAATGGCGGACAGGACAGGTACAGATGCCCGCCGTGAATCAGCTGGGGCATAAACTGATAAAAGAACGTCATCAGCAGCGCGGCGATGTGGCTGCCGTCGACGTCGGCATCGGTCATCATGATAATTTTTTCATAACGCAGCTTGCTTTCGTCCCAGTCCCGCGCCGTGCCCGCGCCGATGATGTCAATAAGTTCGTTCAGTTCCTTGTTATCAGCGAATCGCTCGTTCGAATTGGACATGACGTTCAGGACCTTGCCCCGCAGCGGATAAATCGCCTGGGTCGCGCGCTCGCGCGCCTGTTTGGCGGTGCCGCCGGCGGATTCGCCCTCGACCAGGAACAATTCGGTTCCGGTGATGCCGTGCTTGGAACAATCGGCCAGTTTCGCCGGCATGCGCGCGCGCTTGGTCGGTGTTTTGCGGGCGATGTCCTTGACCGCCTTGGTCTTGATGCGGGCGTTGGCCAGGTTGATGACGAATTCCAGCAGCGCGTTCGCGGTTTTCGGGTCCGACGCCAAGAATATTTCCCAAGGGTCGCGCAGCGCGCTTTCGGTATATCTTGCGATTTCCGGATTGGACAGCTTTTCCTTGGTCTGGCCCAAGAACTGCGGCGATTTGTAAAAGACCGAGACAATCGCGGCGACGGAATCAAAGACGTCTTCAGATATGATGGCGGCGGCGGCCTTGTTGTTCGTCTTTTCGCCATAGTTTTTCAGGCCGCGTGTGATGGCGGATTTGAATCCGCTTTCGTGCGTGCCGCCGTCGACGGTCGCGATGGTGTTGCAATAGGACGCGAAGAACCCGTCGTCGGACGCGGCGCCGTTTTCATCCGTCAAAAATGTCAGCGCCCATTCGGCGCGGCCGGAATCGTCGGGGAAATCGACGCTGCCGCTGAAAATCTTGGGCAAGATATGCGGCTTGGAATCCGTGCGTTCGGATAAAAAGTCCGCGACGCCGTTCGGATAGTAGAATTCAGTCGCGGGCGCGATGTTCATGTCTTCGGTCAGCAGTTCGGGATTGCATTTCCATTCGATTTTCACGCCCTTGGACAGAAAGGCCTTGGCGCGGGCCATACGGTAAATCTTGACGGGCTTGAAAACGGCCGCTTCGCCGAAAATCTGGTCGTCGATTGTAAAGCGGATGCGGGTGCAGTGGTTTTTGGTCGCGTCGCCGCGGGTCATCGGACTGGTTGCAACGCCGCGGGAAAATGTCTGGGTCCATTGGTATCCGTCGCGGGAAATGTTGACAATCATCTCGGACGACAGGGCGTTGACGACGCTGCTGCCGACGCCGTGCAGGCCGCCGGAGGTCTTGTAGACGTCGTTGTTGAACTTGCCGCCCGAATGCAGGGTGGTAAAAATAACCTCCAGCGCGGACTTGCCGGGGTACTTCGGATGCTCGTCGACCGGAATGCCGCGGCCGTCGTCGGTGATTTCGATGGTCTTGGAATCAATCAGCTCTACCTTGATTTTTTTGGCAAAGCCGGCAACCGCCTCGTCGATGGCGTTGTCCATAATTTCAATAGGCAGGTGATGCCAGGCCTTTTCGTCAGTGCCGCCGATGTACATGCCGGGGCGCAGGCGAACGGGCTCCAGCCCCTCCAGTACCTGAATATCTGATGCGTCGTAAGTTTTTGTAGTCATGTCCTGGAATATAAAAGATTTCCCGGCCCAATTCAAGCCCGGTTTCTACATTTTTGAAATTTGTCTTGACAATAGTATTGTTTTTGTCTATTTTAATAAAAAACCTAAGGAGGTTTTTATGGACAAAGAATTAGAAAAAGAATTTCAACACGAAATGAAGAAAGCCAAAAAACACATGAATTTTCATTTGGCATTGGGGATTTCAAATGGTGCCTTGTTTTCAGTAATGCTGGTTCTTGCGTGTATGGCGGAAAGCAAGGGAGATGCGCTATTCGACACATTTATTGCCGTGATAAATGCGTTAAGTTCGGTAAGTCAAATCCATTATTATGACAAAAGCAAAAAAGTATACGAAAATAACAAACAACAGCTGATGAGTCACGGAAGCAGGTAAAAACGAATCGAAAAAGGGATGACAAATGAAAAATAATCAGAAAACACAAGAAACAACAAATGGGTCGAAAAAAATAAAACCGTTGATATTATATAATTTGTATTTTGGCACGGTTACTGCTTTTTTTGCCCTTTTAATTATTAGTTCTGGGCGGCAAATTGGCAAAAACAATGCTCAGAATGATGAAATCAAGGCAAAGCAAGAACAGGTGTTGTCTGCATTAAACAACGCCCCAGCTTGGGAATACAGACGTTTTGAAAAAAAACGAACTTGGGAATACAGACAGCTTGAAAACCAAAAGAAATCCAATATTGCCGATTTCGGCCTTTGCGCGCTTAGTCTTTTGGGTGCCATGGTCGCAGGTTATGGCTTTTACCAAGTTAATCGCGAGAAAAAAGGCAGATAGTCCGTTTTTCAAGATATATGCATGACAAAAGGGGCGGAAAATTCGCCCCTTGATTTTTTTTTGCCGCGACATTATATTCTGTTCGACAAAAAACAACCACCAGTACTAACCACTAACACTGACACTAACCACTAGATTATGAATCCATATAATATTTTAGGCGTGGCCAAGGATGCGTCGGATGCGGATATTAAAAAGGCTTATCACAAGCTGGTTATGAAATATCATCCCGATAAAAACCCGGGCGACAAGTCGGCCGAGGAAAAGTTCAAGGAAGTCAACAACGCCTTTGACATTCTGAAAGACCCGCAGAAACGCGCGGCCTATGACCGGTTCGGCGACGCGGTGTTCGCCGGCGGCAACGGCGCCAGCGCCGGGGCGGGCGGCAATCCGTTCGGCGGCGGCGATTTCCACTTCAACATGGGCGGCGGAATGGGCGGGATGGAGGATATTATCCGCGAGGCCATGCGCGGATTCGGCTTCGGCGATATGGGCGGCGCGGCTGGCGCCGGAACCCAGCGCGGCGGCCGCGATTTATTGGACGAGGTCGTCATTGATTTGCGCGACGCCTATTTCGGCAAGACCCACACTGTGAAATTTTCCAGCAATGTCCGGTGCGAAAAGTGCCACGGATTCGGCACCGACGACGGCAAGCCCGCGCCCGTGTGCACCCGTTGCGGCGGCGCGGGTGTTCTGCACCAGCAAAAGGGATTCTTTACGGTCGAGGTTCCATGCCCCGATTGCAACGGTCTGGGGCGCAAAATAAAAAAGAAATGTTCGCAATGCGACGGCATCGGCACTGTACACAAACATCGGACGCTGGATGTCCAGATTCCCGCCGGGGTTGATGACGGCACGCGCCTGCGCCTGGCCGGTCAGGGCGAGGCCGGGCCACTGGGCGGACCGGTCGGCGATTTCTATCTGGATGTGCGCGTGCGCCCGGACAACCGATTCCAGCGCAACGGCCCCGATTTGCTGGCGCGCGTTGATGTTCCGTTCGCAACATTGGCGCTGGGCGGCGAGATTGAATTTGAGACCATCGACGACAAAAAACTGAATGTCAAAGTTTCCGCCGGCACGCAAATCGGCGACAAACTGCGCGTGCGCGGCCACGGCATGCCGGGCCGGCGCGCGGGAACATTCGGCGACATGTATATCGACGTCGCGATGAAAGTCCCGACCAAGCTGAACGACAGGCAAAAGAAAGCCTTGGCGGAATTCGAAAAGACCGGCCCGTCCGGCAAAAAGGGATTCTGGTCTTAGACAAGGGGGACCGATGACGGATTTGAATTATCTTTTGCATGAATATGCGCCGTCTGATGATTTAGAGCGCCGGGACCTGAAATCGTTTCGCGAATTTGTCGCAAAGTACCCGGACGCCGTTTTCGAACGCGCCCCGGGCCGGCCGGTCGTTACCGCCAGCGCAATCGTCGTGAATCCTGATTTTTCAAAAATATTGGTTATGCATCACAAGCTGCACGGCTTTTATAAGCAATTCGGCGGCCACGCGGACGGAGGGTCCGACCTTTTGGGCGTCGCCGTCGCGGAATTGTCGGAAGAATCCGGTGCGCGCGGCCGCGCCCTGAGTCCCAGGCCGATTGATATAATCCGCTGGAACTTTCCTGAAATGACCAAGAACGGCGTTTTTTATCCGGCGCACGATTGTTTCGATGTCGCATTTCTTTTCAGCATGAGAGAATCGACAATCCTGCGTCCGAATAAAAAGGAAGTCCTGGACACCAAATGGGAATTGCTGGAGATTTGGCGCGACTACGCGGACTTTAAAAATCCGGTTTATGCGTCGAATCCGCAGAACATCGATTACCAGCGTCGGATTTATAACAAGGTGAAAGCGTATAGTCATTAATCAGTAGTGTATAGTGATTAGTTTATAGTGCATAGTTTTATAGTAACTAAACACTATTCACTATGCACTACTGACTAAAAAAATCCTGCCTGTTCTACCAATTGCAGCTTGGGCTGATGTCAAAGTTCCCGGTTGAATCCTTGTACTTTCCCGCGTCTATATAGCAATCGCTTTGACCATTAACGCCACTGTTGTTCGTCTTGATATGCGTGCTGACGGCCAATGCGCCGTTGTTTTCCAGCGTCCATCCGCTCGGTGCGGCGCACTGGGCGCACGAACTGCCGCTTTTGTAATATCCGGAATTGCACGTTATTACGCAAGAGCCCGCCGACTTCGTGCACGCACCGCCGCAATTGTCCGTGCCACTGCATGACTGATACCTTTGGGATACGCCGTTCGCAGGCTGGGTGCATCCGGCCATGCTGTATGACTGACTGCAGTAGCATGTGCCGTTTGGGGTGCAGGTTTCCCAATCGCTGCCTGTGCATGTATAACCATCAATTATGGTTCCAACGGATTCTGTGATACAGTTTCCAATATTACATTCCGGAGGAGGCGAGGCGCATAGTATTGGCGCCTTGCATCCATGACATTTACCATCGTTTGTAATAAGAACTGCCGTATCAGAGCTGATAGTTGTCGCGCCGACGGATTTGAAACAGGTGAACTGGCATAAAACCGCGCATAGAAATAAAAGTCTCGCTTTTTTCATTCAAACCTCCTTTTTTTCGCGAATGAAAAAACCACCAATGAAATTGGCGGTTGGAGGCTTGAAACTATCTTAAAAAATAGCGGTGGTATTCTATATATTTCCACGCCCTCCAACCAATGATTGGAGATATAAAAAGCGCATATTGTCGCAACGCGCCGCGTTTTAAGAGAGGTTTCAAGTCCTCGCAGACGGAACACCCGTCTGCGTTTAGAATAGTATTACGTATTTATAAAAATTGCAAATGATAAAAAATCCCGCCGGGCGCGGGATTTTTCAAGTCTCATGTATCAACTGTGGCTTGACCAGTGGCGGGCATGTGAGATATAATTCAAATGCGGCGATTGATTATCGCCGCGGGGATTCAAACCTCTTGAAACAAAAAACTCCAACCATTGGTTGGAGGGTTGCGAATAATGCGGCACGCCGCAAAATAAGCACGCTATTGTTTCAGTAGTTTGAACCTCCAACCGCCCTTCATCACGGCGGTGATTTTTTATAAAAATCACGCGGAATATATCACGCGATACAGTAATTAGTCTATAGTCATTAGTTAATAGAGTCGTCGGCTTTGCCGACACATTCTGACTAAAAATCCCGCGTTCGCGGGATTTTATATTTCACTTTACCTTCTTCATATGCTTCGCGAAGGTCAGGGTGTATTCGCCGGCGCTCCACAGCGACGCGGCCAGAGACAGCCACAATCCCCATATGCCAATCTGCGGCAGGGCGTAAATCAGATACATCACCAGGCGGCTGGTCATGTCCGGCGTAATAGCCGTGCCCAGCGCGAAAATCAACAGGAACGCGCCCACGGAAACCATTTGCAGGAATGCTTTGACTTTGCCCATCGAGAAATAGCCGTGATTGCTGTCTACGGGCATTTCGATTTTCTGCGTGCCCAGGAATTCGCGCAATCCACTGATGTACAATTCGCGCGCAATCATCAATATAATCGGAATAACCACGAACCAAACCGGCATCATGCACGCCAGCATAATCATTGTGTTGACGACCAGCAGCTTGTCGCCGATGTGGTCCAGCACGCCGCCGATTTTCGATGTCGCATTATATTTTCGCGCCAGCCAGCCGTCGAAGAAATCCGATACTCCGGCCAGGGTATAAACGATGAACGCGGTCCAATACATATTGAACATCAGCAATGGAATAATCGCAAAGGACGCAAGAATCCTGAATATCGACAGGATGTTTACAAAAGTTTTCATTTCAAATCTCCTTGTTGGAACACGAACATTGTATCACTTTTCAGGAATGGAAATAAGAGTATATTTTCCGCGCGGCCGATTTTCCCAGACCCGGTACCTTTAACAGGGCAGCCAAGTCCGCGTCGGCGATTTGGCGCACGGAACCGAAGTGGTGCAGCACCGCGCGCTTGCGCGCCGGGCCGATGCCCTCAATCTCATCCAGTTGGCTGGCAACCATCGTCTTGGCGCGCATGGCGCGGTGGAACGTGATTGCGAATCGGTGTGCCTCGTCCCGGACGCTTCGCAGCAGCAGGAACAACGGTGAATCTTTCGGCAAGTCGCGGTCGATATTGCCGCCCGGCATGATAAAATGCTCGTCGCCGTCGCGGACTTCGCCCTTGGTGACGCCAAGAATCGGCGTATCTGGCGCGGTCCTGCGCGCGATGTTCCACTGCGCCGGGCCGCCGTCGACAATTATTAAATCAAATTTGTTTTTAGCCGCGGCGCGCCGGATAAACTCTTCCATCATGGCTATGTCGTTGCCGGCGCGCGCCGCGTCCTTTAATTTAAAGTGCCGATAGTCGGCCTTGATAAACCCGTCATGGCCGAAGACAATCATCGCGCCGACCGGCGTCTTGCCGAACAGGTGCGAATTGTCGAACACGCAGGCGCGGTCGATTTTTATCCCCAGCCAATTTTCCAATTCGCCGACCGATTCGGTCCAATTTATTCCCGATTCTTTTTTTTGCCTGATACCGCGGCTGGCCGTATGTGTCAGGGCCGCGATTTTATCGCGGATGTCGGCCGCGGCCTCGAATTCCATATTGTCGGACAAGGTTTTCATTTTATCCGACAGCTCGGCGATAATCGGCCCGCTGTCGCCGGTCAGAATCCGGCGGGCCAGCGCGACGTTTTCCGAATACGAATCCTGGGGGCGGACGCACGGCGCGCTGCACCGTCCGATTTGATGCAGCAGGCACGGCCGCGCGCGGTTCTTCATAAACGTGTCCGTGCAGGTGCGCAGCCGGCAGGCCTTTTGCAATGTCTTGATTGTCTCGTTCAGCGCCGATACCGACGGATACGGTCCGAAGACGTCGCGCTTTTGCGAAACCCGGCCCCGGAATTTCAACAGCCGTGGGAATTCGTGCGCCGTCAGCGCCAACATGGGGTACATTTTCCCGTCCGTCATCATGATGTTGTATTTAGGTTTCCGGGCTTTAATCAGGTGTTCTTCCAGAATCAATGCGTCCGATTCGTTTTTGACCGTTTCCCATTCAACGCGCGCGACCAGGGGACGCATGATTTGCTTGTGCGGCTCTAACTTTGACACGTCCAGGTACTGTTTCAGCCGGGCCGCGATGTCCCGGGCCTTGCCCACGTACAGCAACAGCCCGTCCGCGTCATACATTTTGTATACGCCCGGGCTTCTAGGACTATTTTCAATCAAATCAGAAAATTGAATATTCATAAGTTATATGATAGAATAATAACCATGCAATAGCAAACAGGAGATGAAATATGAAACAAGAATCCGGACGCAGCATGATTGAAATGCTGGGCGTGTTGGCGATTATGGGCATTATCACCGTCGGTGCGATAACCATGATAGGCGCCGCGATGCGCAGCCAGAAAAGGACAACCGTCAACGACGAAGTCGCGCAGATTGTGACCGGCGTGCGCCAGCTGCTGGGCGAATATGACGATTTCTCGAACATAAACAACGCGACAATATTCGGCGCAATCGGCATGACGCCCAAAAATCCGTACGGCGGAAACTATGAACTGACCGTCAATCCGGCGGACGCCCGCCAGTTCGTGCTGAGCATAAACGGATTGTCTAAAAGCGATTGCGAATACTTTGTAACCAAGGCCTGGTCTGATTCCGCCGATTACCAGCTGTCTGATGGCAAGCGCGGCGGCGCGATTGGCGCCTGCGCGGACGAAAACGGCAAAAACGTCGTCCGGGTGATTTACGGGGAATAGGTCTATTTAAGATTTATGGATTTAAGATTTTAGATTTGTCAAATCTTAAATCCGTAAATCAGAAATCTTAAATATCCATGGCTGAATTGATTGAAATTTCAAAGACCGATGATGGAACGCGGCTGTTGCGCTGGTTTTTGCGCGCGTTCCCCGGGCTGCCGCAAAAGGATTTTTACAGGCTGTGCCGCGGCGGCCAGATAAGGGTCAATTCGTCCCGATGCCGCGGCACCGAGATTCTGCGTTCCGGCGACCATGTTCGGATTCCGCCGACGACAGAGTATTATAGTCACGAGAAAATAAAAAAGACCGAAAGCGGCGACAGATATTCGCTGGCGGACCTGGAATGGCTGCGCCGCTGCATCGTTCATGACGACGCGGATATTGTCGTATTCGACAAGCCGGCGGGCCTGGCGGTCCAAGGTGGGACGGGAATTCGCCGCTCGGTCGACAAGATGGCGGCGGCTTTGTTTCCGTACGACAAGATTTCGCTGGTTCACCGTCTGGACAAGGAAACATCGGGCATTCTGGTCGTGGCGAAAAATCACAACGCCGCCCAGGCTTTGTCTCGCGAATTTCAGAACAAGACCGCGCGCAAAGAATATCTGGCGCTGCTGATGGGAAACGTGTCGCCGACGTCGGGCATCATCGACAACTTTATGGTCAAGGGACGGATCATGGACGCGGGCGACAAGAATCCCACCGGCCCACGCCCGCAGCACGCGGTTACCGAGTACAGGGTTCTCTCGCAGGTATCGGACGTATTGTCGTGGGTGCTGTTTATGCCCAAGACCGGACGGACGCACCAGCTGCGCACGCACAGCGCTTTTTCGCTGGACGCGCCGATTGTGGGCGATACACTATATGGCGGCGCGCAAAAGCTGGACGGCACACTGGATTCGATACTGGCGACCAAGAACTTGTTTTTGTTCGCGCATCGGCTGACGTTCCGTCACCCAGGCACGGGCAAAATAATGACCGTGCGCGCCGAAATACCGGAATTCATGGCCCCGATCGTCAAATTTCTGGAATTCAAAGTTCCGGAATAGGAATAACGCGATAACGAATGCCGTATAAAAGAAGACTCTTTTTCAAAATTGCCAGAATCTGCGCGATGTTTTTCACCGGGCTGGTCGTGGCTGTCTTCATCGCACTGTCTCAGGTGAATTTGGAAACGCTACGCGGCAATCTGCTGGATGCGCTACGCGACGCCACCGGACTGCCGGTCGAAATCGACGGCGGCATTTCTTGGAAATTCTCGGTGCGGCCGAAAATCGAGATAAACGGTGTTCGTGTCCCGAACGCAGACTGGGCGCGGCACCGAAACGGATTTACGGCCAAAAAGGTGGATGTCACCCTGAATCTGATTTCCCTGCTGCGCGACAAGCCGACCATTCAAAACGCCAGGATTCACGACGTCGGAATCTTTCTGGAACAAAACGACAGCGGCGAATACTCGATGGCCCCGGCAAAGGGGCAGGGGGCCGAACACGCCAAACAATCGAAATATCCGTTCGCAAGTCTGGGATTGGACGAGATAGATGTACGCAATGTCGTCGCGGACATCGATGGCAAGACATATGTTCTGGGCGGATTCAACGTCAGTTACAACGGGGCAAAAAATTCCGAGGAATATACGGGCTGGTTCAAGTCCGACTTAATGGTCTATCCGTTTATCGTTTCTTTTTCCGAATTCAACGAAGAGCGCAAAGTCTATCCTATGCGAATTGCGCTGTCAACCGGCGGACAGGCGCTGGTCGCGAACATCGCGCTGGAAGGCAAAAGCAAAATGCCGATTGATTTTATCGTCAAGGGAAAGATTCCCGATATTGTGCCGCTGGGCAAATTTTTGGACATGGAATTTCCGAAAATGCCGACGATAGAGGTCAATCTGGCCGGCGGCCTGGGGCATAAAAAATTGACGCTGCGCAAATCGTCGATTGCCGTAAAGGGCAGCGATGCGACATTTTCAGGCAATGTCGACTGGTCGGCGAAAGTGCCGGATATAGTGCTGAAACTGGAATCGGGAAAAATAGATTTGGACGAGGTTTTTCCCGGTCTGTACTCGTCGGGCGTAAAGTGGGTCAGGCCGAAAAGGGACTTGAACGTTTTCAGGGATGTCCCCTTGTACGGCGGCGAATTGCTGAATTATAATCTGAGCCTGACGGCCAAGGTCGGCAGCCTGGCCGTCTATCGCGAAATGGTTGTCAAAGACATAGATTTAAAGGCGAATCTAAAGAATGGCCGCATGCGGTTCGACATGCGCGCCAATTTCGCCGAAGGCAATGTCCGCGCCGCCGCCGATATAACCGGCTCGGCAGATGGAATGCTCAGCGCGCGCGCGGCCGGCTTGGGTGAACGCGTCTATGTCGGCGAAATCATGAAATCCGTACGCGAAGACGATTATATATCGGAACTGCCGGTCAACTTCGAATTCTATGTCCAGGGCCGTGGTTCGAATTTGTCGGAATTGGTTTCGACGACCACAGGGCCGGTGTACGTATATTCCGTGGCGCCGGGCTACGCGCATTCGGAATTGGTCGCATACATGTACGGAACGGACTTTCTGACGGATTTGCGGCACGGCGTCCAGGATTTGTTCCGTTCGAAAAAAAAGTACGACCAGATAAAGATTTCCTGTGCGGCGGCGAATATGAAATTGCGCGACGGACGTATAGAGACGGAAAACGGCGTAGCGGTCGAAACGAACGCGGTCAATCTGCGTCTGGCGGGCAAGTTTAATTTCGGCGCCGAAACGCTGAAGGCATCATTGACCAGCGTGCCCGTGCGCGGTCTGAAGCTGTCTTTGACCGGAAACGTTATCAATTCCATGGAATTTTCAGGCAATTTGGCGGAACCGGATATGAAGATAAGCGGCTCGGCCGTCGCGGGCAAGGTGGCCAGCGCCACGGGAATCGGATTGCTGCTGGCGCCGTTTACCGGGGGACTGGGGCTGGTGGCTGGCGCGGGTGTCGGGTGGCTGGCCGGCGATTTGATTGAAAATTGGCTGGCCGATGATCATCCGTGCAAAACGGCGATGACCATCGGCGCGCCTGATGACAAGGGCGACCCGGATTGGCTGAACGCGCCGATGGCGGAACTGGTCGGTGGATTGATAAATTAGATTCGTAATCGGTAATCCGTAATCGGTAATCCGAATTAAAGCAAAAAAAGGAAAAAACATGAATGTGACCTGGGTCGGATTGATTCAAATTTTAATTATCGCGGCGATACTGCTGGTATTTTACAGAACCTTTATACGGAATACGTCTTCGGAAAGGCTGGTTCGTGGACTGCTGGGGTTGGGAATGTTGTGGGTCGCCAGCTTTGTGATGACCTGGCTGAAGCTTGATTTGCTGGGGACGTTTCTGAACTGGACCGCGCTGTTTCTGTCGATGGGGCTGGTCGTTATCTTCCAGCCGGAATTACGCAAGTTCTTGGCGCTGATGGGAAGTTTCAAGAACATGGTTTCGACCATATCCGCGCGCAATCGCAAGGGCAGTGACGAAACAGCGCAATCGGTCGAGGCAATCGCGACGGCGGCCGAATATATGTCCGCGAGGAAAACTGGCGCGCTGATTGTTTTCCAAGACAAGCTGGACGACGGCGTCATCGAAAAAAAAGGGGTCAAAATCGACGCGGTTATTTCCAGCGAGCTGCTGCTGACAATCTTTTTCAACAAGACGCCTTTGCACGACGGGGCGGTCGTAATCGAAGACAACCGTATTCTGTCCGCGGGCGCGATACTGCCGCTGTCCCAGAACAACATGACTTGGAAATACGGAACGCGCCACCGCGCGGCCCTAGGCATGTCCGAGGCCTCGAAATCCGCCATCTTGGTCGTGTCCGAGGAAACGGGGGATATTTCCATCGCCGAAAATGGCGCCCTGAAGAAATACGACGATATGAAGAAACTCAGGTCGAAACTGGAAAAGATTATGAAAAAATAAACGGTCTTTCGACAGTTTATTTTTTCAGATAGAAGATAGGAAATACGAGATAGGAGATACTGGCATTGTGCAAACGTGAACAAATTTTATTATTTTAAATAATGTTCAAGCTGCCCCGGTCTAATATCTCCTATCTACTATCTCGTATCTCCTATCTATTTTTGCCCTTGCGCCGAATCGGCATTTTTTGCTAAACTTAGACACGAGAATGTGGGCATTACACATAATACTAGGAGTAAGTTATGGAATTTTCAGTATTTCGCCAGGTATTGATACGCGCATTGGGCCATATGCAGTCCATCGTCGAAAAGCGCGCGACCCTGCCGATTTTGATGAACGTTAAGATTGAGGTTGCCGACGATATGATTCTGTCCGCGACCAATGTCGATTTGGAATTGGTCGAACATGTCGCCGCGGACATCACTTTGCCGGGCAAGACGACCGTTCCCGTGCAAATGCTGTACGACATTGTCCGCAAGTTGCCGGACGACGCGGAAATCAGTTTCAAGCAAACCGGCGACCAGCTGGTCGTGTCCAGCGGCCGCGCAGTGTTCCGCCTGCCGGCGCTGCCGGCCGAAAACTTTCCGGCGATGGCTGGGTCGAATCTGACCACCAAGTTCCAGATGACGACCGGCGATTTGGCTCATTTGATTAACAGGACGAAATTCGCCATTCCGGTGGACGATGTGCGCTATCACTTGGGCGGCATCTATTTCCATATCACCGAAGAGGGCAAGGGCAAAATGCTGACAGCCGTCGCGACCGACGCCCAGCGTCTGGCGCTGTGCGAATTGACGCCGCCGTCGGGCAGCGCTGAAATGCCGGCGGTTATCCTGCCGCGCCGCGTTATCGGCGAATTGTCCAAATTGCTGGAAGACGCGACCGTCGACGACGTTCTGGTGGAATTGTCCGATACCAAGGCGCGCTTTACGGTTGGCGCCGCGACCCTGACGTCCAAGCTGATTGACGCCCAGTATCCGAATTATCGCGTCGTCATCCCCAAAGGAAACGACAAAATCGCGCTGTTCGACAGAAAGCAATTCGTGTCCGCGGTGGACTTGGTGTCCGTTGCGTCCGTCGACAAGACAAAATCGGTGCAATTGGAATTTTCGATGAACAAGTTGGTCCTGTCCGCATCCAGCCCCGAGGCTGGAACCGCGACCCAGGAACTGGACATCGAATACAACGGCGACGACACTTTCAAAATCCTGTTCAGCGTGAAGTTCCTGTTGGATATTGCCAGCCAGGTCGAGGGCGACAAATTCCAGATGGAAATGCAGGGCCCCATGTCCCCGACCATTATCAAGTCGACAGACAAAAAGGCGGGCGCGATGTATGTTTTAATGCCCCTGAAAATGTAAATAAATTAAATTCTGCGGACGCTTGTCGTGTTCACATCCCCTCGCGTAGCGTTTGTACGCGTCGGGTCTGTGAACACTTCCAATCGTCTCGCAGAATTTAATTTCTTCTATCAGCCTTTTGTGATTTATGTACGTTTTGTACACTACGGGGCGTTTTTCATTCCCATTCAACCCAACCGATAAAAAATATTTTGTATTTTGGCTGTCTTGCAGAATTTAATTTCTTTTGCTCGGTTTGCAAGATGGTTAGCCTGACCCCGCTTGCGGGGCGGGATAGAGTTGGCCCGCGAGTGTAGCGAGCCTGGCAACTCTTGGGTGGGGAAGAAGAAAGGTGAAAGTAAGAAGTAAAAAATAGCCCCACCCAAGAAATTCTAGTTCACTATCGTTCACAAGAATTTCTATCCCGCCCCATACATGGGGCAGGTCAAGCTGATTCCGCAAACAGGGCAGGTCGCGCCATGTCAAAAACCTGGTGGTACGATAAGTGTTTTTATTTCGTCAATCCAAGGCTGATACCGGCGATAATACCAATGGCAAACGGCGTATTGTTAAATTTCTCGTAATATCCGCCCGCGAATATGGACGCCGAAACGTTCTTGTTAAAATCACAAATTTTATATCCGCAGCTCAAATTAAACTGATAAAACACGTCGCCGTCCATCGCGCCGACACCGGCATCTGCCGAAATCCCGACCGGTCCAAGTTTTTTTCCAACGCCTGTGTTCACAGTCAATCTTTTGTGAAAATCAGGGGTGCTTTTTGTAGGAACCCATACATTGGTAAGATTGCCGGACACGGACAAATACGGCGAAAATGCGAAATCCCGGTTTAAACCGAAATTCAATGCCGCGCCCTGGGTGACATAGGGAAACTTGGTACCGTCCGATACCTCCAGCGCGAATGCGGCCGGGGTAATCGTTATGCCTTTGAATTGGGCTTGCACGTTTTTATTGTTCTGCGCGGTGGCGGATTTCAAGGCCATGGATGCCAGCGTTACCGCCGCGATTGTTCTGATGTTATTTTTTAATGACATTTTGTCCCCCGATGGTTTTATCTGTGGATAACATGACTTATAATAGCTACTTTATTTGATTTTGTCAACTAAAGAATTTCCTTATGGTTTAGGATGTTGAAAAACGCCTGGTCGCAGGCGATTTGTCTTTTGTTCATTCAGTTGTGACACTAGGGTAAAAATATAAGCTCAACTGATAAGAATGTACCTTTTTCGACATTCTTCTCTTTTGCCGTCACCACGACCTGCACCGGGGTGACGGCAAAAGAGGGTATCTTAATATGATAAAAAAGTACATTCCTGCAATTGCGTTTTTTATAATCAGCCCCATCCAATAAATTCCGGTTCACTGCACACTATTTTGGTAATAGCAATCCTGGCTGAGTTCGTAAGTTCCTGTTTCATCCTCATGTGTTCCGGCTTGCTGATGACAGTTGGTTATGTCGAAGTTGATAGTCAAATCGCTGGTCCCGTTTTCCGGACAAGTTTCGCACTTGTATTCTGGGGACATGTAATATCCTTGTTCGCACCAATGGCAGCCATCGGCGTCACTAACTTCCTCGACCCTGCAGTAAGGGTCTTGACACGAGCCAATCGGACAATCTTCGCATCCGTTGTATGTGTTGTATCTTTTACCATAACATAAATAGGTGTTAATCTCGCAGCCGAACAACATATTTTCCCAGCGTTCTTCGTACTTATAACATAAGTAATCATAGTTGCCCCGAGGATTGACAGGTTCATATCCATAATAATCTTGATAGCAGGTATACGTATCAGCATTAGAGCATATATGGCTGACGGCCATCAAATCTGTTGTGGCCAGCAGCGTCAGCGTTAATATCAAAATGATTTTTTTCATATTCAAAACCCCTTGTTTGTGTGAAAACAAAAACCGCCAAAGGAATTAGCGGTCGGGCATTTTCAAAATCATAAAGTGAATGACTCCGTGGTTTTCGTCCGTCAGCGCAAGCGCAGCCGAGACTGTTTTATAACCACAGATACCCGACCAAAAAGGCCAGGCAATAACGGCGCGAAGTGCCGTTATGTGCAAAATCGGACAACGATACTTTCGCATCGCACTTTATGGGCTTTGAAAAACCCGAACCCACATCCCTATGGATTCAATGCAAATTGTACAAAACAAATCCGTGCCATTGCAATACAAATATTACGCGTGCTATGATAAAATTCTAATTACGGGTTGAAATCGGCAGGAAATATGATAGAATCCGCGGCGCACAATAAATAAAGAGTATGAAAATGTTATCAGAAATCCCGGCGGGCGCGTTGCCGCCGAAAAGAATGACCGCGATTATCGAGGTTCCCGAAGACGGTCACGTCAAATATGAAATCGATAAAGAAACCGGCTTGTTGAGAGTGGACAGGATTCTGCACACCCCGGTCGCTTATCCCGCAAATTACGGCTATTTCCCGGGGACTTTGGGCGATGACGGCGACCCGCTGGATTGCGTCGTCGTATGCAACGCGCCGCTGCGGCCGGGCGTTTTAATCGAAGTCCGTCCAATCGGCGTCCTGTTGATGGAAGACCAGGCCGGCGGCGATGAAAAAGTTATCTGCGTTCCACGCGATAAAATCGACCCGTTCTATACGAATATTCATTTTATCGAGGAATTGCCGGCAATTCTGCGGTCGAAAATAGAATACTTTTTCGCGCATTACAAGGATTTGGAGCCGAAAACTTGGTCTAAAATCATTGGCTGGGCCGACCGCGAGCAGGCCGACAAGATCATAATGGATAGCATCGACAGATATTGGGCACACAAACGTGCCTCAAAATAAATAGTGCATAGTGTTTAGTTTATAAGTATTATAGTTAATTCACTAATCACTATAAACTAGAGGTTCTTAAATGGCATCTTACACAGCGAATGATATGCGCGTCGGTTGGGCGATTTCCCACAACGGGCGCCGATACACCGTCACATCCATCACCAAGGTAAAGCCGGGCAAGGGCGGGGCTTTTGTTCAGGCTGACCTGCGCGATATAGACACCGGCAACAAGGGCGGCGACCGCTGGCGTTCCGAAGACCGCGTAGAAAAACTGATGGTCGAAGACATCGGGTGCCAGTACCTGTATTCGGACGCCGCGGACGCATATTTCATGAACCTGAACGATTACGAGCAGTTTACCATGCCCGCGGACAGACTGGGCGACCAGATGAAATTCTTGGCGCCCGAAATGCTGGCCAACGCCAATTTTGTCGAGGGCCGGCCGATTTCAATCACTCTGCCCAAGACGGTCATCGCGATGGTCGCCGAGACTGAGCCCGCCCTGAAGGGCCAGACCGTCACTGGTTCCGGCGGCAAGCCCGCCATTCTGGACAACGGTGTGCGCATCCAAGTTCCGACATTTGTCGAGCAAGGCGAAAAGGTAGTCGTAAATACTGAGACCCTTGAATACGTCGAACGCGCAAAATAAATTTATATGAGGTATCTGCTTGTTTTGGCCGCCGGGTCATGTACGTCTTTGTACATTCCCCTTTGGCCAAAACGGCGCATCTACCTCATATAAATTTATTTTGTTCCAAGTTTCGTGGTTGGGATGGATGTGTATACTACGCCATCGTCCCCACCACCATCTGCATCATTCTCTTTAATTTTTGGTGCCAAGTTTTTGAGAAGGTCAACCTGACCCGCTTGCGGGGCGGGATAGAAATTCTTGTGAACGATAGTGAACTAGAATTTCTTGGGTGGGGTTGATTACGAAAGAAAAATCGGTAAAAATTATATTTTCAACACAGCACTTCACACCACCCAAGAGTTGCCAGGCTCGTTACATTCGCGGGCCAACTCTATCCCGCCCCATATATGGGGCAGGCCAGTCCTATCACCGCGGTTGCGGCATTGAATTTTACAGTTACATAATTTCTTTATTTGTTGTATCATTGTCATGTCGCGGGGTATTTTCGCGACGGGGTGTGATGACCCGCAAAACGAGCGTCTTTAAGCAGACGAAAAACGCCTCCTGCATTGGCAGGAGGGCCTGTGCTATATGTTGAAAGCAGGGCACTATTTCTCGTTTTAATAGTCATCAACCTCCTGCCGCCTGATTCCATGGCGGTTTTTTAATAACACAAGGAGGTCTTGAATGAAAAAATCAACTATAGTCTTAGCTTTGCTTGTCTATGCGTTTGCGTTCCAGGGCGCCTCTGCGGTGGTGGTTACAGGTTCAGATAGTATCGGAAGCTATGAAATTGGCGGCGCCGCGATTTCGACCCCAGCCACCGACTACAGCAATGGCATATATACAACTCTTAATACTGGGGCGCAGTATTCTGGCCTTAGTAGTACATATAAAGGTCAGAATGTTTTTTTTATACTTATACCGCCCATGCTGATTTAAACGGCTATCTTATTCAGAATGTATGCGCTTCTGCTGCAGGAGGCACTCAGGGCGAGACGAGTTGTAGTATTACTATGGTTAATCAAAGTAATAATTATAGTTCCGACGAAAAATATTGCTTTTGCCGTTTGAAAAGAATTAGCGATAATTTAAGCTATGTCGGTTGGGTCTTCCCCAATTCGAGCAGTTCGGCCGACGGTTGTGCGCAGGGCTGCGCATACTCTTGCGCGTCCCATGCCAACAGCTATCCCGCCTTCCGATCGGCGTTGCTGGCACCATTCATACTCTATCCATAATGCCTGTCCGCGCAGATTCGCAATGACGCTGGTGGGTACCAGGTATTGGGTACTGGGTATTGGGCATTGAATCGCCGCTTTGTCATTGCGAGCGTAGCGAAGCAATCCAGTTATAAATAAGTGCGACAAAGCTGCGCTCTTTATCTGGATTGTCGCTGGGGGATCAAAATTGTTGACAAACGGATATTTTGTGGTAGTGTTTAATTAAAAAGGTGCTAATATCCATGACTGAAATCATTCAAATGGCGATATTTCAAAACAATCTGTTAAAAGAATCATTTCTGGCATATGCGCATGCTTATTTCAGAGAGTCTTATATTCCAGCCGGCAATGATTTGGAACATACGCCTTGGGCTTATTTGTTCAATGAGTATTTGGAATTATCCAAAAAATATCCAAGGAATGTCCAGCAGCCGATTGACAAAGTCATCGAATCGATAGGCGTCGATTCGATGTGGAATAAAAAGTTATCGTATTTGTATCGGCATGCCCGCGACTTTATCGTATCGTCGCAGTATTACGCTGACGAGATGCGCCTGGAGCATCGCGATAAAAACGCCCTTGGTTTTACATTCGAAAAGGTTCATGAAAGTGGAATCAGGGCTTGTTACACGGAACACTATCAGGTTCCGAATCACGCGAATGTCGTCGTCCAGACGGAAAATCAAGAGGCCGCCGACTGGCTGGCCGATATGCTGTGGCGCGTGGGCGCTGAAAAAGACCTGGGTATGCCGCAGAAAACCTTTGCAATCAAGCTGGTGGACAAATCCGTTTCACCGGTCGATTACATGGGATGCATGATTCAAAATTCCCGCGTGATGCGGTAAAAGGTTTGGAAAATATGACTGATTACGAAAATTTAATCCAGAAGAACCGGAACATGCGCTGTGACTTTTTGGCGCAGGCTGATTATTACACGGCAGGGAACTATCCGGTCAAGGTTGACGGCAATATTCGTTTTTTGACTTGGCATTACCTGTTTCGCAAATATATCGATACGGTGGAAAAGCTTTCCTTTAGTTGCCCGGACATAACGAAATTTGTCGGGTATTTCGACACAGAACGGTTATGGGACGGCCAAATGCGGCCTTATCTGGATAGAACGGTTGATTTTCTTGACAAGGATAAACTAAGGATGGCCGAAGCCTTCATCGACTGTTCGACAAAATCCAATTCTGGATTCACATTTATCGACAATCTGGACGGCTATCAAATCTGTTATTCGGAAGATTTCAAAATGCCGGGATTTTCAAATATCGCGATTCAAATCGACGACGAACGTCTGGCAAAGATTTCCATGGATTATTTGGCCGCCGTTCCGGGCATCCATCTTCATGATGGCATGCCTAGATTAATCGCGGTAAAGCTATTGTCCAAGAAATATAATCCCAGAAGGTATTTGCTTAAAGAATTTATGCAGGTAAAACATGGGCGGGAGTCGCTGTCGCCGAACCCCAAGGTTATTCAAATAAAAAACGGAAGATAAAAATCTTCCGTTTTTTTTACGTCACCGCGTTCGCGGCGTTTGAATTTAACAGTTACATACTTTTGCGATTTCTGATATATTTACCTTGTCGTAATGGATATTGCGGCCGGGTGTCGTAACCTGTTTTTATGTGCGTCAATGCAGACGAAAAATGCCTCTCGCTATAAAAGGCGGGAGGGCGGCCAAATACCCAATAAGCCGCACTATCTCACATAAAATAGTTACGAACCTCCCGCCGCCTGATTCCATGGCGGTTTTTTAATAACACAAGGAGCTTTATAACATGAAAAAATCAACCATAGTCTTAGCATTGCTTGTCTGTGCGTTCGCGTTTCATGGCGCTTTTGCGGTGATCACATTTTCAGATATTACTGGAGATTATGAAATTGATGGCGCCACGATTTCGACCCCGGAAGAAGACTATGACAACGGCATATATACGACTTATAATGACGGGGACCAGTACTTGTCCGATGACACCTATGGAGGTCTGGATGTTTATTTTCATATTTTTCCTGTCAATGATGATTTAGAGGACCATCTTCTTCAAAGTGTATGCACTTCGAGAGACGGCGCTTTTGCCGAAGTTAGTTGTGACATTTCAAGGACTAATCAAAATGATTATTTTAGTAATGACGCAAAAAATTGCTGGTGCCGTTTGAAAAGAATCAAGGATAATTTAAGTCCTGACGGTTGGGTCTTCAGCTCGAAAGGCTCGGCCACATATTGCGCGATTTATTGCGCGAACGATTGCGCGCTTGAAGCCAACCGCTCTTCCAGCTTCCGATCAGCGTTGTTATGGGCATTAGGTGATTGGTAATTGAATCACCGCTTTGTCATTGCGAGCGAAGCAATCCAGTTATAAATAAGTGCTGCAAAGCCGCGCTCTTATATTATCTGGATTGCCGCGGGGTTAAGGTTGTTGACAAACTGATATTTTGTGGTACTGTTCGGAAAAAAAGGTGTTAACGCATGACTGATTCAGCGACAATCATCTCTACGGCAATTCTACAAAATAATTTGCTGAAAGAATCGTTTTTGACTTACACGAATACTTATTTTGGAAAGTCTTGTATTCAATCTGACGTTAGTTTGGAACGAACGCCTTGGGCTTGTTTGTTTCGTGAATATGTGGAATTGTCCAAAAAGTATCCCGAAAATGCCCGGCAGCCGATTGACAAAGTCATCGAATCGCTGGACGTCGATTCGATGTGGAACGAAAGCCTGCTGGACTTGCACCGCCAGGCCCACGATTTTATTATATCGTCGCGGTATTTCGCCGACGAGATACGACCTGAATACCTTGCCAAAGATTTGTCTATCCATGTATTTGAAAGGGCCCGCGAAAACGGAAACCTTGCTTGTTATATGGAAAATTATCGAATTCCGAATCATGCGAATATCGTCATACAGACGAAAAATCAAGAGGCCGCAGATATGCTGCCCGATATGCTGTGGCGCGCGGGCGCGGACCTGGGAACGCCGCGAAAAACCTTCGCAATCAAGCTGGTGGATAAGTCTGTTCTTCCGCGTGAATATATGACGCGTATGATTCGCACATCTTGCGTGCCGATACGATAAAATGGTTTGAAGATATGGCCGACTGCAAAGATTTAATCTTGATGAACCGTGGCATGCGCTATGAATTTGCGGCGCAGGCTGATAGTTTTACGGATGGAAACTATCCTGTCAGAATCGATGACAACACCCGTTTTCTGACTTGGCACTACATGTTTCGAAAATATGTCAATACGGTGGAAATGCTTTCCTTGGAATGCCCGAGCATAACCAAGCTTGTCGAGGATTTTGAAATACAGCGGTTGTGGCAGGGCAGAATGCAATCCTATCTGGACAGCGCGGTCGATTTTCTTGACAAGAATAAACAGGCGATAGCCGAAGCATCCGTCAATGGCTATGTAAAGTCCAATTTCGGGTTCATGTTCATCGACACTATGGACGGCTATCAAATTTGTTATGCTGAAGATTTCAAGATACCGGGATTTTCGAATATCGCGATGCAAATCGACGACGCCCATTTGGCGAAAATTTCCACGGATTATCTGGGCACTGTTCCGGGCGATTGTCTTTACGATGGCACACCCAGGCTGGTTGCGGTCAAACTGTTGTCCAAGGAATATAACCCAAGAAAATATTTAATCAAGGTCGCCGTCCAAGCAAATCGCGGGCTGTCGTCGCTGCCGCCGAATCCGAAAATTATTCAAAGAAAAAACGGAAGATAAAAATCTTCCGTTTTTTATGCCGCCTTGTTTGCGGAACAATTTTATATAATTTACGGCGAAATTATATTATAATTGCTCCGAAAGGAATCCCAAATGGCGCAATCGAGGAATATCAAACTTTTTGAAAATCAAAATATCCGGACGTTATGGGATGAAGCCGCCGAGAAATGGTATTTTTCAATTGTGGATGTTGTTGGCGCTCTGACCGGCAGGCCGGTCAGAGCCGGCCGCAATGCGCAAAGAATGAAAAAGATAGGAAATAAATAATGAGAAAAGATTATCTGTCAGTCGCAAAGGAATTGATTTCCGAAAAATTTCCAAATGCGAAATGCGCGTTTGTCGCTGGCTCTATCACGCGCGGCGAGGGAAGCGCGACATCTGATATTGACTTTGTGATAATTCATAATGCGGACGTCTTGCCTCGCGCATATCGAGACAGTATGATTTATCAGGATTGGCCGGTGGAGATGTTTGTGCAAAATATAAACTCTTTGGCATATTTTATGGAAAAAGATGTCGCGATCGGTGTTCCAATCTTGGTAAATATGGTGGCCGAGGGTATAATTTTACCAGAAAACAATCCGTATGCCATTGCTCTTAAAGATAGTGCGCAAAAAATTATGGAACAGGGACCCGACGCGTTGACGCAAGCGGATTTTGAGAAATATCGTTATATGATTACGGATAATCTGGACGATATTTTGGATTATAAAAACATGGCCGAACTTTATGGGTCGCTGGGGTGGCTGTATCAGGAACTTGGAAATTTTTACCTGCGGGCGAATCGTAAATGGTCAGGTCGCGCGAAGTCTATGTCCAGAGCGATAAAAAAAGCGTTTCCCGAACTTTTGCCTGAATACCAGGCCGCGTTCAAACAAGGGTTTGCGGGAAACGTAAAACCTGTTTTGGAATTGGCGGACAGATTGCTTGCGCCGTTCGGCGGAAGATACTGGGCCGGCTGGCTGCAATATGCGCCTGATGTTGCGAACCTGGATAAAAAAGACTAGGGCCAGAACCTCTGCGGGTTTTGATTATGGGACCGAACTATTTTTACACCGCCTTGTTTGCGGAATTCATAATATCGTTGATTTCGGAAATATAAGTTTCCTTCATCAATGCAATCGCCGCGGCCAGATACCTGCGCGGGTCAAAGTT
>JAISAB010000002.1 GCA_031266915.1 Rickettsiales bacterium | reverse complement strand
AGAATCAGATAAAGGGCGGATTTGAGGACATAAGCTGTACCATAGGCGGCCAAGTAGTCTCTGATTGGGGCGACGAGTTCACCGTCGGGATAAGATAAAAATGCTGCATAGCAGCATTTTTAAGTTATAACTTAGCCCTTATAACTTATTATTATGCCTACTGGGTGGGGTGACCTTGTCCCAAGGTCACCTTGTTTATCGGAACTTAATAGATATAAACATCAGGCAACCTTGGGACAAAGTTGCCCCACCAAATTTTTTGAATATTCAAATCCGTCTTCAGTTAATGATTTCTGGGCCTGATTCATATTATAAATCCGACAATTCCTGCATTCCGGAAAACCATTGGTATTTGCTATTTGATATTTGCTAATTGCTATTTATTACTTCTGCCTTTTGCCTTCCGCCTTCTGACTTATTACCTGCATTCCTGCGTCATCTGTTCGATTTCAGCCGCGACAATCAAATCCGTCGCCTTGAGTTTTTCTATCTGGGCAATCGCATACAACACCGTCGCATGGTCGCGGTCGCCAACAACGCGGCCTATTTCCATCAAAGACAAATTTGTCGCGGATTTGAGTGCAGTCATCATAATCTGACGGGCGCGGACAACCGTGCGGCCGCGACCCCGGCCGCAGACTTCGTCGAACGAAACACCCAGCTTTTCGCACATCGCCCGGACCATTGCCAACGGGGTTTTGTTTTTCTGCAGCGTGTCCGACAACAGCCTTTCTGCAATCGGGGCCGTAACCTTTTCGCCCATCAATTCCGTGTACGTTTTTATTTTCATCGCGACGCCGGAAACCAGATGGCAATCGCCGGCGACGCGGCCGGACAGCATTTCGGCGACATCGCCGTCCACACCGCCGCGCGTCAGAATCGCTTTTTTGACGTTCTTGGTCGGCGCCGCAACGTCCGCGACCAGGCCGGACGCGAACAAAGACTGAACGCGGCGGTCGAATCCGCCCAGACCGCCCGGCGCCGCGTTCGCGGTCAGAACAACATTTTTGCCCGCGCCGCGCAAATCCAAAACCAATTGCACGAATTCTTCGGTGGTGGCCTTTTTGCCGGCCAGAATCTGAACGTCGTCCAATATGAACGTGTCGCAATTGCGGCAGAAATCCTTGAACGCGAAAACCGAGCCCTCGCGCATGCTGCGGCCGAATTCGGAAACAAACTGGCCGCCGCCCATCATCAGCACGCGCGACTGGGATGCGGACGATATGCATTCCGCCAGCAATGTCTTGCCGCAGCCCGTCTGACCATAGATAAACAGCGGGGAAAACGAAACGGCGCCCGCGGCCAGTTTCTGGCATGCGGATACAACGAACGCATTGTCCGGCGACGATACAAAGCTGTCGAACGCGACCGGCGCGGCGACCGGCGCCGCTGGGGCCGGGACGAATGTTTTCGAAACGTTGTCGTTCGCCGTCGACGCGGCGGCCGGCGCGGAAACGCCCGTGCCGATACGCAGCATCAGGCCGAAATCCGCCGCGACGGATTCCAAGACATTCGAATAAACGCTTTTGATGAAGTCGGCCGAGAATTGATTCGGCGCAATCACGGACAATACATCGGAACAGACATCTATTTTGGCGGGCGCAATCCAAGACGTGTAACCGGCGGAATCCATTTTCGCAGCCATTGCCGTTTTGACAGATTCCGATGTAGCCGCCAATTTTGTTGCTGTTGCCCGCATGCCGTTTCTCCTTCCTTTCCTAAAAAAGAGTTTCCTGCCGCACAAGAGTATAAAAACCACCTGCACATAAACAGTGAATTCCACTCGCACACGCGGCTTATGGGAATTTACTGTTTATGTTACATCCTCTCTCTCGCGATGTTTTGATTGCCGGATGACATAGAAAAAACATCTTTCGATTTGCACTGAATGAAACCGCGCGATATTTTATTTATGCCATCCGTATCAACCGTTTGGATACGACAGCTAAGTTATAAGATTTATTTCGATTTGCAACCAATAGTTGCATATTTTTTTAAGATTTATTTTTTGACACCGATTCGGATTTTCACCAGATTTCCGCGCATTGTATAGACACTGTATATACAAGACAGCAATCATATTTTAACGTATCCGCCATCCACTTTTGCGACCAAGCCCTGCAATTCCAGCACGACCAAATCACGCTTTATTTCCGCAACGCTTTTTTTGACAAGGTCTGCCAATACAGATTCGGATACCGGAATTATTCCCAGCTTATCGACCAGTTCGTTTTCCGATAAATTTTTTTTATTTCGCGCGCGGCTTTCGACCGGACGGGCGTCATCGTCGAAAAAATCGCGCGCGCCGGTGCAGATGGTTGCCAAGCCTTTTTTAATCAGGGTATTAGGACCTGCAGCCCGCGCGTCGCTTGGGTGGGACGGTATCGCGCGCACGTCACGGCCGTATTCGATTGCGAATCGCGCGGTGGCCATACTGCCCGATTTTAAATCGGCCTCGCCCAGAATCAGCGTGTCGCACATCCCGGCAATCCAGCGATTGCGTTGGACAAAATTGCTGCGCACGGGTTGGAATCCGATTGGCATTTCGCTGATGGCGGCGCCGCGTTCGATGATCCTGTCATATAGCGATTCGTTTTCCAGCGGCCAGATGTAATCCACGCCACCGGCCAGCACCGCGATTGTCTGCGTTTCGCCGGCCGCGCGCAAGGCCCCAGCGTGCGCAGCAGAGTCTGTGCCCATGGCCATTCCGCTGATAACGGCGTAACCGTTGTCCGCAAAGGTTTGGGCCGTGTCGGATACAAAGCGCATCCCAGCCCCCGTCGCGTGGCGCGTTCCGACCATGGCGACGCGGGGTTTTGAAAACACGTCCATATTTCCGCGCACAGTCAGAACGGGCGGATGATGTTTCACCGCGCGCAGATTGGACGGATACAATTCGTCATCATCGCACAGATATTTTATGCCGAGTGCCTCAGCCCGCTCAATTTCTTTATATATACCATCCTTGAACGAATCATCGTGCGCCAGAAATTCCGCCGCCGCGGCCGCGCCGCCGAATCTGTTTATCAGTTCCGCGAATTTCGCGGGCCCGATGCCAGGCGTGCGCAATATCAAAAGCTTGTCGAACAAATCACTCATGAACTGCAGTATAGGATTTTATCTAATCCGGATAAAGACAAATTGTATCCCAGCCGCCTAAAATCATAAAAAACTTGAATTTTCACCGCAATATGCTAAAAGTCATTGGTCGAAGCAAAGGTTGTATTATGAATTTTCATTGGACGCAGGATTTCAATATTATTTGCGGAACCCCGTGCATAGGAAAGACCACCATGGGTCAAAAATATGACAATGTCATAGATTTGATGTCCAGTCCGTATAAATTCCTTGATTATAATCCGAAACTGGCCGAGCAGAATAAAGGCATATGGACCCAGAAAAATCCGAATTTCATAAGGGACTATGTGCGGGCGATTTTGTCTCATTCGCGCAAGTATGCCTTGGTACTGTTATCTATGAACGAAGATTTGTTTGTCGCCATGGACAATCAAAACATCAAATACGCGATTGCCTATTCGCCCGTAGAGGCAAAACAAGTCATAGAACAAAGATTCATAGACCGCGGTAACGACATGGACTTTGTCAAAAAGGTCATGTCTAAATTCGAATCCCGCGCAAAAGCGGACGAGCTTCGCAAATGCACGCTGATAAAAGTGCTGCCAAACCAGTTCATCGAACAAGCGCTGGCGAATTATCAAAACAGGACTTTTTGATAATCTCGCGACGATTTCTAAAAACAAAACCGCCCGCGGGCGGTTTTTAATTCACAGCGCCATGAACGCATTGTAATTGAATTGGTCGCATTCTGACGGTCTGACAGCACCGTCGGCTTTCCATAAATCTTTTTCGCATTCATCCGACAAAGCCTGCATCTGCGCCCTGAAGCGGCCGTATTCATCCGGGTTTTCGGTCTTGTAAATCAGCAGCTGCGACCGCAGGTATCCGTCCTTGTCGTTTTTGACCAGGTCTTTTTGTCCCTCGACGCTGCCGCCAATCAATTTGTTGCCGAACAGTTCCATCGCGCCGACGCCGACGCCCGCGCCGCCAACGACGCCTGCGACTGTTCCCCATGTCCGGGCCGACTTTTTCGCGGCCAAAATCCGGTCTTCTAATTTCTTGGAATCCGCCCATGCGCCGCAGGTAATCGTGCGGCCCATTTCATAATAAACCGCCGGAATGTCCGAAACACTCACCTTGGAATCCGAAGACTTCAATTCCACGCGGACAAAACAGACGTTGTTCGCGGGCTCGGCCACATCCTCGACCATGGATGAATAATTGTTCGTATTGCTGTATTTCGACGCCCAGACAAAAGTATTGCCCACACCGATGTTGTTGTTTATGCAGGCCGCTTTTTCTTTCTCGCGCCTGTCCACGGTAATCGATGCCGACGGCGTTTCCGCCTTGATGCTGGATTTCTCGACAGTCGCGGCGGTCATGGATATTTGGTTTTTGGATGCCGTGGCGCGCGGCGCAGCGCCCCATTGCTGGGCCATGCTGCGGCGGTCAGGCGTCGATTCGGCGGCCCAGACCGATGCCGACACGGCGCAAATTATTATAAAAAAGAGTATTTTTTTCATATTCATTCCCCATTGCGAACAATCGTATTATATCACAAATCCGGCCTGAAACAAAGAGGAAAAAGATAATAGATACTAGATATTGGTTCAGTGTAGTTTGAACGTTGTTCAGAATTATGAAATTTGTTCACGCCTGCACAATGCTTATATCTAGTATCTACTATCTAGTATCTAAAAATAAAAACCGCGCCGTTGGCGCGGCATTTTTATTTTTTCCATTTCCATTCGATTTTGGATTCGGTTCCTTTGGCGAATTTTTTAATATTTTCGCGTTGCGCCCACAATCCCAGGACCGCCATCGCTGTGCAGATAATTCCAACCCAGAAATTAATCACAAAACCGAACACAGGCAACAGCAACCAGTTTATCCAAGCCGCCAAAGATGAATAACCCGTCGGCAAGGCGATAATCAGCCAAATCAGCCCCTGGGCAGCAAACATAACAGGACTGAGCGCCAACATAAACCCGAATAGACTTGACACCCCCTTGCCGCCCTTGAATTTTAACCATATCGGATAACAGTGCCCGACAAAGGCCGCGAATCCGCACCATGCGGCAAAGCCTTCGCCAGCGACCGCGTATCCCAGCCCGACGGCCGCCGCCGATTTGGCCATATCCAAAATCCAGACCAATCCTGCCAGTTTCAGGCCGCCCGCGCGCATAACGTTGGTCGCGCCGATGTTGCCGCTACCGACCCTGCGCAGGTCGCCCTTGCCCGCCAGTTTTGTCACCAGCAGCCCGAACGGGACTGAGCCCAGCAGATATGAAACGATAATTGCGATTAAGTATATCATGGTATTCCTTTATTTTCTCTTGCGTTTTTCCCGGTTTCATATAGAATAAGCCCTGAACACAGGTGATGTAAGCGATTATAACATCATTTTGCAATATGTAAAAGATATTAATATTGCAGATATGTGTGGGTTGCGCGGGGGATTTCCCCTGTCGGACTGTTTGTTTGGCAATAATATTTGCCCGGCAAATTTTTACGCCGATACCGGCGTCTTTCCCCCACACAATGATTTTATACTTGTTCCGCATGCCTTGATAAATAACAAAGGGTAGAACACAATGGCAAATCACAAGTCATCCAAAAAAAGAATCTTGGTAACCGTGAAAAAGAACGCGGTCAACACGGGGCGGCGCAGCAGCGTCAAAACCGCGGCCAAAAAAGCGGTTGTCGCAATCGAATCCGGCGACAAAGCGGCGGCGGCCTTGGCCGTCCGCAACGCGGAAAGCAAAATCATGAAAGCCGCGTGTAAAATCATGCCGAAAAAGCGCGCGTCCCGCAAGGTTTCACGTCTGGCCAAAAAGCTGAATAATATCGCTTAAGGACACAGACCAGAGAAAACCGCATCGGGACTGAAAAGCCCCGATGTTTTTTTAAGCTCAACTGACATCGAATGTACCTTTCTCGACATTTTTCTCACTTGCCGTCACCCCGTCGCAGGACGGGGTCCATTGTGTTCATCATACGGGTATTGTTCACAGCTTGAATACATTGGATGCTGTCCTGCGACTGCATGACGAGTCTTAAGGTTTTGGGGCAAAAAAGATACATTCATACCCGTCGAGCTTTTTTATGTAACAAACACACAAACAAAAGAGATAAAAATGCAAAAAAATACCGATAATAAAACAAACCTGTCCAACAATAAAAAAGACAAAGACGCGGCCGATTTGTTCGACCCAAAATCGCTGGATTTTAATCCAGAAATACCGAACATCAGGGAATTGGTCGAACGCTTTGATAAAATCAAACAGGAATATCCGCTGCACAGAAAAACGGCGGCCCGCTAAACGAAAGTTATTAGCGCATAGCATATAGCGTCATATTAGGTGGGGCAACCTTGTCCCAAGGTTGCCTGGTAATATGCAAGCACTTCGGCAAATAAAAAGAAGGTGACCTTGGGACAAGGTCACCCCACCCAGACACTGGGACCATCAGCGCATAGCATATAGCACATAGCGTATAGTTTATAGCATCACAGCTAAATATTGCACCATAATTGCTATTTGATATTTGCTATTTGCTATTTTCTTCTGGACACGGGCGCTACAAAGGCGCACAATGCCATCACAGGACCGCTAATCCAAACCATCGTTGGATTGTACATAGTTGCCGTTCTTAAAAATCCCCGTTTTCCGTCGTCTTTTATTTCCTATTTATTGCCTAATCTAAACCATGGTTTTTATGCCCTTTTTGGCAATGGAGAAAAGAGAGATGAATCGAATAATTTTCAGTATACTATGTGTATTTGCATGTACGGTGGTTATTGCATTATTTGCGCACGGACCGGTGCGGGCCGAAATCGCATCCAAGTCTTATGTCGACAGTCTGGTGATGCCGAACGGGGACGATTATCTGCTTAAAGACGGCGGGACGATGAAGGGCGAAATCGCAATGGACGGCAACAAAATAACGGGCCTGGGCACGCCGACGGAAACGACGGACGGCGCGACGAAAAAGTACGTCGATGACATAGCGGCGCAAAGCGCGGGCGGACTGAACGGAACCGCGCCATCCTGGGCAACGCTGAACGCGGCGAACGCGAGCTTTAATAATTCCGCGCACTGGGGCGTTACATGGGAAATCGTAACATCGGATAACGCGTATAAAGTGGAAGGCATCGCAGCATGTTTAGGGGCCGATTCTAGTAGTACCGTAATGAGTCAGGCAAGCGTTGTAAATGGAAAACCAAATCAAGTGAACTATGGTCAGAATTGCTTTTGCAGGGTGTCCAGGGTGAATAACCAAAACGTTGTCGGGGCTTGGGTTTTCCTCGCCGCGATTGGCTCGGATGCTAGTTGCTATAGCTACTGCGCTCACAATTGCGGCATTTGCGTCCACAGGAACAACAATGCTGGCTGCACCCGCGTCAAGTTGTTCGCGCCGGGGTAACGATGGCGATTATTTTTATATGCTCAATTGACAGGAATGTACCTTTTTGGCCAAAAAAACTCAAGATTCGTCATTCCGGCGCAGGCCGTTTTTTCATAACTCGTGATTCAAAACCAGATTAGGTGGGGCAACCTTGTCCCAAGGTTGCCTGTTATAAATAAAGGTGACCTTGAGACAAGGTCACCCCACCAAAACAGCAGAACCATTAGCGAATAGCAGATAACAAACAACGCATAGCATCCCAATCGGGCCGCTATACGCTACTTGCTATATGCTAATCGCTATTTGCTAATGTTTTAATTCATCGGCGCGCCCCAGTGCTGCTGGATGGTGCGCTCGACATCCATCGGGCTGACCAGAACCTGGGGGGTCAGAATGACGACCAGAACGTCGCGCTGGGCGTTGGATTCGCGCGAGCCCGACAGCGCCATAAAATCCGGGTCGCCGATGCCGTATCTGGTATCGTTGTTGGTCTGCTTTTCAAATCCGGAAACGACCAGCATCTGGCCCGATTCCATAATGACTTCCTGCATAAAGCTGCGCTCTTCGACCTCGGGCAATTGCAGCGTCACTTCGCCGATTTTCTGCGTCTGCATGTTCAGCAGTTCGCGAATTGACATTTTGAACAGCAGCAGAATTTTTCCATTTTCCAGAATATTCGGCAGCAGCTGCATCGAAAAGCCAGTTTCCAAATTGTCCTGGTCGACAGTGCTGGACTCGACCGTCGTAAAGTTGCGGGATTCAAATCGCTTGATATATCCGGTCGTGCGGGTGTTGCTGACCGGCGCGACGCGATTGTTGCGCGTGGTCACGCCGACATTGGTGACCAGGGATACCTTGCCCTGCTTGGCCAGCGCCTGGACCAGCGCGGTCGAGCCCGCCACGCCCGCCAGCGAGCCATCTCTGATTTGGTCCGCAGTGTACGCGTTCCCCAAACTTTTTCCATCCGCGCCTACTAATCCGCTGCCGCCGACCAGATTGGACAGGACGGCGATGTTCATGCCGCTGGCCTCGGTCTGGGCGGACGACGACAGATTGTTCACCGGATTGGCGACGATGTCCAGACCCGTCGAGGCGTTGATTGCCGCCGCCAGATTCAAACCGAACGCCGACGCGTTGCTGACCGAAACCTGCAATACCTTGACATCGATTGTGACCAGCTGGGACAGGCGTTTATTCTGTTTGGCGATATATTCCCCGATGCGGCTTTGAACGGACGGCGGCGCTGTCACGGTAATCGTTCCCAAAGAACGCGATACAGTGACTGATGCGTTGTCGCTTTTGCCGATGACCGAGGCGATGGTTTTCTCGACCTCTTCCCATTCTTTCAACGTGGATTCCAAGGACACTTGGTTCCCGTCGTCCGTGCGGATGGACGATTGGTACGATATGTCCGTCCCCAGCGCATACAGCGTGAACGTCTTGGTTTCCGTTTCATAGAATACAATCGAATTCTTGTCATGATACCACAGCAGGTCCAAATCCGTCGCGACCTGGGACAACAGGCCCGACAATTTGCCGGTGTACGCGATGTTCATGGTCTTTTTTAATTTTTCTGCATTAATCTGGCTGTCGATTTTGACAGGAATGCCCGACACCGAATAGATGTTGTTCGCCAGAACTTGCAGGGAAACAGGCTCGTTCAGTAAAATCGTGACGCCGGTGTCGGTTTCGAATTCTTTCGGCAGTCTGTTCTTGTGTTCCAGAACGGTCGATTTGCTGCCCAGCCAGACGCCCTCGGACATAGAAACGGTATCGCCGCTGGTGACCTTGGCGCGTGGATTCTTGGCCATTTCAAAGGCATCGTGCGCGTTGACGAAATTCTGGTCAACCTCGGCGGAAATCTTGGCCGATTCCTTTTTCGCGCAACCGGCAACGCAAATAGCAAATAGCAAATAGCAAATAGCAAATTTCTTCATTTTTCCTACCTTATTACAGCTTTAAGCAAACGGACATAAAGCTTCTAGCAATGAATTTGCTATTTGCTATTTGCTATTTGAGCTTACTCTTCCGTCGTGCTGACGACCAATACCCTGTTGCCTTTATAGAACTTCGCATACGGTATCGGCGTCGCGCGGCCAAAGTTGCGGACCAGCGCGCTGGCCACGTCCACAAAACGTCCCTTGAAAACGGCGCTGGCCTCTATCGGATACTCGCGCGGAGTCGTCCAGACCAAATCCCAGCCCTCTTTGTCGCACCAGTTCTGCAAAACTTCGCGCAATGTCTGACCGGACGCCACGACCCACGAACGGACCTGGTCCAGCAATTCTTTCGGCGCCTCGGCGTCGGCGGATTGGTCTACGGCGATTTCGTCGCCAGCGTTTTCAGTTTCGGCGTCCTGCTGCGCCAAGGCGCGTGGCGCCCGCGCCGGGTCGCCGTAAAGCATGCCGGCACCGCCTGCGCCGCCGCATTTCTTACGCGCGCTGCGCGACGCCGCCAGAATTTCGCCGCCGTCATCTTCCAGCATTTCACGGCGCAACAGCGGCATTTCGTACCCGCCGTTGCACTCGTCATCAAATCCCATCGGAACCTGCGCGCCGTGCAGCATGTTCGCACCGCCCGACCATCCGCCGAAATCGCCGCGAGGGCCCAGATTGAAATTATTTTCCACGACCAAATCCGCGCCGATTTTCGAAACTATGCGAATGTTGTCATCCTGTTTTTTCAGGCATGACGCATTGCCGTCGCATGAAACATGGACATCCGCATCGGAACCCGACAAAGGCCAGACCGGCACGGCGGCCGGACGAACTTCTTCCTGCGTGTGGGATTCGTATGCGGGCTCTGCGACGACCTGTCGATCTTCTTTGTAAAAAACCTCGCTGGTCACGACCTGGGGCAGCGGCTGCGCTGCGAAACAGTATCCGGCGGCGGTCGCAAACATGGACATTATTAAAATCTTACGGAACATCAAGACTTCCTTTCTTAAACGTTTCACATTCTTATGGCAATATTATAGCAATATCGACGAATCAGCGCAAGGGCTAAAAACAAGTCAGAAGTAAGAAGGCAAAAGGCAGAAGTAGGCAAGCTTGCACCAAATCATAAATCTTAAATCTAAAATCTTAAATTTACTTCTGCCTTTTGCCTTCTTACTTCTGCCTTGTTTTGACTTCTGCCTTTTGAGATGCTATACTTGCCGTATCATAATTCCCGGAGGCCGTTGATGAATGATACCCTTATCCTAATTTCCATAATAGTGATTATTTGCGGCCTGATTGCCGTCGGCGTCGCCGCGTTCGGTATAAATGCCAAGATAAAAACCATCGCGCAAACCCTGTCCCACCAGTATGCCCTGATTGTTAAGATGCAGTCCGTGCTGAAAAGCAAATACGCGACGAACGTCGTCACCGAAAACGCCGAGATGATTTACCAGGACCTGCTGCAGAATCTGATTCCTATCATGGCGGCCATCGACATCATGCCGCGCGCCACGGCCGAGCATCCCCTGTGGCGCGCGCTGGGCGGAATTATGGACGAGTACGCGAAAAATCCATTCGCGCTGGAAAAAATGCGCCGCGCCATCAAGCTGGACGGCGAAGTCGCGCGCAGCGTCGACAATTATCTGAACCGCGCCGACGGATTTTTAAGCCACCTGACCGCGACCGAGCCGAACGGAATTCTGTCCGCGACGTTCACAGACGGACTGCTGGGCCAGTCGCTGACCTTTTTCGCCCAGGCCAAGCAATTGGCGGCCGGGGAATAAGAAAAAGAGCTATTATGCTTAACACGCAGTTTCTTTTATTTAAGATTGAAGATTTATGATTTAAGATTTATTCAGCTTTAATACTCAAATTATCCCTCATACATCATCCATTAACCGTTATCTGTGCTCTGTTAATTGCCAGCTAATTTGCGTTTATGATTTTTTCAGCTATAATTGCATCCATGTTGAACAGAGACACAATTTTGGAAATATCGCACCGCCGGAACGAGCCGGATTGGCTGCTGCAATGGCGGCTGGATGCTTTCGACGCCTGGCGAAAAATGAAAGAGCCCCACTGGGCAGAAATCGAATACGACCCGATTGATTACGACGCGCTGGATTATTACAAGGAACCGGCGCCGATTGACAATTCCGATTTAAAGGCCGCCTATGACAAAATGGGTCTGCCGGAAAGCGAACAGCGCGCCCTGCTTGGCATGGCGACCGACACCGTCGTCGACAGCCGCAGCGTCCACACGTCCTACACCGCCCAGCTGGAACGTCTTGGCATCATCTTTCTGCCGTTTTCCGAGGCGGTTGAAAAACATCCCGACCTGGTCAGGAAATATCTGGGCTCGGTCGTGCCGGCGGCCGACAATTTCTTCGCCGCGCTGAACGCGGCCGTGTTTTCCGACGGCACATTTGTCTACGTTCCACGAGACACGAAATGCCCGATTGATTTGGCCAGCTATTTCAGAATCGAAACGGCAAAAATCGGCCAGTTCGAACGCACGCTGATTGTCGCTGACTCTGGCGCCCAGCTTTCGTATCTCGAGGGTTGCAGCGCACCGCGCCGTCCCAATCACCAGCTGCACAGCGGCGTGGTCGAAGTAATCGCGATGGACGATGCGGTCGTCAAATACGCGACCGTTCAGAACTGGTACACCGGCGATTCTGATGGGGTCGGCGGGATATTGAATTTTGTGACCAAGCGCGGAATCTGCCACGCCGACGCCCGGCTGGACTGGACCCAGGTCGAAATCGGCAGCGCCATGACCTGGAAATATCCGTCGACGATTTTAAAGGGCAACGGCGCCGCCAGCGACTTTTATTCATTGACCATCACGCGCGGCCGGCAGCAGGCCGACACCGGCACCAAAATGCTCCATATCGGAAATGACACCAAATCCAATATCGTATCATACGGCGTCGCATTGGAGGAATCGACGCAGACTTATCGCAGCCTGGTCAGCTTTGCGGGCACCGGCGGCAAAAACGCCTGCAAATGCGACAGCCGGCTAATCGGGGACAAATGCGTCGCGAACACATTGCCGACAATTGTCCACGCCAACGGCGAAAACGAACAAAGCCACGAGGCGACGACCGGCGCAATCGACGCGGCGTCCCTGCTGTATCTGCGGCAGTCCGGAATGGAAGAGGACGAGGCGACCGCGCTAATTATCGCCGGCATGGCGTCGCCGATAATCAGCCGCCTGCCGATGGAATTTCTGGTTGAATCGAAACAGCTGATCAAAATGGCGTTAAGCAAAGAGTAATAAAGAAATCAGAAATTAGGAATCAGGAATGAGCAATATATTAGAAATACAAAATCTGACCGTAAATTTAGGCGACAGGAAATTGTTGGACGGCATAAACTTGTCCGTCGGCGCCGGTGCGCGGCATCTGCTGTCCGGGCACAACGGCAGCGGCAAATCCACGCTGGCCCAGACCATCGCGGGCAATCCCGATTACACCATCGGCGGCGGCCGGATTATTTTCGACGGCCGCAACGTAACGGATGAAAACGCGACGACGCGCGCGCTGTTGGGGATATTTCTGGGCGCGCAGAACGTGCCGGAAATTCCGGGCCTGACCGTGATGAGCTTTTTAAAGCATTCCGCTGCCGCGCACAGGCACTTTCAAACCGGCAAGGATTTGTCCATGGGCGAATTCCTGGCCGATTTGGAAACAGCGCGGGCGCGGCTGGACATCCCAAAGGAATGGCTGAACCGCGGCGTCAACGTCGGATTTTCCGGCGGCGAGCGGAAAAGGCTGATGCTGCTGCGATTGCTGATGACGCCGCCGAAATTGGCGATTTTGGACGAACCGGATTCCGGCGCGGACGCATCCGTTCAAAAAATGATTGCCGACATTATGAATGAAATGCAGGGGACGACATTCCTGTTTATCAGCCATCAGGAAAACTTCACTCGGCTGGTTTGCCCAAGTCAAACTACGACTTTGTCGTCTGGCAAAATTGTGATATAATCTGAACATTATAAACTGAAGGAGTATATAATGGCACAAAAACCAACCGCCGGGAACAAATCGAAATTGATGTCTTGGTTTTTCAAAGCGCCGGTGAAATTCGCCCTTCTGTCCCTGGGACTGATGGTCGGGCTTGTTCTGATTTACGCATTGATTACGCGCATCGCCGCCGGCCCGGGCGCGGATTTGTCGCATTGGGCGGCCGCCACCCTGATGGCGGCGGCAATGATTTTCTCAATACGCAAATACATCGGATGGCTGCCCAAGGAAAATCTGGACAGAAAAAGCTTCGTCGCCGTCAGTAATGGACTGGCGTTCGTATATTGCGCGGTGGTCGTGCTGTTCGCCGTCTTTGTCGCCAGCCGCGCGCTTGAATTAATGATGTACGCGATGTGGATGCCGTATCACAGCGTGTCGACACTGTTGTTGTGGTTCTTGTTACCAGGCGTCGCCGTACTTGTCGCGGGCCTTTATATCATCGGCCTGTTCATCGCCGGCTTGTGCGCGACATATCGCCGCGCGCTGACCATGGGCGTATCAAGATTCAAGGCGCTGCTGGCCATGCCATTTGCCGCCATCATGTTCTGGTTTCCGGGGTATCTGCTGGCGGATGATTCCAAGGCCAAGCCGGCAGTCGCTATTCATGCAAAATGGTATTCGAAATTGACGGACTGGGTCGTCGCCAAACCCCTGAACGCGTTTCTGGCGTTTCTGGTGATGATAGCGATTACGGCGCTGTGTTCCAACATCTACGCCGCGCTGTTTGAATTGTTCTTCGGCGCGATATTCGCTGTGTGGCTGCTGATTGCGGGCACAAAGAAATTCCAAAAGAACATCGGCGGTATGTATTCCACCGTCGCGGGCGCGCTGAACATTGCGATTATCCTTCTGTGCGTCGGCCTGTTCGCGATGTTTTCACAGCGGGCGCAAAACAACGCCGACTATATGTCGCCCGACGGGATTCAGCTGGTTGACGCGAACGGCGGCGCTGTGTCTTTGGAAATAGAAGAAACTGAGGCGAATGAATAGCCCGCCTGTTCCCATGGCTCTATCGCCCGGGAACGGTTTGCGATTCATCCGTATGCAAAAGGCGCGAATATGAACGGTTTGATTCTTTTTGTCGGTATAATCTTTGTCTTGTGGCTGGGGCGTCCTATTTTCATCCCGGTCGTTATCGCCGCGTTTTTATGGTACCTGATTAACGCCATTTCGGCCTATTACCGCAAGGCCATGCCGTTCAGAAAAAAAGACGGCAAAGTCCCGCACATCGTTTTCGACTGGCTATCGGGCGCATTGTCGTTGGCGACATTCGCCGGGCTAACTTATCTGTTCGTCACCCAGGTCCGCCCGATGTTTTCGGAATTGATGGCGCGCATGCCTGAAATCCAGAGCAAGCTGACATTGCTGACCGATTACATCACCGGGTATTTCGGCGGGTCGCTGTCGCCGGGCGCCGTGCCGAACATAACAAGCATCGCGGCCGGCATCGGATCGTCCGTCACGGGGCTTGCGGCGACCCTGGGGATGGTTCTGGTATACATCTTCTTTATGTTCATCGAACAAAGCACGTTCCACAAAAAGTTCGCCGCCTTGTTCCCGAACAAGACCCAGTCGAAAAAGATGCGCTATATCTTCGCCAGCATCGACGAAAACATGAAGAAATACATGTTCATGAAGACGTTCATTTCCGCCGTCACGGCATTGGTGTCTTATTTCTGGCTGCATTTTCTGGGACTGGAATTCGCGGGCGTCTGGGCATTCATCGTGTTCATAGTCAGCTATATTCCGACAATCGGCGCGATTGTCGCGTGCTCGCTGCCGATACTGTATTCGCTGGTTACGGCCGATTCGATGAATATGCCGATTCTGGTCGCGGTCGGATTAATCGGCCTGCAGGTAGTGTTCGGAAACATCCTGGAACCAAAGCTGACCGGCAAGACGCTGAACCTGTCGACGCTGGCGATTTTAATCAACCTGGTGTTCTGGGGAATGCTGTGGGGCGTGGCGGGAATGTTCTTCAGCGTGCCGCTGCTGGTGGCGACGTTCATCATCACCGCCCAGTTCGATTCCACGCGATGGATAGCGGTATTGCTGAGCGCGAACGGCGAAATCCCGGACAAACGCGACGAATAAAAACGCCCGATGGGCGTTTTTATTCAGTTAACAATTAACAGAGCATAGATAACCCTGCCGTCTGCTATATGCATTGTTTCCGGGATTTTTTATAAAATTATTTCAAAAATTAAATTATATGAGATGAATGCACCGCATTAACCAAAGGGGAGTGTACAAAGACGTTCACGACTCGGCGGTTAACGCAAGCAGGCATCCATAGTTTGAATACAAAATTAATTTATATGAGATGAATGGAGGCGTTTCGCAGACCCGACGCGTACAAATGTTACGCGAGGGGATGTGAACGCGACAGTCGTCCATAGAAATTAATTTTTATTTCGGGTTGTATCCGAAGATGTCCCGCTCGCCCCAGTCCATATCCAGCTGGCAGCGGGTCGGCAGAAACTCGAAACATTTTTGCGCCAGATGCGTTCTGTTTTTATCGGCCAGGGTGTCGGTCAGATAATCCTTTAACATGTGCAGGTACAGGACATCGTTAGCGGCGTATTTCTGCTGTTTGGAATTCAGTTTCTTGGTCCAGTCCGACAGGCATTCGTCCTTTTCGATTTCGATTTTGAAAATTTCGCGCAAGGCGTTCTGTAGCGTGTGCCCTTTTTTCGGCCGCGCCAGCAAGACGCCGATTTTGGTGCAGAACACCGGCGCGGCCCAGACGCCCAGACGCTTGTATATCATCAACAAATCCATGCGGGCGTAATGGAAAATCTTGATGCTGTTCGGATTGGACAGAACGCGCGCCAGATTCGGATAATCCTTGTTGTCACGAACCTGGACCAGATAAAAGTCGTCGCTGTCGCGCGCGCGCAGCTGCACCAGGCACAGGTTGTCGTTGTGAATTTCCAGGCCCGTCAGTTCCGTGTCGACGGCCAGCTCGGGCGATGCCATCAGCGCGGCGGCTTGGGCGTCCGACAAATCTTCCTGAAGATAAATAATATTCATGCTCATCATCTTTTTTCTTTATTTCGCACTACGACGAATCATCGCCGCGGCGTTTTCCAGTATAACCCTTGCACTCTCGGAATCGATATACTTCTGCCTTTTGCCTTTTGCCTTCTGCCTTTCTTGGGCCTCGACGCTGGTCAGGTTTTCGTTGATGAAAACAATCGGCAAATCGATTATGGACGCCAACTCATCGGCGAACCGGCGCACGGCCCGCGTAGTATCAGATTCGCAGCCGTCCCCGCGCAGCGGCAGTCCGACGACAATGCCCGCGACCCCCTCTGCCCGGGCCACGGCGGCGACATCGGCCGCCGCGTTTGCCGGCCGCGGTTTATTTTCCATTATCGGACGGACAAAGAAAAATTCCCGACCCGCGTCGGAAATCGCCAGCCCGATGCGCCGCGCGCCCCAATCTATTCCCAAAATCTTTCCAACATGCGGAAAATTCTTGAAATCTGTCAAAACCATGGTACAATTCCCCGCTGATGTTAAATTATTTGAATCATAGGACCCATTATGTCATTTAGCAAGCAGCAATTGCAGAAATTCGCCAATCTTATCCGGATTGAAATCAGCGACGAAAAACTATCCGAAATGAACATCGACTCTATCATCGAGTGGCTGGACAAATTGCAACAGATTGACACGGCCGGGGTCAGCCCGATGCTGTCGCCGGTCGAACACGCCCTGCCGCGGCGCAGGGACATCGTGACCGACGGGAACATCCGCGATTTGGTTTTGAAAAACGCGCCCGATGACGCCGGCGTGTCCCGCGGTTATTTCGCCGTACCCAAGGTTATGGACGAATAACGATTCCACACAGTGCAAAAACAAACGGATAAATTATGAACTTGACAGACCTGACCATTGCCGAAGCATTGGCGAAATTAAAGTCCGGCGAAATTACGTCGGTGGAATTGACGCGGGCCTATTTGGAACGCATCGAAAAATTCGGCGATGAATTGAATTGCTATATCACCGTAACACCCGAACGCGCATTGGCCGACGCGGCGGCGGCGGACGAACGCTACGGCGCGGGCGAACCGCGGGCGCTGGACGGGATTCCGATTGGGATGAAAGATTTGTTCGCCACGCGCGGCATCCGCACGACGGCGGCCAGCAAGATGCTGGAAAATTTTGTTCCGGAATACGAATCGACCGTTTCGCAGAAATTCATCGATGCCGGCACCGTTTTGCTGGGCAAGACGAATCTGGACGAATTCGCGATGGGAACCTTTTCCAAGACCAGCTATTTCGGCGCGCCGATTAATCCGTGGCAGCGGGAACACAAATTGACCGCGGGCGGCTCGTCCGGCGGCGCGACGGCCGCCATCGCGGGCGGCCTGGCCATCGGCGGCACAGGAACGGACACGGGCGGCTCCATCCGTTTTCCAGCGGCGATTACGGGCCTGGTCGGGATGAAGCCGACCTATGGATTGTGCAGCCGCTGGGGCTGCGTGGCTTTCGCGTCCAGCCTGGACACGCCGGGCCCGATTGCGCGCACGGTCGACGACGCGGCGCTGCTGCTGTCGGTTATGGCGGGCAATGACGACAAGGATTCCACGTCCGCGCCAGAATCTGATGAAGTTGCGGCACAATTGCGCGAATTCGTAGGGGCGCATACTTGCGCCCTGCATGGCTTAAAAATCGGCATTATCAGCGAATTCGCCGACGTTGAAATTTCCGCCGATATGAAAAAATTATTCGACGCGCGCGTCGCCGACCTGCGCGCCGCGGGCGCCGAGATTGTCGATGTTTCAATTCCGAATGTCTTGGACGCCCTGGCCGCTTATTATGTCATCGCGCCGGCCGAGGCATCGTCGAACCTGGCCCGATATGACGGCATGCGTTACGGCCTGCGGGTGGACGGCGTCGATTTGAATGACACGTACAAGAAAACCCGCGCGGCCGGCTTCGGGACCGAGGTCCAGCGCCGCATGGTTGTCGGCACGGCCGTGCTGTCGTCGGAAAGTTACGAGGTTTATTTCATGCAGGCCGCGCGCGTTCGCCGCCTGATTGCGGACGCGTTCGACCGCGCGTTCGCCGAATGCGATTTGATTCTATGCCCGTCGGGGGCCGGCCCGGCGATGCCGCTGAATTCGGATTTGACGCCGTTGGAATATTACGCATTGGATTTGTTTACGGTCGCGATGAATTTGGCGGGAATTCCGGCGTGCAGCGTTCCGTGCGGATTGGCGGAAAACGGATTGCCATTGGGCATGCAGGTCGTCGGAAACAAATTCGACGATGTGCGCGTTTTGCAACTGGCAAAACATATTGAAAAATTCGCAGGGTTGGACAACCGCCCGAGTAAAATAATGGGGAAGTAAAACACTGTCCACCAAGCGACACAGGGATTTGCGCTTCGCGCGGCGCGGACGGAACCCTCCCCGATTTTTTGCATTATATGCAAAAAATCACCCCTCCGCAGGAGGGGAATTTACTGGTGGCCAGGGACGGAATCGAACCGCCGACACAGGGATTTTCAGTCCCTTGCTCTACCAACTGAGCTACCTGGCCGACAGTCGCGATATTAGGGCACGTGAAACAAAAAAGCAAGGAAAAATGACTCTTTCAAAGCTTGATGCATCTTTTGAAATTAAAAATCGTGAAAATTGGCGGAACATCGCCCCTTTTTGGCTGGGTGTGGCGAATATTCAAGACCATGAATCCAAACATGGTCGAAATTCTCATTATAAATTTAGCAAGGCAAAACAAAAATGAATTATAAATATAAAGTTCATACGGGCGAATATTGCTACGAACCCGACCTTGTTGGCGCCATAGATTACGGCTTGTATCAAGGCGCGCCGGAAATACCGAGCTTTTCGGGCGTTAAAACCGCCGCAGGCGGATTCATTTCGCTAACCAAAAGAAAACTGGAATATCAAATCGGTGAGCACGTCGCTGTGGTATCGACTTATTTTAACCAGGGCGCGGCTGTCATCGGTTCTTCCGGGCGTCTTCACAGATTCGGACTTTACAATAAATTCCCAAGAACATGGAAAAAACAAATTAAAAAAGATATGATTTTTGCTTTGAAACTGGAAAAAGGTATAACAAAATGACATACACTATCAAGGGTAAAACGGGCGATTGGGAACTGGTCATCGGACTGGAAACCCATATAGAGGTTTTATCTGAATCAAAATTGTTCAGCGGCGCGTCCGCGGACTATAACCCGACCGTGCCGCCCAACACCCAGGTGTCGATGGTCGACGCCGCCATGCCGGGCATGCTGCCGGTGCTGAATGAATTCTGCGTCGAACAGACGATTCGCTTCGGCCTGGGGATAAACGCTGAAATTTCGCGCGTCAGCAAATTCGCGCGCAAGCAATATTTCTATCCCGACCTGCCCCAGGGATACCAGATTTCACAGCCCGCCGAAGAGCCGCCCGTCGTCGGCCGCGGATGGCTTGAAATCATGTCGGATGACGGCGAACCGAAAAAAATATATATCGAACGCGCGCACATGGAGCAAGACGCCGCAAAAAACAAGCACGATGCGCATCCGACAAAAACTTTTGTGGACTTGAATCGCAGCGGGGTCATGCTGTTGGAAATCGTGACGTTTCTGGATGTGAAAAATCCGGAAAATAATTCCTACATAACCAGTCCCGATGAAGCTGAGCGCTATCTGCGCCAGATTCGCGAAATCGCGCGCGCCCTGAATGTGTCCAAGGCGAATATGGAGGAAGGCAGCATGCGCGCCGACGTCAACGTATCGGTCCGCCCCGCCGGCAGCACTGAATTCAGAACCCGCACCGAGACAAAAAACATGGTGTCTTTCAAGTTTATCAAGACAGCCATTGAATACGAGGCCCGCCGTCAAATCGAAATCTATGAAAATGGCGGCACGGTGTCCCAGGATACAATGCATTATAATCAAGATTCCGGCACAACATCGGTTGCGCGCAGCAAAGAAGACGCGCTGGATTACCGTTACTTTCCGGACCCGGATTTATTGCCGCTGGTGATTGAAGACGAAACGATTGAGCGCATTCGCGCGACCCTGCCGGAATTGCCGTCCGCGCGGCGCACGCGCTATATCGACGAACTGGGATTATCCGAATACGACGCGGCGCGTCTGACCGAAAGCGTCGATATTTCCAAATGGTTCGAATCGGCCGTCGGCGACAAACCGGTGCGCGCCAAGCCGATTGCGAATTGGCTGATAAGCGAACTGTTCGCGCACCCCGAGAATTATTCCCCTTCGCTGGCGAAGGGGTGGCCGGCGAAGCCGGACGGGGTAGTTGAAAATGATTCGGCAACCACTACCCCGCCCTGCGGGCACCCCTTCGCCAGCGAAGGGGATTTGCCACCGCGAATAATCACGCCCGACGACTTGGCCGAATTGGTCGATATGATTGCCGCGGCCGACGTCAACGGCAAACAGGCCAAAGACATCTTTATCAAAATGCTGGACGGCGAAACAGGTTCACCACGTGCAATCGCGGACAAATTCGGCATGAAGCAAATCACGGATACTAGCGCGATTGAAAAAGCCGTCGACGACGTTATCGCCGCCAACCAGGGACCGCTGGAACAGTATCGCAGCGGCAAGGTCGGCCTGATGGGATTCTTTGTCGGCCAGATCATGAAGGCCACCGGCGGCAGCGCCAACCCCGCAACCGTGAATGAAATTTTGAAAAAGAAATTAGGATAGCGCGAGAGAGAATGAACCTTAAAGGAAAAAATATGAAAGCAGTAAAAGTCATCAAAGACGCGACTTATGAAATAACAGGAATATGCCGATTCGACTTCACGCAGCCCACAGGACAGGAATTGCCACAGAACAAAGTTTCAGAAAAATATCCGCCCATAACCGGCCAACGGCAAATTCGTGCGCAAAAACAAAACAGATTTACCGGAAGAAAAGATAATGGCAGATAAGCTGACCTGCGGCAAATTCTTGCTATGCGGCAACGTACCCCTACACAGGAGGAGAACTGTTCACATCCGGCGGAGGGGTGGCATGCGAAGCATGACGGGGTGGTTCGAGACTTTTAGATTAAGCTCTGATTATTTATTCTTTATTCTCTATTCTTTATTATTTATTAATTCTCTAACCACCTACCCGGATGCGCCGGTACTCCTCCACAGGAGGATAACTTGAAGTTCCATATCCAGACCTTTGGCTGCCAGATGAATGTATATGACGGACAACGAATCGCGTCCATGCTGACGGGCATGTGCTGGACGCCGACCGAAGAATTAACGGACGCCGATTTGATTATCCTGAACACATGCAGCGTTCGCGAAAAGGCCACCAACAAAGTCTTCAGCGCATTGGGCCGCATCCGCCGCGCGAAAAAGCCCGGCGCCCTGTTCGGCATTGTCGGCTGCGTCGCGCGCGAGTCCGGCGCCGATGCTTTCCTGCGCATCCCAGAACTCAACTTCGTCCTGGGACCGCAGAGCTATCACAAATTGCCGGACATTTTGGAAAACCCAGAAAGCAAATTGCTGAACATCGACCTGGGCGGATTGGAAAAATTCGATGAATTGCCGCGGATGGAAACCTCGCCCACAATCGCGTATATCCCGATACAAGAGGGCTGCAATCACAACTGCACTTATTGCATTGTGCCTTATACCCGCGGCCGCGAAATATCGCGCCCGTTCGGCGACGTTATCCGTGACGCGGCCCACGCCGCGAAAACCGGCGCGGTCGAGATTTGTTTTCTGGGCCAGAACGTCAACGGATACAGATATATGGACGACAGCGGCAAACGGTACAATCTGGCCGATTTGATACGCGCAGCGGCCAAACTGGACGCCGTCAAACGCATACGCTTTACATCCAGCTATCCGACCGAGATGACGTTCGATTTAATCGAATTATTCAAGACCGAGCCGAAACTGCTGCCGTTCTTGAACATGCCGGTCCAAAGCGGCTCGCCGGATATATTGGCGGCGATGAACCGGCCCTATTCCATCGAACTGTATATGGATATTGTCGACCGGCTGCGCGCAGCGCGTCCGGACATCCGAATATCCAGCGACTTTATCGTGGGCTTTCCTGGGGAAACAGACGCGGACTTCGCCCAGACTATGGAAATCGCCCGGCGCGTAGGATACATAAATTCGTATTCATTCAAATATTCGCCGCGACCGCATACGGCCGCCATCGGAATGAAAAATCAGATTCCTGAAAATATCAAGAAACAGCGCCTTAAAATCCTGGATGATTATTTGAACGAGGTCCAGCGCGAATTTAACGAATCGTTTGTCGGCAAGACCGTCGCCTGTTTGTTGGAAGGCCCAGACAAAAGCGGCGATAATTTATTATGCCGCACGCCGCATATGCAGCAATGTATCGTGTCCAGGCCGGACTTTGAAATCGGCGCAATGGTCGACGTTAAAATCACGGGCGCGAACAAGTCGTGCCTGCGCGGGGAAATCGTCGCCTAAAAATCAAAACGCGCGGTGGCGGATATTTTGTGGCTTATGCCGTTGCGGTCATTGATTATTCCATAGGAAATCCCGCCGCCGGCCATATCGGATATAGAAAAGAATTTCATCCCAATGTCCGCAGCATAGGCGCCGGCGTCGTACGCGGTTACGGAAATCCGATAATCATTTCTGATGCCGGCGGCCTCGGCGCTGAATTCCGCGACTGCGCCGCCGCGGACAAAAATATCGTTTTCGGATTGATGAAGGACGCGCGCGTGTCGGCCGCCGATTCCGATGAACGGCGACACGCGGAAATCGTCGTCGATTTCGAATTTCATTCCGGCGTCGCCGGCTTCGTATATGGAAATTCCAGTTGGGTCGCGGCGGACATTTTTTCCATCGAAAATCATGCCTGTCTTGAAATCAGAAACCGTGAACCCCAGACTGGCGTCCATCCACAGGCTTTTGCCGGAATAACGACCGTAAAGGTTCGCACCGTACATCATTCCTGAAAATTCGTTCAAATCGCCGTTGTTTTCAAACGCGCCAAGGTACGCGGATGCGCTGGCCGCCGCATCGCCGGCACGGGCCGACCAAGACGTCTTTACCGCATACAGCCCGTACGCGCCGGAAAAAATATGTGTCGCTTCGAAATTGATATTTTTCGAATCGGACATTTCCTTGGCAGAATTCATTTCGAAATTCTCGAATGCCGCGACTGGCGCCATCAGCTTTATCGGATTCAGCGAAACAGATTTGCCCATCACATCGTTCAGTTCGGACATGCTGGCGGCGCCATCCATCGCCCGCAGCGTCGGATTGTCCGGGTCGGATATTCTCAATTTGTTCAGGAATCCGCCCAACCCGTCGCCCAGAAATTTCCGATAATCCGTTTCGCGCACTATGGACGCATAAAGGCCGCCGTTGTCCACGCTAGTTCGCACGACATGCAAAGGGTCAATGTTTTTGGACGCGACCATGACTATGCCGTCGCCGGATACGTTCGACAATATACGTTCACCGTCCAGTGTTGCGATGTCATCAATTTCCATTACTACGGTTCCGGCCAATTCGATTTCGGGCGGCGTCCGCCCCAGCGGCTGAATGTTTACGGCAGACCCCAGAATTATGAACGAATCGCCCAACACGATTTTTTCCGCATTGCCAGATATTTTCATAATGTCGGACAAATTCAGGGGCGTGGCGCTGCTGACAAAAATGGAAAAATCCAAAGCCTGCACCTTTAACTTCGTTATATCGTCTTGGGTATTGATGACCTGAACCAGCCCGGCCCCGTCGGGCACATATATTCTCCCGTTTATCTCGCCGGCGTTGCGAATTTTGACGGAACATATGTCACAAAGAAACATGTTGCCGGAAATACTGCCCTCGTTTTCGATATAGACGGGTTCGGCAATATCAATCCGGCCCACATCCACAATCGCGCGCTCGGAAATGAAAACATCTTGATAAACATTCCAAACAGGACCGCTGACGACCGAATCGATGGGCAGCGGCCCGGCCGCTGCAAAAGTCATGGTCGAAATATATCCCATTAAAAAATATGTGATTAGGTTTCTCATCTCCGTGATTGAGATTAACAAATAGGAATCATTTCTTGAAGCGAATTCATGTCAATACAAGCGGTTATTTATTATTTCTTCGTCAAGATGAAAAATTTAAGATTTCCGGACGCTTGAAAAAAATCCCAAACGACCTACATATTATTTGGAACAAGGAGAAAAACCATGAATTTATTCAGAAAAGCGAATGGCAAACTGTTTGTTAAAAATGACTTGAATATCGTGATAGACTTCTTAAAGGCGGCTATAAAATCGGAACTAAACAGCGCCAGAATCAAAAAAACCAAAGGGATTGCCATCGACCTGGGCGATGACCGGATACTGCGGGAAACCAGGGCGCTGGTGGAATCGGTCATCAGAAATATCGACACAATTCGCAAACGCGCCGAACACGCGGCCAAAGATTTGCTTGGCGCCAAGGGGCCCGGCGGCGCGTTGTCCGCCGATGAAAAATACGCTGTCGATATGTGCTCTATTCAAGACATTAAACGCGAGGGTCTGATTCGCGTCCTGTCGCGGGACGAACGCAAAATAATCAAAGATGGCGCCAAACGATTTCACGCCGTTTATTCCGAACAGATAAAAAACTTTAAAACCAAAGAAAAATACAATCGCTGATTCGGCTGGATTGCAAAACGCGAACCCCCGGGCATCCCCAGGGGTTCTTTCTGTGTAAAAACCGGCGGCGCGGCGGCGGGTGTTGGTGCCGCCCGCCGCGGCATCATCGGCCTTGCCCGTACGGCAATGCGGACAACGCCGGTTTCAGGAAAAATCCCACCGCGCGAAAACTTTGTTCCCGCGGGGGCCCGGCGGATGAAATCATCCGCCGAGCGCGATTGAATTCAATCGGTCTCGAACCCTAGAATAAGGTCTTTTCCGCCCTGCCCCACGCCGCTTTATCATTGCCGTCGCGCGACAATACTATCTTCGCGTTCTTCAGCTGCTTTGCAGAAAATCCGTGAATCATGAACGTTTCCTTTACCGCGCCCGATGCGTCCGCGCGCAGCGTTGGCAAATTAACGGACATCTTTTCCTTGGCGCAGGTTTTATCCCCGTTTTTCTTGTCTTTCATTTTTTTCATTTCTTTCATCTTCGGACAGTCGAACCGATAGACATTTATCGAATAATCGACGCCCGGACGCATGTCTTTCAAATCGACATCCATCTTCAAGCCGGATTCCGTTTCGTGGAATCTAATCTCTCCCATTCGCGATTCGCCGGCGGCGCCGCGCGTGTACATTTTCGCGCTTACTCTTCTCACGTCAGATTTTTCCCGAGTCTGATAGTATTCCACGCCATCGTTCGAATCGGCTTGTGTCGTCTTGGAATCGGACGAACAGGCCGCCAGCATCCCCGCAACGCTTAAAACGGATGCAAACGTTAAAAAATTTCTTATCAAGTTTTTCATTTATGTCTCCTTTTTTTGCTTTTGCAGCGTCAGCCATTGTATCGCACTTTCGACGATTCGCCGCCCGGTTTGATTTCCTAGGAATAAAGCCGAATTCGCCGCATACGGCGATTTTTATCGCATACCGGCGTATCTGTAAAAAACTATGGCGGCAATTCGCCGGCCGAATTCCGGGATTGTTGAATTCCGCCGCCGCGCGCGCGAATTTGACAAGCCCCGATGTTAATATTTTATAGTTATTTTTTATTTGACAAATATCATTAAAGTCAATTATAATACGGTGTATAAATCAATAGGATACAATTATGACCGATAATACTTTGACATACGAACAGCTTGTTAAATTAAAAGACCTGCTGGCCCAGGCAAAAGCGGCGGGACAGCCGCTGACCTACGTCGCCAGCCACTATACCGAATACAGTTATAAATCCGTAAAGTATTGGAACAAACGTTTCAAATCCGACCCGGATTATTTGCAGAAACTGGAACAAGACGGCAAAAACGCGAAAAAAATCGAACAACTTTTAATCCGGGCGAAAGAAAACAATAAAAGCCTTTCCGATATTGCGCGGGAAAATCCAGAATTTAATCTGAATAAATTAAAATACCACAACGGCATTTTGAAAATACTGGATGTCAAAAAACGCAAAACTTACACGCATTCCGAAAAAATAGCGATTCTGTCATATGCCGCCCGCAACGGCATTATGGCAGCCAGCCGCCGCTTCAACATCAATAACGTAACCATTTCCGAATGGAACGAGCCGCTGCATATATTCAAAGCGAAAAAGAATCCCAAGGCGATTCCGTCCGCGCAGCGCGCCGTCATTCTGCGGGAAGTTCGCGATTACAATATCTTTCATGGAAATTGCAAAGGGGTCATGGTCGTGTCGAAAAAACACGGTCTGAATTACCGAACTCTGTACTGCTGGAACAAAACCCTCAATATTTTCAAAACTCGGACAGGAGGCAAACGGAAAACCATATCTGAGCAGGAAGAACAGGTCATTATCGAAAAAGCGGCGCTGTACGATAATATAAGCGAGCTTTCGCGCACAGTCGGACGGTCCAAAGAAACCCTGAAAAATATTCTGACGGCGCACGGAATTTGTTACTGCAACGGTCATAACAGGAATAGTTAAATCGTCTGTATATGCACTAAATCATGCATATACAGATGATTGATAGTTTGTTTCACGCGCTTTTGAATCCGCGATTATTTGGACGACTGCCCTGTCTCGATTCTGGGATGCGACGCTTGGAAAGATTATCGTTGAATAAAATGTTTTATGCTATAGAATGAAAATTATGAAAACATTTAACGAGCAAGTTTATGACATCGTGGAAAAAATCCCGTCAGGAAAGGTCGCGACCTATGGCCAAATCGCGCGCATGATTGGCCGGCCGCGCATGGCGCGATTCGTCGGATTCGCATCCAATAATCAGAAAATGTGGCATCTGCCGTGGCATCGCGTCGTGTTCAAGGACGGCAGTTTGTGCCCCGATTCGTCCGGCTGGACGAACGAGCAGTACAAGTCCCTGCGTGCCGAGGGCGTCGCGTTCACGCGCGACAAAAAAGTGAAATTGGAACAACATCAATGGTCCGGCGCGACCGAAATATCCATCCGTCCCGAAGACCTGAAAGACGCGCCGCTGGTATTTTGAAAAACGGCTGTATATGCATGAAATCATGCATATACAGCGATTCTGATTGCAGAAAAAACCATATTGGTTTTATCAGTATATTATATTTCCATATTTTTTATTTATCGACATGGGACCTTGCGCCGTCACGCCCGCCCTGTCGAACCGAATCCGCCGGCGCCGCGTTCGGTATTGGATAAATCATCGCAGAATTCAATCACCGGTTTCAGTATAGGGGCGACTATCATTTGTTTAATTCTTTCACCCTTTTTGATTTCAAACGGTGCGCCGGAAATATTCGTGACGCTCATTCCGATGAATCCGCGATAGGCGAAATCGATTGTTCCAAAATGCCCCAATATGCCGGCCTTGGTTAAACCAGAGCGCGGCCGCAATTGGATTTCATAACAATCGCCGTCGCAATCGGATATTTCGCACGCAACGCCGGAATCAATAATCTTTGTTTCACCGGGCTGTAATATTAAATCATCTTCGACCGAGCGCAGGTCTATTCCGGAATCCCCGCGCGACCATTCTATTCCGCGTTTTTCGGATTTCTGATAAATCTGTCGGACATAATCTGATGCGAACTTTATTTTTAATTTCATTTTCCAAGCCCTTGTTTCACCAGCGCCGCACTGAAACGGTCGTGCTATTTTTTAGACTTTTGACCGTTCGGAAACAGGTGCTTCAGCACCAGCCATTGCAACCCGAAAACTTCCACCAAAGTCGTCGCGAAAAGCGTGATGTATACCGACGTCGGGATATTCTCGCCGCCAGACCAGTAATCCGAGCATAAAATCACCAATACGGCGACAGACCAAACTGATATGAATCCGGCCACAAAATACGCCTCGAATTTTTTTAAATCCGTATCTTGTTCGAATCGTCTGTCGTCCCCCGACAACTTTCTGCTTTCCTCTTTCGCATCCGCGTCGATTTCCTCTATTTTATCCGGATCGTACTTTGCCTCTTCCTTTAATTGTGCGACTTTTTCGTCTAAGTCCCGCTGATTTTTGGGAATATAAAAATTGTCCTGGGCAAACGTCTCAGCATTAATCTTTTCCGCCATACCGTCAATATTTACACCCAAGTCGTGCTTTACATCGCCCCAGTCGTATTCTTGCAAAACCCTGAACAGTTCAAGTAGAATTTGCTTTTGCCGCTCAAGCGACTTATTCGCGTTTTCCGGGTCGAAAAACTCGTAGTACCTGCCGCCCGGAAATCCAGAAACATACGAAACACATAACGAAGTCAGCCTGGGCTTGCTCGGCAAAGTTTGACAATATCTGCCTATGCATTCCAACATATATCCGGCGACAATGCCCAGGGCCTGACGGCCCGTCGTGGTATATTGTTCCGGCATATTGGATATTCTTCCCAATCCAGCGTATGAGATTTTTAATCCGTTCTCGGCGCAGTAAATCAAAATGGCGAAGGCGATTTTTAACGATTCCCTCCAATCGTCGAACGGATGCGCCCAAGCCTCGGATCGACCTTCTATGTACAGCGCCGCTTTGTCTTCTTGAAGAAATTTATCGAATGCCATTTCATGTTCCTCGCGTTTTTACACAGTTATTATACCGCGGTATCGGCAGAAATCAATATTTGAACATCATGCGTCACGAACTGGATTTGATTGCTGTCGGCTTGTGCAGGCGCACGGGAATTCCCCCGTCTGTCGCGCTTTACATACAAAACATTCGAATCTTTATAAATAATATCAAGCAGCCAACAGCGGCGGATAATCACTATTGTTCTTGAAATAACTTTCCAATGTCTCGCCACTTTTTAAAAATACGATTGGTTTTCCAGTGGCTTGAAATTGTGGCAAGCGCACGTCATAACCTTCTTTACTGCTGACACGATTTACATATTCTTCCGTGTTGCCACGGTTGATAAATCGTTGCCGATATTCATCCAACGCATCTCTGGTCGGAATAAAAAGCTCATAGTCAATACCATTTCTATCAAAGTGAGGCAATATCTCTTCCGGGTGACACCACACCAAGATATAATCGTATTTATCCATATTGTTTTTTATTGCAGAAATATAATTATTTGGAAAATCAGGATGTAGCTTTTTGTCAGTGATTCCTTCGCCTTTTATGGCCTCGGAATCCAATCTTTTATAATTATCAATAAGATATTTATATGGAGTAGACTCTAAATCCAAAACATTTTTATATTTTTTCGCAAGTGTCGTTTTGCCAACACCGCCAAAACCTGCTATTATTCGTGTCATTACGGATTCTCTTTGATTCATATATTCTATAATACTAAATCCAAATTCGCATTAAAAAAGTTCGAAATCGACTTATATTTATTTTCGCTCAACCGATAGGAATGTACCTTTTTCGATATTCTTCTCACTTGGCGTCACCCCGTCGCAGGACGGGGTCCAATGTGTTTATCATACGGGTATTGTTCACAGCTTGAATACAATGGATACCAGCTGGCGCCGGTATGACGAATCTTGAAGTTTTGGGGCAAAAAAGGTGCATTCCTGTCAGTTGAGCCTTATTTTATTCCCAGCACGGCATCGCGTCTAACTCCATACATTTCGCACATTTCAGCAAAACTCCGTTTATCCCGTCTTTGCCTTGGAATTTTATGCAATTTTTGAAATCTTCGGTTTCCTCGCAGCGAAAGCATTTCTTCATTTCGTCGTCGGACGCCTTATAATCGGCCTCTGCGCACGAATATTCCGAAGTATCGCCGCTTTTGGTTATTCTCACTTTTTGCGTTTTCATGCAATTTTTCATAATCCCGGTTGTCGAATCAGGGTATTGGCCGCCGAACTTGTCGCCCTCGGCCGGCACACAGGACTTGTCCGACGCCGATTTGAATCCGTATCCGTCTATGCATCGGAATTCGTCGCAGTTGTTGACGAGTTTCGTCGCGTGTTGCGCGTTGTCGAAGCTGGTCCTCCATTCCGGGCTGCACCATTTCGACGTGATGCAGGCGCCGTCCGTTGCCTCATAGCTGGAATCCGATTCGCATTCGGCGATTGTCACGCACGATTTGCCATCCGGAGACGAGACCCGGCCAGCGGGGCAAACGCACTTTTTGTGTGTCGAATTCCATTCGAATCCGCTGTTGCAAAATGCGACCCATCCGCACTCGCCATTTTTGCCGTCCTGTTTGCAGTTGCTCTCGTCGCCGCCGTCATTTAGGTGCGGCCGTGCCGTGCTGTTCAGCGGCAGCGACGACACTTCGAAAAGAACGTCCGCCGGAATCTGATGCCCCAGACCGCTGGAATCATGGCTTGACGGAGTTCCGGAATATATGATTTTTCCGGTACAGTTCTCCCACGTGTCGCGGGCGCCGCTGGTATCATGGCAATAGCTGCGATTTGGAAAGTTGCATCTGGTCTTGTTGCCGTCAACAAACGCTTTAGAGTTGTATCCGCGCTCGTATATTCGGTATCCGCTGGATTTCTCGCTGCAGTCACATCCTATGGCGTTGCCGTTGTTGCCGTGATTGTTCCGCTTGTACGTCCATTCGGTGCCTTTGCATCCGGCGCGCGCGTCCAGCGCGCAAAAGACGCATGCCAGGAAGAATAACATGCGGATTGTTTTTTTCATATGATTTCCTTTTTTTATATAAAAAACCGCCAAGAAAATGGCGGTCGGGGAGTTCAAAAAATCATATAAGAAAATGACCCCGCTGGCCTTTGGGATAACCCTGTTGCATAACCGGCGGCCCCCCGACCTTTGCGGGGCATTCATGATAAAACAAAAGGCGCATCCGCGCCGTGTCTTATCATGCGGATTTCGACATTTACAATGCCGTTCTTATATGGGCTTTTTGAAGGCCCCGAACCCAAATCCCTTTGGATTCACATGTATTGTAAACTAAAACTAAATTTTTTCAAAGAAAAATTAATTGATTTTTATGGCCATGCTCTATTTTATAACCACCGCTCGTGATGGTTTCGCCGCGCCAGGATTGCAAAACATACTCCTGCAGAAATACAATCCGAATATAAATATCTAAAGACGCCATTTTTTTCATTGACAGAAAGATGAATATACGAGATAATTCAAAACGTAAATAAGCATATTGCCATGCCTGATTCAAACGTCCCTTTGGATTAGGCAAAACGTAGAGAGAGAAAGCAGCGGAAATCAGGGATTATTGAAAGCAGAAGCGTTGCCTAATCCAAAGGGACGTTTAAATTAGCTGGTTAAAAATTGAGAAAATTTATATTTATCATCATATTTTGCGTGCAATGCGCGACCAATATGGCCTATGGAGTGCCTGCCTGCTCGGAGAAGTTTTTTGTGGATGAAAATCCCGTTTATACTCCCGATTTCAACGACTGTCAGTCGCTTTATATTTGCGGGGCTTTTGTTAATCAAAGAATAAGTTGCCCCGATGGTCTTTTTTGGAATTGGTCTCTGGAAATATGCGACTGGCCAGAAAATGCAGGATGCGTTCCAGGCGCCGTCAACACATGCAGTTGTGATAATTTGGCGCCATCGCAGAACTGCGCGATAGCCAACGGCGTCGGAAAGCAATCCCGCATCACCCTGGTCGGCGACTGCAGCAGCTACTACGGCTTCAACAACTGTTCCTATGGCGACGATTGGGGGGCTTGCGTGCCGCAGACTTGCGAAGCCGGATACTACATGGCGCCCAGCCCAAGTCAGACAATATGCACCCCAAATTCGGATGCCAGGCTGTGCCGGCCATGCTCGGATTACGGCAGCGGATACACCTGCGCAGGCGGAACCGCGTGCCCCGCTGTCGCCACATGCACCAGCGACTGCACGTACAACACTTCGCAGACAGCCAGCTGCGGCAGCGTTGCAAACGGAACAATCAACGGCACCCAGACATGCAACGCGACCAAGAACGGGGTCAGCGGGTGCTATACCTGGGGCGCGACGTCCGGTTGCGCGGTCAGCTGCGACAAAGGATATTATCTGTCTGACGGGCAATGTGTCATGTGCGAGCAAGGCTATTACTGTCCTGGTATTTCTTATGGTTCCGCCAGATATTCATGTCAGGACCTTATACCGGGACATGCGGCTAATAGCACAAAAGTCACATCCGATTCTGGCTCTGATGATTCGACCGACTGCCATACGAAGGGAAATTTCTGGTATTGGTCCGGAACGGGCTTTTGGACGGAACAAAGTTCCATATCCGGCACTTGCTGGTGGGGCGGCAGTAATTTCGACAATTGCCAGAAGAGATATTGGGGCGAATGCGCCAGCGGATATTACACCGTCGATATTCCAGAAGGCCCCGACTTTCTTAACTCGTGCGTTCCGTGCCCTGCGGGTCATTACGGCGTATCGGGCAGCGAGGCGCTTTACGACGGAACGGTGATATACGATACCGGCGGCAGCGGGCACTATTCCTGCGATGCGTGCGCCGCGGGAACCTATCAGAATCTGACCGGTCAGACATCGTGCAACAACTGCACCAACAAGCCGGCAAATTCCAGTTATAGCAACAGCGCAGGCGTGACCGGAAATAATTGCCCGTGGGATTGCGATTCAGGGTATTCGCAGACGGACGCCGGTGGGTGCGCGCAGATGTGCGCCGCAGGATTCGCCACCCTGCGCGCGGGAAGTCTTATCATTCCTCTGTACGCTGTCAAGAACACAATTCCATCCATAAATATAAAAAGCGCATCAGGAACCGTATGCTACGCCAGCCTGGGCAATGGTTCGGCCAGCAATGCGATAAATGTCAACTATTCGGGAAATACTTATCATACGATACGATAAGTTCAGCTGACAGGAATGGCTTTAATATAATAGCTCAACTGACAGGAATGTACCTTTTTGGCCTCAAAAACTCAAGACTCGTCATGACGTCGCAGGACGGCATCCATTGTATTCAAGCTGTGAACAATACATGTATGATAAACACATTGGACCCCCGCGGTGGCTGGGGTGACGGCAAGTGAAAAGAATGTCGATAAAGGTACATTCCTGTCGGTTGAACGATTGTTTTCAAGGGCATATAATTTCAGCTTAAATTCATTAACAATGACCTGAAATACTTCTGAAATGCTGATTTTCACACTTTTCTGGGGCAAAAACGGGACAAAAAACGCCTTGCAACAAACCTTTTCGTGAATATAAATGAATCAAATGAAAAACCACCGCAAGTAGCGACGGCTGTATCTTATGTTGGAGAATATGGGACGATTTTCAAGGATTAGCAAGACAAATTCAAAATTTCGACACAAACTATCTTACAAAAATAGGAAAATTTGCGTGAAAGAAATTATGAAAACGAGATTGATTTTGCACAATTAACAGTTCTCTGACCCTTTGTTCTAACGAGGTCATCTTTTCCAATACGAACCTAATCTCGTTTGAATTCGACTTAATATTCAAAGAATTAACCAACTTGTCCAAGTTTTTCATATCTTCTTCAATACCTGGAACCTTATCCTTTACCAGTTCGCCGCCGTTTAATCCCCATACTGCATTTTTTGATTTTTTTGACAGGTCAATGGAACCGATATTCTGTTGTAATTTATTTTTTACTGACATAATTTCTTCCAAGAATGACTTCATTTGCTGCGCTGTTGGAACCAATGGCGAAACATCCCAAGCCTTTTCTAGTTTTTTAGAAATTATGATTTTGCTTTTGGTGTTTTCTTTTATCTGTTTAATCGCTGTGTCAAAATCTTTTTTCTTAGTCATAGTACAAATCCTTGCTTGCATATGTTGTGATTATATCAAAAAAAAGAAATTAAATACATTATTTAAATCATGTTCGAAATGGGGCTAAATTTTGTGAATTTTCAGAATTAGGCCTTTGAACTGCACGCGGAATAAGGCAAGCATAAGAAAACAGCCCAACAATGGTATTCATATCATTTATGAACTCCCTTGTTTGTTCTATGCTATTCTAAGACGCGGACAGAGCAAATCTAAGGCAAACCCACGACAATAAACGCTGTATGCGGCAGAAATTCGCCATTTTCACACCACCCGGGGGCAAAAACGGGACAAAAAACGCCTGACAGCAAACATTTTCGTGAATATAACTGAATCAAATTAAATGAAAAACCGCCGGAAATCCAACGGTTTCAAATTGGTGGGCGCGTGGGGATTCGAACCCCAGACCCACTGATTAAGAGTCAGTTGCTCTACCAACTGAGCTACGCACCCGGGTCATTGTATTCGTCTTGTAAGACCCGCAGATTATATATGCATTTTGATATTTTGCAAGGCTTTTTATCGGCCATGTTTTACAAACAGCAGACGGCGCCGCAACGATTTTTAATTCTTTGGCAATCTGGCGGATACCATTCCTTTTTTGCTTGTATATACACGACGTATATACATTACTTCTTCAGATAGCTGGATGGGTCATAAGCCTTGGTTCCCTTGCGGATTTCAAAGTGCAGCTGCGGACTGTCGACCTTGCCTGTCTGGCCGACCGTGCCGATTTGCTGGCCGACCGTTACCTTGACGCCGCGGCGGACGGACATTTTGTCCATATGGGCATATACGGTCATCCAGCCGTCGCTGTGCTGGACAATGACCAGATTGCCCATACCTTTGACCTCGTTGCCGGCATAGGCGACCACGCCGTTTTCGGCGGCGCCGACCTTGGTTCCCGCCTTGACACTGATATTAACGCCGTCGTTGAACAGGCCGTTGTTCTTGGCGCCATATGAAGACAGTATAGCACCGCGCACAGGCCAGCTGAACTTTGCCGACGAGCGTTTCGCAATCGCGGGCAGCGTCTTGGCCGGGTCGGATGAAATCTTTTGCTTTGGCACGACGACGGATGTTGGCGCGACCGGTGTCGACGGTGCCGCAGGTGACGCGATGACTGGTGTCACAGATTGGACCGGCACGGCGGCGCGTACCGGCGTTGCAGCCGGTTTGTCCACAACGACGACCGGGATTTTCAGATTCTGACCGATTGACAATACAAACGGAGCCGACAATTTATTCAGCACCGCCAGTTCATTGACCGGGACCGAAAATTTACGCGATATTGAATACAGCGTATCGCCACCGCCGACCGTCACGTCAATCAGTTGGGCTTTGACTGGTTCGCCTTTGATTTCGGCCTTGGTCTCGGCCGTGACCAGTTCTTTCGGCTTGGCGACTTTTAATTTCTGGCCGACCGCCAGACTATACGGCGCAGACAATTTGTTCATCCCGGCCAAATCGTCGACGGACAGAGAATATCTTTTGGACAGCGAATATAACGTGTCGCCCTGCTGAACGGTAATTTCAACCTGCTGCAGTTGGGCGTGCGCGGCGGCGTCATAAACAGGAATCATCAGATAATCGTCCGGTGTCGCGGACGTAATGTTCGCAACCGGCGTGCCGCCGTAAACAGGAGATTGCGCGGGTGCGGTGGTCGGCGGCAGCGCATAGTCGTCGACACTGGCGTACAGGATATAATCGTCCATCGCGGACGCGCCGTACATGTCGGGCGACGCATAGACGCCATAGTCGGCGGCGGCCGAGTTATAGATTTCAGGCTGGGTCGCCGGGTCGGCCAACAGGGCCGGATACCGGGTCGAAATAAAGTCCCCGACGGAATCGGGCAGGCTGACAATTCCGGGCTGCAAATCGCACGCCGATAAAATCAGCACGACAGCCAGACCCAAAAATCCAAATACCTTTTTCACAGTATAAATTGTATCACAAAACCAGGTATAAATAAAACGTTTGTTGGATTTGGGGAAACCGTGATTCATAAAATGCCAGAAAATTGTCAATAGTCGTTGGTCAATAATCGATAATGATTGGTGCATTGTCTTATATCAACTGTTTTACTAGGGTCAGGGCTCATTAAATTCAGACGCACGATGCGAGAGAAAATCGCATGATGTCAGGAAAACTGGCGAAGGCATATATTAATACGGCAAGACAGTTTGACGCCGCAGCATGCGGTTTTGTCCGCATCGTTTCGCGACGGCGACAATTTGAACTGCTAACTATAGACTAACGACTATTGACTATACGCTGTCCCTGAACCTAATCAAAACAAACCAGCAAGTCTTTGCGCCTGCGGGTTTGTTTTCGGTTATAACGTCCAGCCAACTAAACAAAAGTTTAGCGTTTTACTTCACAATAGCCCTCGCCGCATTCAACTTTTTCTACTTTTTTTATACCGTCATAATTGGCATCATTGTTGGTACAATCGCATTGAAATACTTTTTTGTAAGAAACGTCATACCCGCAGTTATATTTTCTGCAAAAAGATATATCTTCATTTAGTATATTGGTTGTAATACCAGACGACATAACTCCAGAAAAAGCATATACGAAATACTCATTATATGGTCCTGTAAAACAAGAGACATCGGCGGCAGAATCAATTACATAGGCTGCTTTATTACAGGGTACGTTCATTGAAGTTGCATGAAACGATTTAACCATATTTATCGCTGTATCAACACTATCTACAACCACAGACCCGAACTTTTCGGAACAATAAGCTATATATTTATAATCATATTTCCCATCGCACGGATTTTTTGGTACGCATGCGCCCTTGGATTCCACCCACACAACTTTGTCAGGATTCGCCAGACAGCGGTCTTTATCCGCCTGGTTATACGCATTCGCGGATGTTGCAGCCAGCATTGCCGCCATTGCGCCGATCATCATTTTGTTTTTCATGTTCTTTCCTTTTGGTTTGGTTGTTGTTTTGTTAAATCCCAAGCTCCGCGAATAAATCCGCGTTGTCTTGTGATACCTGTTCGGATGAACGCATATCCGCCGCCGCACCGCCGCGCGCACCGTTTGAACCGCCGGATTTCGTCGCCGCCAGTTTGCTTGCCAAGGCAACATTTATGCCGATTCCGATGCCAGTTGCGGATAGGGTCGCAATACCTGCCACCTTGAATCCCTTGACATTTTTTTCGCAATCGCGCAGTTCCGCGGCTTTGTGGTCGCGTTCCGACTGCAAAGATTCCAATCGCGCGGCCAGCATTTGGACCTGAACATCATGCGCCGCCGGACACGCGCCGATAAAAAACGAATAAAATAAAAATGCCGTTGCGATTCTCATTCCTGGGGCGCATCCGTTTTTGTATTTTCTTTTTTCTGTTTGGATATTTGCGCTGCCTGAATAATCGCCCCGGTGGCGGTTCCAACGACGCCGATTCCGCCGATAATTGTCGCCGTGCGCCAGTCGCGGCGCATGCGGTCGCAACGACGCAATTCGGAATCCATTTTGAACATTTCGTCTTCCAGTTCACGAATAGCGGCGTTTAATTCCAAAATCTGCGACGAATTATCTTCAGATGCCGCGGACACAGCCGCATCTTCAATATCAGCGATTGTTTTCTGCGGTTCAATAGTTTCCGATTCAGGCGCCTGCGACACAGGCGCGGATTGAATATTCGTTGCCGTTGCGCGCGGATTTTGGACAACATTGTAATTTGCGCGACCGCGCGATGTTGCCGCCGGCGATGGCGCAACAAATATAATCGATAAAAATATACACAGGCATTTTTTCATAATAAAAAGACCGCCATGGGAATTGGCGGTCGGGGAGTTCAAAAATCATAGATAAAAATGACCCCGCCAGTTTTCGCCCGTCGCCATAAATGGCGCCGAGGCTGTTTTATATACCGGCAGCTTCCCCGACCAACTGGCGAGGATTCAATAAAAAAATCGGGCTTTCGCCCGCGATTTTATTGTGCGGGATACAACGATTTTTACATCGCCGTTTATCTATGGGCTTTTGAGACCCCGAACCCATTCCCAATGGATTCGTTACGCATTTTAGCAGGTTTTCAAACAAAAAACAACATACTTTTTTCAGTCACTAGTGTCTAAATATCGGTTCACGGCTTTTTCATAAACAGAATGCTTAACTCGAACAATCCCCACATCGGAATCGCCAACAGGCATTGCGACACGACATCCGGCGGCGTCAAAATGGCGGCGACGATAAATATCGCCACAATCGCATAGCGGCGCGCCCGAACCGCCGCGGCCCGCGGCAGGATTCCCGCCCTGTTCAGCAGCACCAGCACCAGCGGCATTTGAAACGCGATGCCAAAGACCTTCAGCAATCCGATTGCGAACGACAGGTAATCACGGGCTGCCGGCAGCAGCACGGCCGGCACCAGCGACGATTGATTCATCGCCACAAAAAACTTGAACGCCACCGGGAACAGGATATAAAACGCGAACGCCGCGCCCGTCAGGAACAACAGCGGCGACAGAAACAAAACCGGCAGAATCAGCCGCCTTTCGTTTTTATGCAGCCCCGGCGACACGAACGCCCAGACGTGCCACAGCGCCGCCGGCAGCGCAATTATAATCGCAACCAGCGTCGAAAGTGAAAACTGTATCAGCAAGCCGTCGGCCAGCCCCGTGTACAGCATCGCCCCATCCGGCCAGACGGCCATCAGGGGTTGTGTCAAAAATTCCTGGATGTACGGCGCCACGAACCAGCCCAGCCCGAACGCCGCGGCGAATATAAGCAGCGTCCACAAAACGCGCCGGCGCAGTTCAGTGAAATGCTGCATCAGCGTCATGTTTTTTGACATCGCGTTATTTTTTTGGGAAATCGCGGTTGTTCTCATTTCGCGCCCCTTGCTTTGGATTTCAGATTTGCACTGGACGTTTTCTTTTTAACGGCCGGCTTCGCTTTCTTTGGCAGCGCGTCGGAAAAATTGGCCAGAACATCTTCCGTCGTATGTTTAATCAAGTCATCGATAGGCTTTTCCAAATCGATTTGCTCTTTGATATTCTCGGTCGCGTCGGAAATTTTCCAAATCAAATCGCGGACGAATTTCACGCAACGCGCCACGAAACGGGCGACATCGGGCCAGTGCTTCACTGGGATAACCAGCACCGCCACCAACAATACGACCAAGAGTTCCGCCCAGCTAATCCCGAACATTTTAATATATTTCCTTTGCGAACTTTTCATGCCATGCATGCATGGCTTCCGCTGCCTGTTTCGCGCAGGATTTTATTTTAACGCCGGCATTGGGCTTTTCGAATTCCTTGTACATTATCGAATCCCGGAATCCCAATTTGGCCGCATCGCGCGATTCGGCCGCGTAAAACACTTGCGCAATGTTCGCCCATTGGCAGGCCGCCAAACACATTGGGCATGGCTTGCAGCTGGTATAAAGAACGCAGCCCGATAAATCGAAACTCTTTATTTTTCTGCACGCGTCCCTGATTGCCATTACCTCGCCGTGCGCCGTTGGGTCATTATCGGCCAAGACACGATTGAATCCCCGCCCGATAATTTTTCTACCCCTGACGACGACCGCGCCGAATGGACCGCCGTCAGGCCGGCGCTTTTTCGCGCTGCGCGCCGACAAGCCTATCGCCCGGGACATAAATTCCAAATCTTGTCGCGTTATCCTAATCATAATACGAATCGCCCCCGGCGGTCGACACGGTCTTGTGGCGCTGGATTTGGAAATAATTCTTTGCGAAATCCGTCTTTGCTTTCAGCCCGTCGAACGCGACGTCGGTCTTGTTGCCGGTCGCGTCCATAACTGTCCACGAATTCAGCTTTACCGGCGCGTTGTCGAACGCGACAATCATATGGCCGGCGCCCTCGTTGTCTTTCATATGCATTGCCAGCGAAAAAGTGTCTTTGTTCTGCTTGGATTCGGTCACCACAATATCGGAATTGTGCAGGTTTATATTCTTACGAACCAGAATGCCGGCCGGCGTGCTGGTCAGCGGCACGGTCGTGATTTGGTCCAGAGACCGGTCAAAGAAATACAAATCCTTGCCGTCCGAAATCAGCTGTACCGGCATATCCCGGTAATCCAGGCGGACCTTGCCTGGGCGCAGCATGGAAAACGTTCCTGAATTTTTTTTGCCGTTTGCCGTCTGGTTGAAATTTCCGGACAGCCCGGTAATCGAATTCAGATAAGTTTCGGCCGCTGCCACCAGATTCTTGTCCGGCGCGCCGCGCGCCGCGCAGGCGGCGCACAGGGCGAAAACAACCGAACACAAAGCGAATATTTTTCTCATATAAAAAACCTTTCCGTCGTTACACGAACAAGTCTTCCAAAACGAATTGCGCCGACACCCGGCCGTTGTATTCGTTTTCTTTCAGCTTGCCCAACATTGTCATTTTAGTGTTTGTGTTGGCATCGTCCAGCAAAAAATCGCCGATTGGCGTACCGCTCAGGTTAAACCCGACAAACGCCAGTTGCGTCCCGCGGCTGGTCGCGACCGTTCCGCGCAGATGCGCCCCGCCGCCCATGACCGACGCGAACCGCAGCGTCGCGCCGTGCAGCGCCAGCGTCGGTTCCGGATTTTCCTGGCCGAACGGTTCCAGCGACGCCAGTTTTTCAACCAGCCTCATGTCCGCCGCGCCCGCGTCGATTTCGGCGTCGACCATAATTTCCCGGGTCGGTATTTCGCCGTTCAACTGGTCATTGACGGCGCGTTCCAGAAATTCGCAAAACGCCACTTCGTTTTCTGCGTTCAATGTAAAGCCCGCGGCCGCCGCGTGGCCGCCGCCCTCGGATACTATGCCGGCCGCCAAGGCGTCGTGAATTATTTTTCCCAAATCGACGCCCGCGATGGAACGGCCCGACCCGTTTATCACGCCGTCTGATTTCGTCGCGACGCAGCACGGCAGATTGAATTTATCCTTTAACCGGCCGGCTATGATTCCCATTACCCCGCCGTGCCAGTTGTCGCCGCAGACGAACAGGCTGCACTTTCCCGATTGGCGGCATTTTTCCGCCATCTCGGTCGCCTGCAGCATGATGACGTTCTGAATGTCTATGCGTTCCTGGTTCATCCGATGCAGCTTGTTCGCCAAATCGTGCGCGACCAGTATATTGTCCGTCAGCAATAATTCCAGCGCCGGCGAGGCCGAATCCAGCCGCCCCGCGGCGTTCAACCTGGGGCCGATTGCGAATCCGGCGGCGTAAACGGATGTTTTTTTGATGCCGGCGATTTCCATCAAAACCCTCAGGCCCATATTCCGGCGCAGCGACAGCACTTTCAACCCCGTCGCGACGAACGCGCGGTTCAACCCGACCAGCGGCATCGTGTCGCATATTGTCCCCAGCGCCACCAAGTCCAGATAATTCATCAGATTTATTTCCGGGAATCCGCCGCGCCGGCGCAATTCGCGGCTGACCGCGACCAGCGCCAGAAACGCGACGCCCACACCCGCCAGATAAGACAAATCCGATGTGTCCCCGTCGCGTTTTGGATTCACAATCGCGTCCGCGGACGGCAAAACCGAATCCGGCAAATGATGGTCGGTCACGACGACCTGCATTCCCCTTTTCTTCGCGCAGTCGACCTCGTTCACGCCGCTGATTCCGCAATCCACGGTGATTATCAGTTTCGCGCCCTCGGCGCCGATGGCATTGATGGCCTCGCAGTTTAATCCGTATCCCTCGCCCTCGCGCGTAGGCAGATGCCATATGACGTCGGCGCCCAGTTCCCGCAGGTATTTCACAAAAATCGCGGTGGAAGTTATTCCGTCGACGTCATAATCGCCATAGATTGCGATCTTATTCTCTTGAACGATATTGTCGGCGATGATGCGCGCAGCATTGTCCATATCCATCAGATGGCTGGGGTCTGGCATGTATTCCTTGACGCTGGGGTTCAGGAATTTTTCGATGTCGCCCGGCGTTGTGACACCGCGGCGCGCCAATATCCGCCCGACCAAATCATCGCCCGAAGCATCTGTCAGGGACGGAGTGGAATCCGCCCCAGAATCCACAACCCAGGCCCTGCCTAGCATGGATTTTTCCACTATCGTTTTCAACGCAATCTCTTTTTTATTCTCGCTCCGATTATAGCAAGGAAATAATCATTAGTCCATAGTCAATAACCATTAGTGTATAGTGCATAGTGCTTAGTTATTAGTGAACTAGTTAACTATGCACTATCAACTAATCACTAAGCACTAATAACTAATGACTAATGATTATTTTAATTTTATCAGTTGGGTTGACTGCACGTAAAAAATGCCCCGTAGTGTACAAGGCGTACATGAGGGGCATTTTTTACGTGCAATGCAATTCCGGGTGGAAAATTAATTTCAATCGAACAGCAGCGGCAAGATACTGTCCAAAATCTTGCCCGTGGTCGGCACGGCATTCCATGCGGCGGTTCTCAGGTTCCATGTCTCGACCGTGCCCTGCGGCTCGTCCAGAACGACTAGAATAGTGTACTGCGGCGCTTCGATTGGAAATGCGCCGATGAACGCGGTCAGATTCTTTTTGTGGTCGATTATCCCATTCACGCGCTTTTCCGCGGTGGCCGTTTTGCCGCCGATGTTGATTCCGGCGATGCGGGCCTGCTTGGCGCTGGTTTCTTCGGCCACGCGGAACATGATTCCGCGCAGTATTTCGGATATTGCCGGAGACATCACGCGCCCGCCGCTGACCGCGCCGACCGCGCGCTTTTGCAATGTAGGATAGATATATATGCCGCCGTTCGTCATCGCGTTGACCGCCAGCAGCGTATGCATCGGCGTCACGGAAATTCCGTGTCCGAACGCGACCGTCGCCTTTTCCACCGGACCCCATTTCTGCGGCATCAAAGGCTTTTCTGTCCGGCCGAATTCCAATTGCAGCGCCTGGTCCATATGAACGCGCCCAAAGAATTCGCGCTGAGCGCCGTCCGGCAATTCCAGCGCAATCTGCGCAGAGCCCGGATTTGACGAATGCAGCATGATTTCCGCCACGGACAGATACGGCCGCGGTGGCTTAAAGCTGCGGACATCGCTGATGGTCGCCGCCGTCCGGCCGAACTTGTCCAGTACTTTGTACGGCTTTTCAATATAGAATTCCTTGTCGATGCCGTATTCATATGCCATCGCCGTATTGAATATCTTGAAAATGGAACCCATTTCGAAAACACCGCGCAGCGGCATGAACATGCGGCTGGCGGCCGGGTCCGAATTCAGGTTTTCCGGGTCGTAATCCGGCAGCGATACAATCGCCACCATTTCGCCGGTGCGCGAATTCATCAGCATGCCCATCGCCGCCACAGCCCGGTATTTCTGCATGGCGACGGACAGCTGCTCGTAGAACACGGACTGAATGCGCGAATCCAGCGACAAGCGCAGCGGGTCTTTATTCTCGCCCAGATAGCTGTCATAGATTCTCTCTGCCCCTTCCAGTCCGCGACCGTCGTTGCCGACGAATCCCACGATATGCGAGAACAGCCGGCGTTTAGGATACTTGCGCGTCTGGACCTGCTCGACATCCAGGCCCGGCAATTTCGCGGTCATAATCGATTCGCGCTGGCGCGGCGACGCCAGTTTCTTGACATAGATAAAGCGGCGGCCGGAATCCATCAGCCTCAGCGCGTCCGCCACAGTATATTCGGCGGGCAGAGTGTCATGAATCAGCGCGGCGACCGCGTCCCTGTCACCAACTTGGGCGGGGCGCAAAACGATGTGCCCTGACATGACGTTTTTGGCCAAGATGTCGCCGTTGCGGTCGACAATATCAGCGCGCGATACGGTCCACGCGCCCGCGCCGTTGCCGCGGCGCGCGCGGTCCGTTCCCTGAACCCCCAGCGACAGCGTCCGGATGACGAATACTACGAAAGCGATAACGAACAACGAATAGATTATCTGCAGGCGTCGGCGCCCCGTCCCGTCCGCGCCCGAGACTTTAAAACCGTTCTTTAAAACATCTTTTCCGACTTCGAACATTATTCAATAACCGGCAGTTCGTCGATTGCGACGGATTTTTTAAAGCTGACGACCTCGGCCTTTGGATAAATGCTGGTCACCAGATTGCGCAGGATTTCAGGCCTGACGAACGACGCGAAATTCGCGGCGGCGGCGGATGTTTCCTGTTGTGTCTTGACGATTTCCGCACGAATGCGGGCGCGGGTCTTGTCCTGGACGCGATAGCACACCTGCAGGCCGGCGGTCAGCATCAGCACGGCCATCGCCAGTCCCAAGCCCCAATGAAACATCTGTTCGCTTTCGTCATCCATGGTTTGAATCCCCCTTTGCCGTTTTGCTTCCAGTCTATCATAAATTCCGCAAAAAACGAATCATAGAATTGACGCCGTTCATCCGACCCGCCCCCAGGTCCAGCCGCAGCGCCGCGAATTCGGCGCCGATGTCAGTTTCCTTGATTTGCGCGGGCGTTTTTCCATCGACCATGGAAATGATTATGGCGACGACGCCGCGAACCAGCGCCGAATCCGCCCAACCGTAAAAACGGTTGTCCGCGCGACATATGCGGACCCGGGACGCGCATCCGGAAATCTCGGCGCATGCGGCGGACTGGGGTATCGGCGCCAAGTGCCGGCTGAAATCCATGACCGTTTCCAGTTTCTCGACCGGGTCAGGTATCGCCAGCAGAATCTTTTTAATCTCGTCGTATTCCATTTTACCCCCGTGCAGCGCGTTACCAGCCCTGCTCTGTCAAATCCAGTTCAAGCCGGGCCGCTTCGGACATCCTGGATATGTCCCAGGGCGGGTCCCAGACCAACTCTACGTCGACGTTGCCCACGCCCGCGGCGGATTCCGCCGCCAACTTGACCATGGCCAGCAATTCCTCCATCATGGGACATGTCGGACTGGTAAAAGTCATCGTGACGACTATGCGGCCGTTGGCAATATCGACGCCATAAACCAATCCCAAATCCCATATGTTTACGGGGATTTCCGGGTCATAGACGGTTTTCAGCGCTTCGATAATATTCCCGCGCAGGCGGGAATCCATTGCATTTGTATCATTCATTTTATTATCTTATTTATTATATCGGCAACGCGCTCCATCTCGTCCATCGTATTCCACGGACCGACCGATATGCGGATAGAGCCCGCATACCCCAGCACGTTATACATCCAGGTCGCGCACATATTTCCGACGCGCAGACAAACGCCGCGCGCGCCCATCAGGGCGCCAAAATCCAGACAATGCATGCCGTCGACTACGAACGTCAGCAGCGCGTCGTCAGGTTTCGTCAGAATCGTCAGTCCCTTTATCCGCGACAATTCGCCGTGCAGATATTTTATCAGCCTATGATTCGGCCTGTGACTTTCCAAATAGTCGATTGCCGGCGCCAATCCCGCGATTTGCGTCAGCGGCAGCGTTCCGGCCTCGAACCGCGCGGGGCCATCCGCCAGAATCCATTCGATGTCGTCCGTGGCAGACGGGCCGGCCTGTATCCTGGCAACCATTCCGCCGCCGAACTTGTCGGGCCGCCATTTCTCGGGCTCTTTGACGTACATCACGCCCAGCCCGGTGTCGGCGCCGATTTTATGGGCTGAAAAACACAGGAAATCGCAATCCCAGTCCGCAACGTCGATTGACCGGTGCGCGATATATTGTGCCGCGTCCACGATTGTCACGACATCGGGATTCAGCGCACGCGCCGCGGAGATTATTTTTTTGACGTCTTGGGCCCGGCCCAGCACGTTGGACATGGCGGTGATAACGAACACGTCCGCGCGCGGCATTTTGCAGATGTCCAAATTGAATTCCGAATCCAGCGGGCACACCGCGAATCGAACGTCGCCACGGCGGGCGGCCCGCTGCCATGGCATGCGCGCCGAGTGATGGTCCAGGTCTGACACCATCGCGACCATATTTTCGTTCAACAGATTCGATTCGCTTATCATCCGAACGATTCGATTCAGCCCGTCCGTCGCGCCGGATGTGAAAACGATATTGTCCGTGGACGCATTTATGAATTTTGCGACGCGCGCGCGGGCCGAATCCACCATCTTGTCGACGGCGACGCTGCGTGCGCAGATTCCCCGCCCCGCGTTGGCGTATCGATTAGCCAGGAAATCAACCTCGGCGTCTATGACGGATTTCGGTTTCAGACTGCTGGCCGCGCTGTCCAGATATATGATTTCGCTCATTCGTGCCGCCTTTGCTGCGTGATGCTGGATTATCCCATATATTTCGCGATTTTCCAACGAAATATTATCGCGCGATGGGTAAAATCCATATGAATAAATACACGACGAATTAGGGGAACGCACGGCATTTTTCCTTGACTTTTACCACCATTGTAATATGGTTGTCTAATATTCATAATCAAGGAGAAAGAAATGGCTTTGGAACATGTTGCTGACGCGAACTTTTCGGACAAAATCGCCAAAGGTATTACTTTGGTTGACTTTTGGGCGTCGTGGTGCGGTCCGTGCCAGATGTTCGGCCCTATTTTCGAGGCGACCGCCGCAAAAATCGCGGACGCGACCTTTTTGAAATTCGAAATCGACGATGCCAATCGCCGCACCCCCGCACAGTACGGCATACGCAGCATTCCCAGCGTCCTGGCGTTCAAGGACGGCGAATTGGTCGAAGCGCGCACCGGCGTCATGGACGGCGAGACTTTGGCGGCGTGGGTCGCGGAACTCAAAGGAAATTAAGATATGGCAGGAAAGAATTACAAGACCTTGGATTTGGACCCGAAATACGTTCCGAAAAAGTCGGAGAAATATATGTCTGCCGAGCAATTGGCGTACTTTTACCGACTGTTGGTCGCGCAGAGGGATGAATTGATGCAAGATTCCGATTCTGTTTTGAACTCTATCAAACTGGCCGAAAAGAACGAATCTGGCGGCGGCGGCGATGATCCGGACAATTCAACATTCGAACAGGAAATCGCCATGAACCTGAGGCTTTCCGAGCGCAGTAACAACCTGTTGAAAAAAATCGACACCGCGCTGGCACGGATGGAAAACGGCACGTACGGATACAGCGTGGTTTCGGGCGACGAAATCGGCCTGTCCAGAATGCTGGCCAGCCCATTCGCGACGATGACGGTCGAAGAGCGCGAAGAATACGAAAAACGCAAATAATTAATCCGATAGAAAAATCCGCCGCCCAGCGGATTTTTTATAGTATCGGCACAACGAGTCGTATCGGGGTAGCAAAAAATTATATATTCATTATATACGCAGAACGAGTTAATGTAGTTCCTTTGTAAATTCAATATAAGTATCGCCAAATTCATATCCGTTAGTTTTATAAAAATTCATCGTTCTCCAATTTATATCGCCCGACCCGAACATCCATTTTGCGCCTTTGGTTTTTGAGTCTTGCTCAAACGCTGCCAACAACTGCTTGCCGATACCACCACTTCGCATATTTTCTTTGACAACGAAATACCAAATAACAGCGCCGTTTGATATAAGTATTTCGCCATGAATCATGCCGATAACTTCATTATTGCTTTCTGCAACAAAAAAAATTCCGCTATCAACCGAATATTCAAAATACTCCGGATTGTTATAAGATGTTTCTTGGTCTATAAAATCCGTTGTTTTCAATAATTCCATAACGGCTGTAATATCTGATGTTTTTGCTTTGCGTATTTGCATATAAAGACCTTTTTACATTTATAAAGTAAAATATAATAGATAAATTTTCAATAGTAAATAAAACTATCATTATTGGTTTATATATTTGCTTGGGGTCGGCAGAGCATGCCGACATAGGATTTCTAGACAAACGCTAAATACACGGAACGAGTCAATGTAGTGATTGAACTATTTTATCAATTTTCGATAAATCTTTAAAAATATATTTTGACGATGAATCTTTAGCTTTAATAGACGCATGACGGTCAGCAAATCCAAATAGTCATTTGTTTCATAGCCAACTGTTGTAGAGTTTAGAAGTTCTATGTTTGGAATTTTTTGTGCATGCAACTTGGCTTGTCGAGAATCAACATACGTTATCTCAAGTTTAAATGATTTTGGTAATTTGATTTTGCACATATTGGGATTTTTATTAAAACCTATAACGGCTTTTTTACAATCGTTTTTGATATTTTTCAGAACTTGTTCAGGGGATAATAATTTTTGTTTCGGAAAGTCTTTTGTTATAGTTCCGACTGTTTTTGGGCTTAATTTTTTGATTTCCGCAACAAATCCGGAATCCCCGACAATGTATATCATTGGTACATCAAAGTATGCGGCGGTATATAATGCAAAAGTCCCTTCTCCGGCCAGTTTGTCGTTTAATTTAAAACTAACAAAATTATCATTGCTGAACGTGTGTGCCAGTGGCGAAAGATTAGAACCGCCTGCCGAATGATACCCGTGCAGCATTGCAAAACTAAAACTATCGTCCAATCCTAACATCATATTAAGCGGATTGGTATTCCAATACTGTATCATATTAACATTATTTGGCATTTGTGATGCGATAACATTTTTTGCTGACGCATGTCCATCGCGGATTGTAATACCTGCATTATTACCAATTGTTGCACAAATCGCTTTTAATTCATCAGTCATAATTTGTGTGAATTGGCTATAAACTAGGCAATCATCATCAACATGGTCCCATTCACATGTACCTGATATGCCTTCCATATCCGTACCGATGAACGCTTTTGTTTTAGGCATTTTATGATTCCTTTCTTATAAAGGGGATTATATAACGCGGTATCAAAATTTTCAATATTTTTATAAAACTACCAATATTGGATTTTATATGCTTTTTGGACGATGCAGAATGCTACATAGAATAAAAATAACCCGCCAAGCCGTGGTGCCTGCGGGTTGTTTTTTGATGCGAACTATTTTTATCCGCGTTTTTTATTTTTTCTTGGCCGCCAGCTTTGCCGATTTTTTCGGCGCAGCCTTTTTCACAGCCAGTTTCGGTGCGGACACTTTTTTCGCGGCGAGTGCCAGTTTCGGCGCGGGCTTCGCCTTGGCGCCGTCATCGTCCTTGCCTTTCAATTCTTTTTTAAAGATATTGATGCCGTTGGCCAGATTCTTCATCAAATCCGGAATCTTGGAATGTCCGAACAGAATCAGAACCAGAATAACGATTAAAAGTATTTCCCAAAAACCTGCTCTCATTTCACACACTCCTTATTCGATTAGCAGACAAGCAAAACGAAAATCGGTATCGTGCGATTCACGAATCACGATTTACGAATTACGTTTTTATTTCGCAACATAACAATCCAGGCCGTCGGATTTCGCATTCTGGCAGAATCCGTTTGCTTCGCCGGACGAGGCAAAACCGACGCGCAATCTGTACGTCGTCGCGCCATTAGGCAGCGTGGCCGCCAAAATAACGAACTGTTTCCCGGCGAACAGGCCGCCGTGGCCGCTTTGAATCCTGCGCTGCGCGGATTCGGCCATCGCGCGCGCGCTGTACGAGCCGAATTGCGCATACCATGCCGATTTGGCGGCCGGCGCCGGCTTTGGCGCGGGTGCTTTTGGTTTTGCGACAACCGCCGCGGGTGCGGGTTTGGCGGCCGGCTTGTCCGGATTAAATGTGACTTCGCGGCGGTCGGACACTTCGCGCACAGGCACGCCCGGCGTCGGTGCCATCGGCTGCGCGCGCGACGCGGCGACCGGAACAGGCAATGGCGCCGCAGACGGCGCGTCAGGCACAACCAAAGTATCCGTCGCGCCCGTGTCCGTCGTCACGACTTCCGGCGCGTCCAAATCAATTTCCACCGAAGACCCAGAATCAGAGCCCACCGTGCGGACGATGATATACGTCGCCAACACAACGACCAACAGCCCGACCCCCATCAGCAGCCAAGGCTTCTTGGGCCGGGGCGCGGACGCAAAGGGACTGGCCTCGGGCAATGTGTCCAAAGCCGCGTCGTCTTCCAGGTCCAACAAATCCAAGCTGTCGTCCAATTCATTGTTATTCATCGCTTCCCCCATTTGTTCTTCGGGCCCATTGTATCACAAAAAACCATTAGTAGCTAGTAGTTAGTAACTAGCCACTAGTTACTAACTACTAATGGTTATTTCGGCTGGCTGCCGAAATTCTTCGGCACAATCAGTTTGTGATTCTGCTCGACAATCGGCTCGGTCTCGCATGTTCTCGAGCATGCGCCCAGCGCCAATACCAGGGAACATAATCCCATAACCGCGATTAATTTTTTCATCTTCATTTACCTTTTGTTAAATTTTTGCCCCAGTAATCCTATGCGACCTCGCAACACGAATTACGATTTTTTGCTGATATGGCAAAACAGGATAATGGACAATATACAAGGACCACTACCCCGTCTGCTCGCTTCACTCGCATCCACCCCTTCGCCAGCGAAGGGGATTTATTTACTCCGGCATTTGGACGGCTTGCGCCATTTGATTTATAAACGCGTCCAGGGAAACGGTTTCCTGTTTCTCGCTGCCCAAATGACGCAGAGTAACGGTCTTGTCGTCCCGTTCCTTTTCGCCGACAACGGCGATAACCGGCGTCTTGGCCAGGGACAGTTCGCGGATTTTATAGTTGACCTTTTCATCGCGCATATCGCCGGCGGCATGGACGCCCGCGTGTTTCAGCATATCAACGACTTCCGCGGCGTATTCCCGATACTTTTCGGAAATCGGCGTGACGACGACCGGTTCCGGCGACAGCCACAGTGGCAGATTGCCCCCCGTCGATTCCAGCAGGATTCCCATAAAGCGTTCGATTGACCCCAGCATCGCGCGGTGCAGCATAATCGGGCGGTGCTTTTCGCCGTCTTCGCCGATATAGGACAAATCAAAGCGCTGGGGCAGATTCATATCCAGTTGAACCGTTCCGCATTGCCATACGCGGCCCATGGAATCTTTCAGATAGTTATCAATCTTCGGGCCATAGAACGCCGCGTCGCCCTCTGCGATTTCATATTCGATTCCGTTTTTATCCAGCGCGGATTTCAGCGCGCCCTCGGCCTTGTCCCAAATCGCGTCGTCGCCGATGCGGAATTCAGATTCCTTGCGCGTCGCCAGTTTCATCGAAATTTTGTCGAATCCGAACTTGGCATAAATATCCTTGATAAAGCGCAGGACTTTGACGACCTCTTCCTCCAGCTGATTTTCAGTGCAGAAGATATGGGCGTCGTCCTGGGTGAATTCGCGCACGCGCATCAGGCCCGACAGGCCGCCCGCCGCCTCGTACCTGTTGACCTTGCCGAATTCGGCCACGTACATCGGCAGGTCCTTGTACGACACCTGGCCGTGGCCGAACACCAGCATGCCGCCCGGACAGGACATCGGTTTTACGCAAAAGGTCTTGCCATCCTGGGTCTTGCCGGAATAATTATGCTCGCCGTATTTGGCCCAGTGGCCGGATTTTTCCCACAAACTGCGGTCCATTACTGACGGAGTCGAAATTTCCAGGTACCCCGCCTGTTCCTGGCGCATGCGGACGTAGTCTATCAGGCGGCGATAAATCCTGAACCCCTTGTCGTGCCAGAACACGGCGCCCGGGGCATAGTCGGGCTCGAAATGGAACAGGTCCATCTCGCGCCCCAGTTTTCGGTTGTCGCGCTGGGCGGCCTCTTCCTGCATCTTTAGAAATTCCGCCAACTCAACCGCGGTCGCGAACGCGTCGACATAGATGCGCTGCAGCATTTTGTTTTTCGAATCGCCCTTCCAGTACGCGCCGGCAACGCTGCGAATCTTGAACGAATCGCGCGGCAGCGCGGCGGAAGATTCCACATGCGGCCCGCGGCATAGGTCCGTGAAGTCGCGGAATGTGTAAACGGATATAATGGATGATGGATGATGGATGATGGATGATATGGAATCTACATCATCCCTTATCCATTTTCCATCATCCATATCGCCCAGCCATTCCATTTTATATGGCTGGTCTTTGAATATCTCTTTGGCTTCGGGCAACGATACCTCGCGGCGGACGAACCTGCCATCCGATTTAATCAGCGATTTCATTTCCTTTTCGATGGCCGCGAAATCCGATTCGGAAAAACGGTATTCCGTGTCAAAGTCATAGTAAAAGCCGTTCTCGATGGCGGGCCCGCCCCCGAATTTCACATCCGGATGTAATTTTTGAACCGCTGCCGCCAAGACATGCGCCAAGCTGTGGCGAATCTGTTCAATTGGATATTTGTTGTCTGACATTTTTATATTCCTGATTTCGAACTTCGGATTTCTGATTCAAATCATAAATCGGCAACCCGAAGTCATAAATTAATTTATTTGATTATACTGATGATGCGGAATTCCGCAATAGAAATTATACCCCAAACGGGGTCGTCGTTGTGGCGAAAATGGCTGACATATATCTCATCGCCCGTCAATTGTACCGCCCCGGCACTAAAAAGTCAACATATTCGCGTCATTTCGAATAATGGCAGTCCTGATCAAATGTAAATTTGCCCGTGTCGTCGCTGATTTCCTGACCGGCCGGAATATAGCAGTCCGTTATATCGCCGTTGCCCACTGCTTTCTTCCCGTTGTTCAGGCAACTGGTACAACTGGTGCTGTTGTTGGTCGCGGTGCCGTAATAATTGGCGCCGCATTGGTATTCCGTGACAGTGCCGCTGCAATTGGTACAAGTGCATCCGCTGGCGCATGTTTTGGTGACGGTCCGCCTTTGGCGGCTCGAGTCTACATTTACCCAGTCGGTGACCGTTTCGTTGCATGTGCCGCATGCTGGCGGGTCATAATGGCATCCATATATTTCGCCAGGATAATCACTATCGATTTTGTACCTGGTATAGTAGCCGGATATGCACGCATCGCATGTATAAACTATATATGTGTCGTAACACCCAATAAATCTAACGCTGGAGCCAATGCAATAATCCATTATGTTAGAACCTCCCAATACATTGCCGCTGTCGCAGCAGCTGCCGCTGCAACTGGCGGCGAACAATCTCGGCGCCAGAGACAAAACAACCAGAAACGAAACAACAAGAAACATTAATTTTCTCATTCCAACCTCCTTTTTTTTCAGCGAATGAAAAACCACCCGAAAAAGGTGGTTGGAGGTTCGAAACTACATAAGATATAGTGCGGCGTATTCAGCGTAATGCCTTATTCCACCAGCCCTCCAACCAAATGATTGGAGAACATCGCACAGTACTGCCCATGCGCGCGTCTTATGGAGGTTTCGATACCCCGCCGGCGGAACACCCGCCGACGCTTGTATCATAATACGCGCAAAGTTCTGATACAAGGAAAATGTTTGGATCCATCATAAATTCAGGAAAAATTCGAACGGTTTTATAAACTTTGCCGACTGTGCGCGTTCGGGGCAGCATAGTGTACAAACGCTGCATCTGTTAAAGCCAAATAATTTTGCAAGTTGGGTTGACTGCTTGTGAAAAAGGCCCCTAGTGCACGTCTTGTACACTAGGGGCCTTTTTCACAAGCACCGCAATTTCGGGTTAAAAATCAATGATTGTTCCGAACAATACCGCGAAGAAAAAGCAGACAGTCCCGCCAATAACCAACAGATGCCAGACGGCGTGGCTGAATTTCATCCGCCGCCACAGGTAAAAGATAATGCCCAGCGAGTACGACAGTCCGCCCGCCAGAATAAACCACATGCCGCGCGCCGGGATGTATTTAATCATCCAAGGCAGGATAAACACCATCGTCCAGCCCATAATCAGATACAGCAGCGCAATCCAGCGCGGCTGGTACTTCGGATTGCGGATTTTCATAACGCTGCCGGCAATCGTAACCGCCCACAGAATTCCGAACACCGTCCAGCCCAATCCGCCGCGCAGATTGACCAACAGAAACGGCGTATACGTTCCGGCAATCAGGGCATAGATGGCGATGCTGTCCCATACTTCGAAAAAGCTTTCGGATTTGCGGCCCGTCATCGCGTGGCACATGGTTGAGCCGAAATACAGCGTGAACATCGTCAGTCCGAATATCGCGCACGACACGACCGCCCACGCGTCGCCTTTCAGCCCCGCGAACACGACCAGCAGCGTCAGCGCCGCAACCGCCAGGCCGATTCCGATTCCATGAGTCAGGATGTTCAGTATTTCCTCGCTGTGGGTGTTGGGGCGCTCCCACCGGAACAATCCTGTCCTTTTCAGGAACTTCAGCAAACCGTTTGCGCGCTCGTCATTTTTAACTATTTTAATCTTGTCTTTCTTCGCGTCTTTAAGCTGTTTTTTTCTTTGTCTTTCAATTTTCGCCATTTTCGTTTTCCTTTTTTTGTTTTATAAATAACCAATCAATTCATCATCTATACTTCTTTTACCATCTCCGCATACTTTCCGCCCTGTACGAAACCAAAATGTTCATAAAAACGTATCAGCCTTTTGTTATCGGCGTCGGCGTACAACAGGACATATTTCGCGCCCAGCGCCTTGGCCTGATTCATGAACCAGTCGCCCAACCTGCGATAAGCGTCCGTTCCGCGAAAATCCGGCACAACCGTAAAATAAGACGCCATTGCCCAACGCGCGACCAGTTTTTCACCATAAACAAATCCGACTATTTTACCATCAGCCTCCGCCACGCCGAAAATGCCGTTCGGGCTGGCCGCCTGGATTTCCATATCCGCGATTTCGATAACATCGCCGTTTGTCTGCAGCGCGTCCCCGCCCTGCGCCTGCACGACTTGCACTGCCTGGAAATCTTGCTGCTGCGCCGCGCGCACGATTATACTTTCAGACATTTATTTAACCATTTGTGTCCATATAGACAGCGAATCGTTTAATTCTTTTTCCGCGGCCTTTTTCTTTTCCAGCAAAGCGTCGTACGATTTCCTGTTAGCATTTATTGCCCTGCTTTTTTTATCACGCGCTCTTAGCCCATCGCTCATAATATTGTATGCGCAGGCAACCGGCGCCATTATTAACACCACATAGACACCAACGGCTAGCAGAGAGGCACTTGTGTGCATTTTTCTATCTCTCTTTATTTCTTTATAATTGATTTCTTCCATACTTCATCCTTTTGGTTCAGAACATTCTCTACTCTCTTTTATTAACGCGGGACGCGCGCACGATTATGTTCTATCTTCCATAATACGCATCCTCCAGTGCTTTGCGAACCAATTCCGGCTTGTTATGCCTCTCTCCACGTATGTCCCCGCAATTTACAACCGCGTTTATTTCATCCGCATTTATCAGTATATCTACGGGGTTCTGATAGCTTGGACCTGCCAGTAAAAGAATTTGCGAACCGTCTTTTATAATATTCCCGGTGCCAATGCAGCAAGCCAAAACTTTCGTCATAACATACCCGCGTGGGGCATTGCACTGCGCGACCAGGTTCTCGGTCATCCTGTACAGGGTATCCTGGGCCTTGTCGCGATTTATGTGAATTCTGGACAGATGCAGGACCGTTTCTTTTCCATATATTTTCTCGTCCATTCTCGCAAAACCGAACGGATGAAAATCTTCCTGAAAAACATACTGGACATTATACTTGTTTGATTGCGAAATCCGAACATCCCTGCCCGTTTCTTTTATTTCCAAGGTCTCATATTTGTCGCCGACATTGATGATATTGCTAATCGCGGACCAGCGTTCACTGGTTTTCATAGAATCGATTTGTTCATCCGTATAACCGGCTCTTAACAGGATTTTGCGTCCTCTGACTATTTGATACATGACTGCTCCTTTTGGTTCAGAACATTCTCCACTCTCTTTTTGACGCGGGCCGCGCCCATGACCTGGATAATGGAATACAGGTCCGGCGTGTTGGTGCGGCCCGTCAGGGCCACGCGCAGACCCATTGCGACCTCACCGTTTTTAATTCCAAGTTGTGACGCGATGGCGACAATCTTGTTCCACCAAGTATCCTTGTCGTCGTTTATATCGAAATTCCTCAGAAACAGTGCATATACGTCGTTTTCTATGCCTTCTGCCTTCTGCCTTTTGCCTTCTGCCTTTTCGAATATGTCGTCCCAGAAATATGCGACCTCTTCCAGCGTCTGCGACCAGGTGATAAAATCTTTTCTGATTCGTTTGGGATTGTCGCGCTCGATGGCCAGAATATTGCGCAGATATTCCAGGGGGCTTGTCTCCCCCCCCTGCGGGGGGAGTGTCCCGGCGCCGCTTGCGGCGACGGACGAGGGGTGGGTCAGCCGAGCCGCCCAGTCCGGCGAGTATTCGTTTGCCCACGCGACAACCCGGGCCAGCAGTTCGTCGACCGGCAGCGTCGCGATAAATTCTTTGGCCCACCATTCCATTTTCTTCATATCGAACAATGCCCCGGATGCCGGCAATTTCTTAATATTTATCGGGTAATCCCAAATGGTCAGCGCGAGATTCTTCATTTTGGCTTCTTCATATCCGGAAACAGCCAGATTAAACACATATTCCAACACCGATTCCGGCGGCCATCCGTCGGCCAGCAGCAGCGCCACGCTGGCCACCCTGTCCTTGCGCTTGGACAACTTGCGCCGGTTTCCGGTCTCTTCGTCCAGAATATCAATCGTCGCGTTATGGATGAATACCGGCGGCGTCCAGCCCATCACGTTGAACAGCTGCGCGTGCAGAGGCAGACTCGCCGTATATTCGTTTCCGCGCACGACATGCGTAATGCGCATAAAATGGTCGTCGCAAAGCATCGCGAAATGATATGTCGGCAATCCGTCGTTCGATTTTATAATGACTATATCCTCGTCGCTTTCGGGAAAAGCGATGCTGCCGCGAATCGCCTCCTTGCAATAAATCTTCCTGTTGCAATCGCCGGCGGAATACAAGCGAATTGATGGAACTTCGCCCTTGTCCAGACGCGCCGCGATTTCTTCCACGGTCAGGTCACGGTCGCGCGCCCATTCGCCGTATATGCCGGTTCGCCATCCGCCGGCGGATTGTTTGGCGCGGATTTCATCCATTTCTTCGGCGGTCAGAAAACACGGATACGCCTTGCCTGCCGCCATCAGCTCCGCCGCGACAGATTGATAAATGTCTTTGCGTTTTGATTGCACATACGGGCCGTATGCGCCGATTTCCTTGTTGTCGCCAATCATGCCCTCGTCCACGCCCAGACCGAATTTCGCCAGTGAATTCACGATAATGTCAACCGCGCCCGGAACCTCGCGTTTGGTATCCGTATCCTCGATACGCAGAATGAACACGCCGCTGGACTGCTGGGCCAGCTTTTTGTCTATAATCGTCGGATATAAATTTCCGGTATGAAAGAATCCCGTGGGGCTTGGCGCGAAGCGCGTCACCATCGCGCCGGAATTCCCACCCGACGGGGGGGTGTCGGCGCCGTCTTGCGCGTGCGCGGCGGTGCGCGGCGGGAATTTTTCCTCTAGCTGCGCAATCGTGTACCTCGGCGCGGCACCCAATACGCGCGCAATTAAATCGGGTGATAATCCCTGTCTCATGTTCGATAAGCCTTGTTTTCTGATAAAAAGAATTCTATATTAAAAATATGAAAAATCAATCAGGAATCAGAAAATATGAACAGGGGGCCGATTACGGTCCCATCCGCACATTCGGGCGGGTTCACGGAAAGAAACTATCAGCGCGCCAGCAGTGGCTGGTTGAGAATCTGTTGCCAGTGCTGCTGCCTGTGCCGCACTCACTGAGGGGGGAGAAAATCCTGGAAATAGGCTTTGGAAACGGCGAACATCTGCGCGAAGTCGCAATCGGCAATCCGGACGCTATCGTTATCGGCGCCGAGCCCTTTATCAACGGCGTGGCGTCTCTGTTATCTTCGATAACAGAGATAGGAGATATAGTAAAACCAGAATATAGAAATATCTGTATCTGGCCTGATGATGTGCGAAAACTCTTATCTCGTATCTCGTATCTCCTATCTGCTATCTATATCCTGCATCCCGACCCATGGCCCAAGGCAAGGCATGAAAAGCGCCGGCTGTTGAACGCCGATTTTCTGAACCTGCTGGCGTCGCGGCTGGATGCGGACGGTCAAATCATTATCGGCACTGACCACCATGAATACTACGATTGGATTGTGGCCCAGGTCAAAAACACTGACTTGAAAATCAAAACAACGAAAATGGAAATTATCCGTACGCGCTATCAGAAAAAAAACAAGGCCGAAACATCGGCCCCGAAATATTTAGTTTTGTCGCGCTAGCGCGTTTTATCTGTCCGCGCCGATTTTCATCGCCTTTTTTGGTTGTTCAACCTTATTGAAAAATTAATTTATGTGCGACGGCGGGAAATATTCCGCAGACTAAAAATTAATTTATGCGAGACGAATGCGCGGTTTTGAATGCAGGGAGTGTACGCAACGTACATGACCGGAATTCAAAACAAGCAGGCACCCGCAGAAATTAATTTTCTAATTTTTTACACAATTCATTAAATCAGGCCGCCCCCTCATCAAGACAATTCCCTTTGGCAACGGTCCCTTGACGGCCGGATTAATCTGCGTGCAATACGATTCTTCTGTAACGATTTTTTCGCGCGCAAGTTTTGCGATATTCTGCGCCTGGGCATCAGGCGCGGGTCTTGCCGCCGCCGCTGCAGCCGGTGCGCAATCTGGTGCAATCGACGCAGGCGATGGCACTTCGACGGATTCTGCTTTCGCTATTAGCGCGAGCGCCGCCGGTTTCGATTTGACCGACTTTGATTTCAACGGCTTTGGTTTTGCAATTTTCTTGGCATTCGCCTTTTTGGGCGCGGGCGCAGACTGCGGGCCATACAGCTTCAAGACTGACTTCGACGCGCCGCCCTCGTATTCGCCGTACATCTTCGGCGCGCCGTATAATTTCGCCGGGCTGATTTCGTTGCCGTCCTTGTCATAGCACGCCACCGCGTCCCTGTCCCAGTCCGTCGCATTGACATCGACGATATATTTGTCCCAGCGCGGACGGCACCAGTAATCCAAAGTCTCGTCGCGAACGGCATGCGCGCACGGCGCGATAATCATCAGCAAACATACGGCCACCAGCATCCCACGCGTCGTCTTCATTGAAAATAATTTTTTCAAAATCATTTGTTATCTGTTTTTTGTTATTTGTTGACTAGAACCTGTACACCCCGTTCAGTTTGAATTGATTAGCTTTGAAATCGCCGTTTTTCAGCACTTCGTATCCGACAGAAATATTCGTTCCGACGATGAACGAGAAATCAATCTGCGCACCGTAACGCAGCCACAAACTGTCGGAATCGGACGCCTGCCAGGTGCGATAAGCGCTGACCTCTGAAAATTTGAAGTCCACATTGCGACTGCCGCCGTCCAGCAAATCGTATTCGATTCCAAATTTCAACGACGGACGCACAAAGCCGCCGACCGATAGCCATATATCCTTGCCCATCGAGATTTCGTATCCCGGCGCCAAAATCACGCGATTGCCGACGGCGACATCCATAAAGTCGCTGCCCTTGTACTTTTGCGTGAATTCATATCCCCCCAGCAGTCCGAACGCCACATATCCGCGTCCCGTGACATACTGGTCTAAGATTTTATGCAGGACGCCGACATCCAAAACCGTGTCCGCCGTGCGCAGATGGGTTTTCATTTCCCTGACAATCATGCTGTTCGTCTTGGCGTCGACGGAATGGAGCGCCAGATTCAGATTCGCGTGCAGGCGCGCCCAATCATTCAGGTCGTACGCGCCATATAACCCCAGATTTATCGTCCGGCCGTCCAAATCGCCGAAATCAAGCAAGTTATATCCGAAGTTGAATCCTGCGATGAACTTTTTGTTAACTCTAGTGTCAGCGCCGAAGTCAAAGGACATAAGCGCATCCCCGAATCCCACGCGGACCCACGCGACGCTTTTGTCATAATATCGCTTCCAGGAATAGTCTTCCATCAGCTGGTCGGACACAGCGTTGCGGGCCGTTCGGCCTGACAGCTCCAGCTTGTTTCTGATTGTTGAAACGCTGTCCAGTCCGATGCCGCGCACAAATCCCAGCGCATAGTCCGGATTTTCTGAAACCATCACATCCATAGCGTCGCGATAAGCGCCGCCGTTCAGCATCAAATCGTAATAAACGTCCGAATCCGGAAACAACAGGCGCATCACCGACGTGTAATAATTGGTTAAATCGTCCGTGGTATATTCCGAATAGCCATGCAGCCTTTGCAGAATCAAATCGTCGACAGCGCCCGCGGCCTGAATATCGTTGCTGACGGCGCCCGCCGCGTCGCGCGTCAGACGCTGGATAGAATTCATCATCGCGACCATCGCATAGATATTGTTGCCGTCCGCGACCAATCTTGCTTCCTGGAACAGGCGAAAATCGGCGGCGCCGTCGTTATCTTTGTCCCAATAGAACCATAGGCCCGCGAAGTCCAATCCGCCCATGTCTATCGTTCCGCTGGTCACGTTTATCAGCCTGATTTTGGGAATCGTTTCTTTCAGATTATCGACCAGTATCTCGATATTGGGCGGCAAATCCATATTCAGGAAATTCGGCGACGACGAGACGCCGCGCGCATCGAAAACGCCCACCGTTATCAGCGCATCGTCAGTATTCGGGTTGTACCCGGCCGTTCCGTCGCTGTTCGCCGTTTTGGAATTCAGAACCAGCTGCAGATACGAATCGTCGTCAAAGTTGTACGTCCCGGCTATCGTCAAATCCGTCTGCTTGAACATACTGCCGGGCGCGCCGCCGTTTGGATTTATGTGGAATTGCGTCTCGGCGTCGCCGGTATTGCCGCCGCCCGGCAGATTCGGCCTAAATTTCGTTCCGCCCAATACATCGTGGTTGACCAGAATATCGTCGGCGTCAATGTTCAAATTGCCCGACAAATCGCCGTCGACGTTAACCTTTCCCGCGTCGACGACCAGACCGCCGCTGCCGCCCGCCAGGTTGCCGCCGACATTCACTGTGTCGGCCTTGATGTTTCCAGAGCCTTCGATTTTTCCTAAAACGTACAAATTATCCACATCTACGCCCAGATAGCCCAGCAAATCTTCGCCAATCCACATGTCGGCGTCGCCCTTGATATTCAGCTTGCCGTTCACCGTGCCGCCGATTAATATATCGCCGGTCGAATTTAATGTTCCGTCCGCCAGCAAATCGCCCGTTCCTTGATCAGTGAATCTGTCTTTCCAATCCAGCGACGCATTCGAATCGACGGTCAGATTTCCGATGTTCAGATTGCCGACGTCGAAATCCACCTTGCCCAAGACATTCCCCGCTACTTCGACCACGCCTTTTTCGATTACCACCTGGCCCTCTACATTCCCTGCCACTTTGACCGTATCTCCGTTGATGACCAGCCGGCCTTTCTGGGCCTGGATATTGCCGTCGACATCCAAAGTTCCGGCCGTGGAGATTTTATAAACATTATCATCCGCAGCGGACGCAATTTTAACGGTGCCCGTGCCGGAATCGCCCATATACACGCTGCCGGCAACATTAATATCGCCGGCCGTCAAGGACGGATTGGCCGACCAATCATTCGGCGTTACGACAATCGTGCTGTTCTGATTGGCATAAAATGTTCCAGTCACATTGATTGCATCGACATTCAGCGCCAAATTCAAAGCAGACGCGCCGTCGCCGTTGATAAAGTCACCGCCGACCACCAGATTTTTCGCCGTGACGATGGAATCGCTGCCTGTGAACGCGAAACCGCCTTTTTTATAAAAAGTTGGGTCGCCCGTCAATACTGAAATGTCCTTGCCGTTGTGCAGAAAATTTTTCGCGACTGAAAAAGTGTTCGTAACGTTTATATATCCGCCGCTGGTGGCGTCGACAATCAGCGACGCGTCGGACATGATGGTTATATTATTATATCCGCCGTACCCCATGGAACTGGAATCGTTCGAATTTTCGACCAATCCCTCCCCAGTTATGGCAAATGCGCCGCCAGCGCACGCGACCAACAGCAGCGAACCCAGAAAAATATTTTTAAATATACTCATGACCTGCTAATTTGCTTTTCATATATACCAATTCAATGAATTATATCATATATTTGGTTTAAATCCTAACGCCCAAGTGACAAAAATGTATCTTTTCAACATTCTTATCGCTTGCCGTCACCCTGATATTGAGTTTTAGGAGCCAAAAAATAAAGTATATTCTATTAATTGAGCAAATTTTAAATATATAAATTAAATTCCTATGAAGAACCTTATTGTGCGCGCGGCGTCGGGGCGCATTTTATTCGCCAGACGCCAAACCTGCTCTATCTTTTCAAAGTCGTCGCCCAGTAAAAAGTGCAATTCTCCGCCGAATTCCGAATCATCCAAGCTTTCCAGCAATCCGTAAACGCGGCCGACGAAATCTGGCGGCCCCTTTTTGCCGGCCGGCAGGTACAGCCCCATGGCGTCGGCCCGGATTTTTTTCAACTTTCCCAGCAGCGCCGGCCAATCCGTCGCGTCGATTTTGGTCATGTCCAGGCATATCGCCAAATCCTTGTTGAAAAACAGGCCGTCCCGTACCGGCAGCAGTCCGTTCACAAACGAATCCAGCGCAGTTGGGGGAACAAAGACCTGCGCGCCGGACGCGCCCTTTTTTAATACGCCGTTCACGTTCCGCGACAAGGCGGATATTTCGCGTTCCAAATCAAAGCTCTTGCTTTTGGAATTGGCCAGGAAAAATCTGGCCAGTATCTTTGCGGGCTTTTTTTCCAGCCATGTCCACAGCGCCTCGACCGATTCGGGTCCGGCGGATACCAGCGGTATGCCGGTCGCCGCCGCCTTTTCCGCAATATGAATCAATTCGGCCGAGTCCCGGCCGTCCGGACAGTCCAGCGCCGCAATGTTTTTTATTTCGTCAAAAAGCGCCGAAGCGGATGCCGTCACCATGTTCGCCCATCTTGTTTTATTCTTTTCAGTGTACCACAAATATGATACAATTGAAACGGTATGAAAAAACAAATCGACCATTTTTTGCTGGGGCTGTTGTGGCTGCTGGCATCGACTCTGGGCGCGTGCTTTTGGTTCGACGCCAAGTTCGGATTCAATCTGTTTTCCGGCGCGCATTGGCGCTATCTGGGCCATCTGCAGGCGTCCGGGACCGCCGTCCGGCCGTCGTTCTATATATCGCTGATTGTGATTGTCGCGGCGATGGTGGCGGGCCTGTACCTGATTGCGCGCCCCAGGTTCAGAAAAATCAAATTTAAACCCGGCCCGGCGGAGAACGTCGAACCGGCTACCAAGCCGTCCGCAACCACGGCGACAACGAATAGCGCGTCGGACGCGCGGCCGCCACGACTGAAATTGCCGGCGGCGGGCGGTCATGGCGCCGCGCCGCGCGGCACAGACGCGCCAAGCTTTGCGCCGATGGCCGCGCCCGCACCTGTATTTGCGCCAGAAAACACGCCTGACAATTTCGCGGACATCGAACAGATATTCAAGTCCGCAGGATACACGGTCAAGAAACCGCCGCGCATCGGCGGGATGCGGCCGGCCCTGTTCGCAGTCGGCGCTGATGAAACGCTGTGGATGGGCGCTGTCGGGGTCGCGCCCGAAATGTTGGCCGCCGCGGCCGACAAACTGAATACAATATTCACCGAAACGCTGGAAGACATCAGGATTGACATCCGTGCGTTCGTCATCAATCCGAAAACGGGCGACGCCGCGAACGCGGACAACATCGAACGGTTCGATTCGGTCGACGCGCTGCGCGATTATATGGACGCCCATCGCAATCGCGAATTGACGGACAGCGAAAAGGGGGATTTCGACGCCTATTCCGAATACGTGGACACGGTGGCGGATTATTTTAACAAATCGTAACGACTTTGGGTGCTGACGAATGAATGCGCAGATAAGAAAGGCAGCCGCGGAAAAACGCCTTGCCGACCTTTTCATGGATGATTTGCCGGTAATGGAATTTGCTGCGGCGGTGTCCTCCGTGGCCCCTGACTGGTTCGTCCGGTACAAGAATCTGCGCCGGGAATTCATGCGCTCGCTGACTGATTCTGTGGAAGATTTGGCCTTTATGAATTTATCCCAGGACGAATTCATGGGTCTGATAACGGGACGCAGGATGCCCGACAATTTATCCTTGCGCCTGCGCGTGCCGCTGCTTTGGGGCGGCCGGTTGGAACCCGAGAACATGTTTCTGTGCCGCACGTTTCCGCACAGCCACAACATGGACAGATTTATAATCGAACAGGCCGGCAATCCGACAATCTGGCTGCCAAGTCCCGCGAAAAAGGTATATGTTCCGGCGCACACCGCCGGCGGGGGCGACGGCGGCAACGCGACCGAGGACCGATTATCGCAGATGGCGGCGCAAATCGCCGCCGAACGAGGGATGGAATAAAACAAGTTAGTAGTGCATAGTGATTAGTGTATAGTTTATAGTGTTATAACCTGATAATTAAATCACTATGCACTATTAACTAAGCACTAAACACTATACACTAGTTACTAATATGACTATGAATAACTTTTTATCTTCCATGAAATCAAACGGGGCGCATTTCGCGCCGGCGGCGTCGGATATTGCGATTACCTTGGCCAGCAACGGCCTGCAGGCCGTGCGCGCGGCCGTGCTGCCGATGTTCATGATAGATTTGTACAAGACGACCGGCGGCATCGTTCTGGGCGACGCCTATGTATTCGGACCGACGGAAAACCGGGTCACCAAGAAATTCCCGGTCCCGGGCATTCTGCAGGTCAACAATGATATTTCCGCTTTGCCGCAGATGCGCGGCAAGACCGTCTTTGGCCGCAACGATTTGTTCTGGTTCGCGTTCGACGCGTTCGGCACATGCTTTATGATGGACAATACGACGCTGCGCCCCCTGCGCAAATACAGCGACCCGTGGCATGCGCTGACCGATTGCTTGATTGTGGGAAAAATGTGAATGAAGAAAATATCGGTATCTTTGCAGGGACACCAGACCAGCATTTCGCTGGAAAATGAATTCGCGGACACGTTACGGAAAATGGCTGACGCTGACGGGATGTCCGTCGCGGCCGTTATCGATTCCATCGACGCTGTTCGCGGCGATGGTTCTAATCTCTCTTCTGAAATAAGGATATACATCCTGCGGCGGTTGCTGAAAACAGCAAAATTATAACCATCCACAAATCGCGCCCTATCCGGCGATAAATCGTCATATGGCCGCCGCCGATCCGACCGTCCAAATATCCCGCGACGCCGATTGGCAACCGTGATGCAACCCGGCCGTCGGAATCGATGAACGCGCTGATTCCCGAATAGTTCGCACGAACGACCGGCAGTCCCGATTCAATCGCATAGCGGCGGACCATGTCCAAGTGCTGATAGCTGCCCGGCGTCTTGCCGAACCATGTATCGTTCGTAATGTTGACGATGACGTCCGGTTCGACCGGCGCGCCGCCCGGCACCAATGAATCAGAAAAAATAATCTCGTAACAAATCGCCGGCGCAAAATCAATCGCGGCCTTGTCCCCAGCGGCGACTTGCAGAATCTCAGGACCGGCGCCAGGCGTCAGCTGGCCGGGCGTTGGAATAATATCGCCCAGCGGGCGGTATTCGCCGAACGGCACCAGATGCGACTTGCTGTATATCTTTTCAATCCGGCCGGCTGGATTTGCAATCAGCAAAGAATTGTAAAAACGGCCGTCGTCGTACGACATCGCGCCCATAATCGTCGGCGTCTTCAATACCTGCGCCAAAGGAAAATAGCCGTCGACAACCATGTACGGATACGCCGTTTCCGGAAAAACGTACAAGTCCGGCTTAATCGGATTTTCAGTTGCCAGACGAATCAGATTCTGAATATTTTTCTCGGCGTTGGCGATGGCCTGCTCGCGCGAATGGGTGGCCTTGTCTTCGGCAGAACTCGCGGGCTGAACTATTCGGATAACTGGTGTTTTTTCATCAGTTTCGAATTTAGATGACTGGATATTTTTATAACCGAAAAATATTCCGACAGACATTAATACCGAAAAAATAATCAACTGAACGTATGCGCCCTTGGATTTTACGTTGCGGATAATTTCTACGATGGACGCAACCAGGCCGATGATGACAAACGTCAGCCCCATCGCCCCCCACAGCGACATGGAATTGGAAAGGATTGGAAACGGCATGGAAATATTCGCGACCGGATTCCATGGAAATCCTGTCAACAGCCATTCGCGCAGCCATAGGATAACTGTCCATAACAACGCGAACAAAATCGCCCTATACGCATGATTTGGCCGCATACAGCGAATTACCACGAATGGAATCTCGAATATCAGCCCGCCGAATAGCCCGATACCCAGAATTGCCGGCGCAGCGAATATCGCGAATTGCGCGGCCAATTCCGGGACGACGAATATAGAATTGACGACCCACCAGAACATCCCGACGGCATATGCCGCGCCGAACAGGTAGGGGAACAGGAACGGGAACAAGGAATGGGAAACTTTGCACTGTGCCGAGTTCCTGCCTGCCCGCCGTAGCCTCGGCGAAGGCGGGTTCCTTGTTCCTGTTCCTTTTACCACCAGATAATACATGCCGCCGATTCCGAGTAACGTCGCCCACCATAAATTAAACGGCGCATAGCCCAGCGCAGCGACTGCGCCGCATAAAATAGGAATAAGGAACAGAAATAAGGAACAGGAACAAGGAACTGGAAACTTTGTATTATGCCCCATTCCACGTTCCCGCCTGCCCGCCGTAGCCTTGGCGAAGGCGGGTTCCTTGTTCCCGTTCCTCGTTCCTTTTATTTGTTCATACGGATTACTCACGCCCAGTTTCCTTAATATTTTAATCTCCAGATTTTCCATCGTGTCCGCATCAGAATCATTCATATGGTCATACCCCAGCAAATGCAACATGCCGTGCACGACCATATGTGCGGCGTGGTCTTGGAATGTCTTGCCGTCGCCCATGGCCTCACGCGAAACCGTGTCGAACGAGATAAATATATCGCCCAACAATTGGTCGTCGCCCGTTTCAAAAGACAGCACATTTGTCGCCTTGTTAATCCCGCGGTATCGCTTGTTCAGGGCGCGAACCTCGACGTCGTTGGTCAGAATAATCGAAACCTCGGAATCTTTGCGCATAGAACTGGCCGCCATGCGCGCGATGCGCGCGAAGTCGATTTTGTATTTCCGCCAGCGGTTGTCATTATAATTTGCTACGACTTTCATCACGCCATGCCATTATCGTAGGGGTTTATGAAAAAATACGTCGCATCGAACGTGCTGCCCTTTTCAGGTTTGACCTCTGCGACCACGTTCTTTATTTTAGAAGACGCACGATTGAATTTAGACTTTGCCGACGTTGTCGCCCCAGCGCTTTTTTTCTTGCCGCTGTTGCCGCTTTTACGTTTCTTATCGTTTTGTTCTTTTATCTTTTTATCAATTCTGTCCAAGGCATTTTTTACGAATATATTGTTCGGCATTCTAAGCGATGCGGTCTCGTAATTCGCCCTCGCCTTTTCCAATTCGCCCTTGGCTTCGCGGCAAAGACCGGCGTTAAAATAAGCCGAGCCGAACATTTTATCCTCGCTGACATCATTGGCGTGGCCCAGGTCTATCAGTATTCTGGCGTATTTCAAGCCTTCGTCGTAATTTCCAAGTTTATATAACGTGAATATCAAATCATTGTAAGAATCATACGCGTCCGGGACCAGTTCAATCATTTTCCTGAATTTGTCCGCAGCGATTTTATAGTGCCCTTTGTCAAAAGCCGTCTGCGCCTCGAACGCGATATTATTGACCAGATAGCTTTCCGAATCCTGTTCTATTGCCTCAACCGGTTCGGCTGTCTTTGCTATGCTGACATCGGCATTTTCTATCGACGCGATGTATTTTCTGCCGGTTTCGCTTCGGCTGAATATATCGCGGACGCTTGGTTTGCCCGGGACGCTTGCGGTTAAAACCTGTTCGACTTTTTTATCGGTTATGATTGGTTTGTATTTTGCTTTATCCGAATAAAGGTTGCCGCTGCCTATTTGCGATACGGCCGTCAGATTGCAGTCCAACAGTTTTTCGTAATCCAATTTATTATGGCCGGCCGCATAATCCCACCAGCGGCGGACTATCAGACCGTCCAAAATTATGGGAACCATTTTGCCTGTTTTTTCGTTTTTTATTTTCGCATATCGGTATTCCAACATCCTGTTCAGGACACGTTCTTCGGTCCAGCCGTCGTTCAAACGCGCAATCATGACACCCAATGCGCCGGCATTATAAGACAAGTCCGCCAGCGCCAAAATCATTCCGCAGGACACTTCGACGGTCAGTTTCTCGCTGATAGTCGGGAAAATATTTTTCTGACTGTAAACGGCCGCCCACAGGGCCGCTTGTTCCTCGGTACAGGTATCCCCTTTTCTGACCTTGCGCCATTTGCCGTACGGTTTGCTTTTATTCGCGGGCATACGGGTCATGCAATATCCGATGTTATATACGCCGCCGCGTTCAGATGTCAGCTTTGCGGTCGTATAGCATTCTTCGAACACCAGCGGAATCGCCACGCACAGCGCGTTCACAAAATCCGTTTTGCACCACTGGGCGCCGGTCATTTTCATGGTTGAAATGTCTATTTTTTCTCCGCTTTCCTTGTCCTTTGAAAAATAGTCTTTCAGGCTTTCCACGCCGGATTTTATCCCGTCGACGGCGCCGTCGCGTATGCCGCCGACGTTGGCGCCGAACAAAAATGACGCCATAATCATATAGTTTGTCAGATAGGCCGGAATCCACGGATGTTTTTTTATAAACGTGGCGAACTTCTTGTCGTTGCCTTTTTTATTTTTCCCGGGTTTGATTGTCGCGAACTCAATCTCGACCGCGCGCAGCACCAGATTGTCCACGCCCATAATTTTGACGACTTTTGCCGCGGCCTGCAGCGCCAGCAGCAAACCGGCGCCCGTCCATTTTCCCGTTTTTCCGTACCAGGTTTTCGCGTCCGCGCGCGCCAGTTTTCTGCGCGCACGGCCCAGACCGGATGGAATTTTTTCAAATCCCGCGCCCAGCTTTTTGACCGTCTTCGATTGGTCGAAATAATTCCTGGCTTTCCTAACGGTTTTCTTAATCATGGCTCATTTCCCCTTTCCAAGTCCTGTTTTCTTGGCGATTTTCGAACGCATCTTCGAATAGTTCGGCGCAACGAAAGGATAATCGTCCGCCAGGCCCCATTTCTTGCGATACTGTTCGGGCGTCAAGTTGAATTTTCGCTTTATATACCGACGCAGCATGATGTGCCAGGTTTCGTCCTCCAAGCACTGAATCTTATCGGGCCTGACCGATTCTTTTATCCGGGCGGGCGTCACCGACGCGCGGCGCAGGGAATCGGTCGCCTGCCGCACAGCATCCGCCATCGACATCGCCGGATTGCCGGACATCGCGGCCGCGGCCAGGTTGGCCACCGCCAGGGTAAATTCGCGGGTCGCGGCCAGTAATTCATGATTCGTATTTTTCATTTTCTTTTCTTGTTTTTTATATTACAGTCATTATATCACAAATAAAGCCCAAGTAAAATCAAAGTAAAACAATGGAACCATCGACCCGACCGCTTGCGGACATCATGCGTCCGAACACCATCGACGAAATCGTGGGCCAAGCCGCCCTGCTGGGGGAAAACGGCCTGGTGCGCCACATGGTGGACAACAAACGCCTGTCGAACCTGCTGCTGTGGGGGCCGCCGGGATGCGGCAAGACCACGATTGCGCGCGCATTGGCGAATTCCGTCGACATGGACTTCGTCCCGATGAGCGCGGTTTTCAGCGGCACCGCCGATATTAAAAAGGCGGTAGAGGCCGCCAAGATGCGGCGTCAAATCGGCCGAAACACGCTGTTGTTTATCGACGAAATCCACAGATTCAACAAGACGCAGCAGGACACCCTGCTGCCGTATCTAGAGGACGGAACGGTCGTCTTTATCGGCGCGACCACCGAAAACCCCAGCTTTAATCTGAACAACGCGTTGCTGTCGCGCTGTCATATCGGGGTATTGACCCCGCTGTCCGCCGAAGATTTGCTGAATCTGATGGAACGCGCGGAACGTTATTTCACCGCGCAGCAAGGCGAAAAGAGCGTAGAGCGCAAGGCGCAGAGCGCAGGTAAAAAGAAAACAAAAATTGAATCTTGCGCTTCGAACGTTGGACATTTGCCGCTGACGCCCGAGGCGCGAATTCACTTGGTCCGGATGGCCGACGGCGACGCCCGGTTCCTGCTGAACACCATCGAATATCTGATGTCGGCCAATTTCAAGAACGATTTGTCGCCGGACGAATTGGACAACGCCATTCAAAAGCGCGCGCCGCTATCCGACAAAAGCGGCGACGAACATTACAACCTGATTTCGGCCGTTCACAAGTCCCTGCGCGCCAGCGACACCGACGCCGCGCTTTACTGGACCGCGCGCATGATGACGTCCGGCCAGGACCCGATGTATCTGTTCCGCCGCCTAACGCGGTTCGCGATGGAGGATATTGGCCTGGCCGACCCCAGCGCCATGCAGATTGCGCTGGCCGCATGGCAGGTTTACGAAAGAATGGGGTCGCCTGAGGGCGACTTGGCACTGACCCAATTGGTCATCTATCTTGGGACCGCGCCGAAAAGCACCGGAAATTACAAAGCGCAAAAATCGGCCTATGCGGCTGCCGGTGCCACCGGCAGCCTGATGCCGCCGAAGAATATCCTGAACGCGCCGACAAAAATGATGAAGAATTTGGGATACGGTTCCGGGTATGTTTATGAACCGGAAACAGATTCCGGATTTTCCGGCCAAAATTGTTTCCCTGATGGAATGGGGCGTCAGACTTTCTATCATCCCAAAGAAATCGGATTCGAGCGCGAAATAAAAAAGCGCCTGGATTATTGGGATTCCATGCGCTGGAAAACGGCCCCGAAGACGGCGGGCCAGGCTCGGGACCAAATCATATCATCCAACGGCGCGAAATAAACATTGTTTTTTGCGTGATTTTGAACTATAATAGACCCAACATAGATACGAGGTTATATATGTCAAAAACTAATAAAACAAAAAAAGAAATTATTGGCCAATCCGAGATTGAATTATTGGGAACACCTGTTGATTATATAACTGACGCAAAGCGGCTTTTTACACATATTTCCCAAAGAAGCAACGATAAGCTAAATAGACGTTCTGACTTTAATATTCCGGCTTCTGGAAAAGATTACTGGCCATCGATTTTAAATGGCATAGAAATAATGGGGCTTTTGAAAAAATCCGAATTAGAAAAACGGGGTATTTTGATAGAACGGCAGAAAAATGCCAAAAAGAAAAAATTGATGGAAGACGATTTGTTTCCCACACAGCGATGGTTTGAACTTTTGGAAGTTCTTATGATAGAGAACAGGCTGAAATACCTAAGCAAACTGAATGATACGGAATTACAAGGCGCCAATCTTACCGATTATACAATTGAGCTTGAATCCTATAAAAAACGTTTGGACAATGGGGATTTGTCACCGGTTGATGTTTGGCGGAATAAACCAGCACCGATTGATAACGAACATCGTGCACTAACAAAGACAAATAAATTGCTGGATAGAGTAAATAGCTATTTACATTATAATAGTAATAATTATTTGAATGGTATAAACAAAGTTGTAATAAAGAAAAAAATGAAAAGTATTGGGAATTCTATTGTGCTGGCTGTCGGGCTAAAAAGAAAAACGCCGCAATTATAAGGCTCAACTGACATCGAATTTACCTTTTTCGAAATTCTTTTCTCTTGCCGTCATACCGGCATTGAATTTTGAAAAACTATTGATTATTGTTTTTCAAAAAAACCGAGAACAACACACATCGTCATACCAGCTTAGACCACCCATGAAAAACAGTCGTTTTTCGCGGGGCCCGGTGGCCAGTATGACGAATCTTGAGTTTTTGGCACCACAAAAGATACATTCGATGTCAGTTGAGCTTAAAAATTTATCCGCTTTTGCCGAACAAATCGGCGCGTGCGATTCATAGCACGAACATGGCGCGAACCAGCAATTACGGATTGCCGACTACCAACGCGCCGCGGCTAGAACAATATATCGACCTTTGCGCCGAACTGCCAGTTCCGATTTTCGAATTCATAATCCACATGGCCCATGTACTGCGTGCGGCCGTATTGGCGGACCAATTTGAAATTCGCCCATTGCCGGTCAAAGTTCGGATTGGTCGATTTGCGTATATCAAACCCGAATCCGGTCATCCAGCTGTCGGTCAGGCGGATGTAGACATCGGGGATGACGTCGATATATGCCATGCCGCGGTTCTCGTCAAAAATCCAGCTGGTCTTGATTGTTCCGGCCAGCGTGAGTCTGGACCACTGGCGCCCCAGCCGGACGCCCGCTTGATAAATGGTATCGGCGAAATCCGGCTCGCGGACGCGTTTTGCGCCGCCGAAATTTATCCCGAATAACGCGTCGGTCACGATTTTCGAACCGACGTCCGATAATCTGTAAACGCCGCCGACACCGATATTGGAAAAGCCGTCTTCGGGACCGTTAAAATCCTGCTGGTATTTTATATCCGCCGCAATCGACAGCTTGTCACCCACGCCGTACGACAATTTTTGGGCCAGACGCAGAACATCGCTGTTGAACAGCAGGCTGGAATCGGACCAAATGTCGCCGGATTTCGTCAGAAACATCGGGTCGGCCATGTCGTATTCCAATGCGCTTTGCGCATTGGAATAATTAACAATTAACAATGAACAGATAACAATTGATAATTGTTTTGCGACTTTCGACAAAAAAAACGTTCCGCAAACCATTTGTTATCTGTGCTCTGTTATCTGTTAACTGTATTTTTAATTGGCGAAGCGAATTAAAAATACAAAGTTGCCTGCAGGCCGACCGTCCATTCTGAATAGTTGTCGATTGCGGCCGTTCCGATGCGCGTATAATTGTTGATATTTGCGGCTGGTTCTTTCCAATAGACATCCAAGTCTTGACCGTCCACACTGTCGTAAACGGCGGCCGTACCGTACAGATTCAGGGCGAACGAATTTCCGGGCTGCCAGCCAATCGCCGCCTTCAGCGACGCCTGGTTGTGCCAGTCATAATTTCCGAATACGCCTTCGAAATTCAGAGTCCAATCTTCGTCCAGGACGCTGAAGATTCCCAGTCCGCCCTCGATATAGGTCGCCGTTTTTTCGCCCATTTTATAAGCGATGAACAAACCGGCATCGCCTTTTTCAATCCCGTTGCCGTGCGCGTTTCCATCAAAGCCGATTATCCATCCGCGCGCCAATCCGTATATGGTGGAAGACGCGACCTTGTATCCGCCCCTCAGGTCCACCAGGCCGATATTGGCCACATCGACATGCTTTTGATAATATCCCGACAGCGTCGCAATCCATTCCGCGCTGTCCGTAAAGCGCCACTGCAGTCCCAAACCGTACAGGTTGACGCCGGAATCCGACATGGTGTCGTCCGGTGTGGCCGGATTTTTCCAATCCATCTTGTACTTGGACGAATCATAGCGGAGCATGCCCATCACCGCCAAACGATCGGTTATGCCATAGCTGAAATCTTCTTTGACCGACAGCTGCGTGGATTTCCATTTTGCCTCGGTGTCGCTTAACGGACTGGACAACGGCGGAACATACGTCTGGTTTATGGCAAAGTCATAAGAACCCGCCCCGTACGACAAATCGGTTACGGAACCGAACTTGCCTTGCAAAGGCTGGAAGAACGGATGCGCCAGATAGTATTTGCGCTTGGCCTCGCTGCGGACGGTTTCCGCGCGATTCGCGCGTACGGATGCCGATTGCGCAGACGACGATTTGGACGAATATTCTTTGTACAAATCGCTTCTTTTCGCGGGTTGGGTGTAATAAATGTCCTTGCCGTCCTTGGCCGCATATGTCTTGGCCGATGTCCGCGTTTCATACTTTTCATAATTGACGCTTGTTTTTTCGCGTATTCCCGGCGCGCCGGTCAGGTCCGCGCTGGACGCGCCATACGCGCCCGAGTTCGTCGCCGCCCACACTGGCGACATTCCGAAAACCGTGACGGCCCATATAAATAAAGACAATTGCTTTCTCATGGGAAAACTCCTTTTGTTGCAATGATTATACCATAAAAAAAGGCTTTTAAAAAGCCATTTTAGGAAACAAGCGATAGCGCCATATCTATTCTTTATTCTCTATTCTTTACTCTTTGTTATCATTGCGTGGCGAACAGCGCGGCGCGTGTGCACGAATTGCTTCCGTTATTGCGAACGCAAAAAGAACAATCAAACGCGCAACGCGCGTAGCAAGCCGAAGCCCCTAAGGTGTCCGTGTAAGCAAACACCCAGGCGCCAGAAACAATTACATTATTTACAGCCAATATTTTGCACCAGCAATTAGCTCCGAATGCACTGTCAGCCGGGGCGTTGCCGGATTTGTCTTTTGTTGACAGACATGCCGCGACGCCTTCGGCTTTATATGCGCCGTCGGCTGAAACCACTTCCCATATATCGCCCCAATTCGGCGATACCCAGTTCGCGTCTTTCAGCACGGCCCACGACGGGACGGAACCGCCGCCGATGGTCCCGCCGCCGGCCGCGGCCAGACTATCCACATAAGACTTGGATGCGATTTCGGCCTGTGACGGCCCGGACAGTACGACGGTTGCCATTCCGATAAAGACAAGCATAAATAATTTAAGATTTATGATTTCGCTCACTTTGCTCTCGTATCCTCGTAATTGCTCGTTCCTCGCATACTTGGATTCAGATTTAAGATTTAAAAATCTGCAATAGCGTTTTGTGATTCTCAGAAAAAACATAAAAACCATTGTTTAGATTAGGCAATAAATGGGAAATAAGATATGGCGGAAATGCGGGATTTTTAAGAATAGCAACTATGTACAATCCAAGGATGGTTTGGATTAGCGGTCCCGTAAGCGCATTGTGCGCCTTTGTGGCGCCCGTGTCCAGCAAAAAAATAAATACTGGTTAGTGATATGGACGAATAGCAAGTCGTGCATAGTTAAACCGCTTACTAAGCACTATGCACTATTGACTATTAATTTTTGGTTTCAGTATGTGCCGGTTTAAAAAGGTTCGACAATATAAATACGGGCGGATTAAAGAACTTTACATTGTTGTCGTGCAATCCGATGACAAGCCTCATATCGTCGTCATTGGAATTTATAAAATCATTCGCGCGCCTGCGCACCTTTTCAGACGCCAGGCTGAATATATCGGTCAATTTGCCATTTATTTTTAATCCGTGTCGCATCATGAATACGGCATCTGCGGCGGTCCTGATTTTTGCTCCGTAACGCTCTTCAATCAAATGGTGGTATTCATATCCTTCCCTGTCTATAAAACGTTTTCTGTAAGAGTGTTGACCTTCCAGCGCATCCAAAGCCGAAGTTATCGCAGAATCTATGATTGGCCGGGAATTTTCCGGAAGCTTATAATCCACATCCCATACGCTTATTTTTTGGCGAAACGATTTATTCCAGCCTTTTGATTCGGGACCCATCTCGGCATAATCGCTCAGGTTGCCGGCGATTGTCGCAAACAATTCATCGGCCGCCGCAACCGCGCGCGTCCTTTGCTCTTTCGGGACCCTTATGATATGTCTGAAATTATCGGCGTGACGAATCTCGTGACAGACGATTTCCGTACGAAATTCATAGGAATTGTGTTGCTCGGCGATTTTTTTCAGCGCTTCTATATCCCCGTCGTATTTAAAATAATGTATGTCTATCTGCGGCACATTATTGTATGCGCACCCATATTCTATGCCAAGCGCCAACGTGTCTCTGTCTTGAATATAAACGGTATCGTTGTTTATGGCGACATAGCCCATTTTTCTCCATTCGATTCCTATATCAATTTTTTTTAATTCATTGAATATGGGCCAATCCGATACGCTCAACGTTGGGCCGCGATTTGATTCTGCGCCGGGATTTTCCGAACTGCCCAGTTTTGCATCAGGCTCCGAAAATGCATAGGTATCTTCATACAATGCTTTTATCTTTGATAATTTTTCCGGCGATAAGCTTTTAAGCACCATCTGCAGGGAATCTGCCCGGGTTTCGGCGGCAGACCGCGACGACTGCGCCGATTGCTTTGGATTGCCGACCGTAAAAGAATCGATTGCTTTGAAAATCAACCAGCTGCTGGCAACCGTTATGGTCAATGTCAGTACTGTTTGTTTAATATACGATTTCCATAACAGCTTTTTGCGCTTTTTCACTTTATCCTCGCTATTTTCAGCAATAAAAATCCAATTTTACAATATCTGCCTTTTGTTGTTGGCGTCGGGCGGGCTGACGACGCCCTCGGCCTCCATGCGTTCCATAAAGCCCGCGGCCTTGTTATAGCCCACGCCCAGCCGGCGCTGGATATAGGAAATCGTCGGCTTTTTGTCGCGCACGACGTATTGCTTGGCCTGCTCGTACAAATCGGAATCCTTGTCGCCCTTGGACATCGGCATGCCGCCGCCCGCGAATCCGTCGTCGCCGTCTCCGTCGGTCACGCCGGCGGCATACGTCGGCTCGCCCTGGGCGCGCAGGAAATCGGCCACCTTGTTGATTTCGGAATTTTCAATCAGCGACCCGTGGATGCGGACGGGGACGCGCCCGGCCTCGCTGAACAGCATGTCGCCGAACGCCAGCAATTGCTCGGCGCCCTTCTCGCCCAATGTGGTCATGCTGTCGATGTTGCTGCGCGCCTGGAACGATATGCGCGTCGGGAAATTGGCCTTGATGACGCCGGTGATGACGGTCGTGTCCGGACGCTGGGTCGCCGCGACCAGGTGGATTCCGGCGGCGCGCGCCTTTTGCGCCAGGCGCTGGACGCAGGCCTCGACCTCTTTTCGCGCGACGGACATCAGGTCCGCGACCTCGTCGATAATAATGACCAGATACGGCATGTCCGATAAATCGATTTCCTGGTTCTCGAATATCAAGCCGCCGGTCTCTTCGTCGGTGCCGACGGCAATCTGCTTGGTGACCGGTTTTCCGGCGGCGCGCAGCTTCGCGACGGCGTCGTTGTATCCCTCGATATTCTGGACGCCCAGGTCTTTCAGTTTTTTATACCGCTCTTCCATTTCGCGCACGGACCACTTCAGCGCGTTCACCGAAGACGCCGGATCGGTCAGAACGGGCGTTACCAGATGCGGTATGTTGTCCCACAGCGTAAAATCGACGCCCTTTGGGTCGACAATCATCAGCTTGCACCGGTCCGGCGTAAAGTGATACAGCACGGACATTATAATAGATTGCACGAACACGGACTTGCCCGAGCCCGTGCGTCCCGCAATCAGCACGTGCGGCATTCTGGCCAAATCAAAGTACATGGAATTTCCGCCGATGTCCACCCCCAGCGCCAGCGGTATCCGATACTTGGAATTCATGAACGACGGATTGGTTATCAGTGACTGGAAACGCAGGGTCTGGCGGTTCAAATTCACCATCTCAACGCCGATATAGTTGGTGCGCGGAATATGTGCAATACGGATGTTTTCGGTCGCCATCGCGCGCGTCATGTCCTTGACGGTATCGGTGACCTTGGCGATGCGGACGCCGGAATCGGGCTGGAATTCATACAGCGTGACGATGGGACCCGGCTTGATTCCCATCACGCGTCCGTATACGCCGAACTCCTCGAAATGTGTTTCCAGGGCGCCGGCGTTGCGCTTTAGATCCGGCGTAATCGAAGTCTTGCCCATCACGGATTTTTCCAGGAATTCCGGCGGCGGCAATTCGTATTCGTTCGTGACTCGTGATTCGTGACTCGTGATTCGCCGACGCGGTGGTTGCTTTGTTGCCGGAACCTCGGCCTTTTGCCTTTTGCTTTTTTTTGCGGGCACAGCGTCGGTGGCGGCGTCGTACTCGTATTCCTCGTCGTCTTGGTTCGGCGCAGCGGTCGGCTTGATTAGATGGAACACGGACAGCAGCCAGACGACGGACCTGAAGATTGCGCGGATAATGCCGCGCAAATCGCTCAGCTTTATATTCAGCAGCCGGCACGCTATCAGCACAAAAACGCCGAAGAACAGAATCCCCGCCAGGACTGTCCAGCCGCCCAGTATTCCGCCTATGTCATTCGCAACAATGCTGCCCGCCAGTCCGCCCAGGGTGCCTGATGGCGCCATCGCGCCCAATCCGGCCGCGCCCGCGCACACCGCGATAAAGCCGCGCAATAAATTATATTCCGGCGCGCGTTCTGCCGGCCGGTTCAGCATAAACGATAAACCAGTCCGCGCCAGGCACAGGAACAGAAACAATGCCGGCACAAAGCCGATGCCGTAGCGGATAAATCCGACGATATTGCCGACCAGGCTTTGTTTTCCAAATCCGCCGGCGGCGGCGAATCCGTTCAGATATGGGTCGCCGAACACCAGCGCAAAGACAAGCCAAACGCCCAACAGCGACAAAGCAGCCCCCGCCGCGCGGACGCCCAGACTTTTTAACGCGCCGGAAACGCGTTCCGGCAAGAATTTCGAATTATCGGCCATGGGCGCATTTTATCATAAAAAAGCGGACAGTGTAAGCGTTAGTGTCAGTGGTTAGTCAGTAGTCTATAGTCATTAGTCTGTAGTAAGTAGTCGATAGTGAGTAGTGCATAGTATATATAGTGATTAGTTGCATCAGACACCTGCCCCTCTTGTTTAAAGAGGGGGAGAATTTTCCGGCAACTTGTTGCCGATGAAAATTCAGGGAGATTGTTGGTTGGCGCCGGTGGGGGATTTATGCTCAATTGACAGGAATGTATCTTTTTGGTCCCAAAAACTCAAGACTCGTCACCCCTGCGAAAGCAGGGGTACTATGCACTATCAACTAAACACTATAGACTAATGACTATTGATTTATGACATCCAGCAATTCCGGAAAATCTTTGCCTGTATCAATTTCATCAAAATGACCTCTGTCGGAAAATTCATGATAATTTATCCGATTGCCATAAACTTTTTTTATTTTATCAATTGACTTGATAATTATATTCATATCGTCTGTCGAATAGAGAACATCTATTCTGTTTATACGTTTCGGCAAATCTATATCCAAGTCAAAATTCTGAAAAAATGTCGGATGCTCGGCATCTATATCCAGCCACGGCGCGACCAATATCAAGCGGCCCGGATTAATTTGCGGATTCAAAGACAAATATTTCAACAGGAATCCGCCGCCGGCTGAATGTCCTATCAATAATGTGTCCCTGCCTATGTTAAATTGTTCGAAAACCGCAACCCATCCATCAAAATCAACATCAGGCATATACGGCGTGGGCATTTCGGGGGTCTGTGTCAAAATCCCACGTTGAACCAACTGTCTTTGAACCCCCGGCAGCCAAGAAAAATTGGACGCACTGACGGGCGAATCAAACAATTCTTCACGCGTCTCTAGTATACCGTGTATGATTATCGCGTTTTTCATTTTGATTCCTTTTCCTTATGCGCGGTTATTAATGTGTGGCTGCGGGCGTTGACGGTCAGAATGCATTTGTCATGCGCGATATACCAGTTCTTGCCCCGCCGGACAATCGCCGATTCCGGCGCCGCCGCAATCACGGACCTTGCCCAATCGATAACATCCGCGTCATTCGCAATGCCGATATTGCGGCGCACGCGCGCCTGCCCCATCGGGGTCGTATGCAAATTGTCTATGATTTTATCCATTGGCATTACTTCCATTGGTTCAAACGCCAGCAGATTCGTCGTTATATTTGCATTTTATAATATCGGCGGCCACCATCCCGATAAAAGCGCCCAGAATCACATCCGTCGGCCAGTGCGCGCCATAGCATACGCGCGACGCGCCTATGATAATCGCAATCGTCCATGTCGCAGGTTTGATTTTTGGAAACAACATCCCCATCATGACCAGGCCCGCAAAGCTGGCGGCCGCGTGCCCAGACGGCATTGAATTGAACGCCCAGTCGAAATTAAGCGGATAGAATCCTGTCTGTCCCAGGGCATCGAAAAAAATCGGCCGGGCGCGGCCAATCAGCACCTTTAACGCGCCGCCAACCAGACTGGCGGCAACGACGCTGCACAAAATTAAAAAGCCCGGATTGCTTTTCGATTTCGCTATAAAATTCGTCAAAAATCTTTTAAAGCTGAACTTTTGTTTTTCTGATTTTTTATCTGATTTTACCAGGTTTTTAATAAAGAAAATACCAGTCCATACCGCGCCGAAAACCAGCCAAGCCTTGGTCGAAAAAACGTCGTCCAAAACGCGCAAGCCCACCCAATCAAAACCGCGCATAAACAGATAGACCGACTTGTCCAGCCAGAAAATCCCGCCCAGGCACAGCGCCGCGGTCGCGGCAAAGCCGACCGCAATCCAATTCCATTTCAAAGTGTTGTCGCTTCGCAGAAACATTGTAATCCCCTTCGCTGGCGAAGGGGTGCCGTCCGTTTTCGGACGGCGGAGTAGTGGTTAAATTAATATTTTTACCCATACCCGTCCGCTTCGCGTCCACCCCTTTCCACAGGAAAGGGGAATTTCATTCACTTATAAGCTTATTATAAATCTTCCTATCCGTCAGTATCTGAACCGAAACGGCGGCGGACAGCGCATCCTCGTCCGCGCCGCTGGTGATGGTCGGGCATCCCTTGCGGATGGCGTCCGGCGTCAGATTCATATTTCCGTTAAAGTCCTGGGCCTTGAAATCGCCGTTCAGCACGTTCAGGAAAAAGGCGCCCTGCTGTTCGTTCGAACGGATATTGGACAGGCATACCAGTGGGAAAATTCCGCGGCCGTCGATTATGCTGCCGCGGCCGGTTTTGACGGACTTGTTCAGCAATTCCAGCGCGCCGCCGTTTTCCAAATCGATTTTTGTCGCGATGCGCGCGCTGCCGGCGGTCGGCGTTCCGACCAAGACGCCGCGATTGTTTTCATAAAACGCGGCGGCGATGGCCTCGGCCGTGCCGCGCGTCGTGTTAGATATTAGAACGACAATCGGCGCGTCGGCGACTTTGCCGGCGCCCGGGACGATTTCGACCTCGGCGCGGGCCGTCTCGACAATGCGCATGACCGGAACCTGACCGATAAACAGGCCGGATAGTTTCGCGGCCGCACGCTCGTCGTCGCCAATCGCGCCGCGCAGGTCCAGAACGATTCCCGTCACATCGGGATATTTTGCCAAGGCTTCGTTGACGATGGAAACCGAGGCGTTCGATACCTTGTGCACGACGATTTCCAGCAATCCCGCGCCGCTGTCGGCATCGGCGCGATGAACGATGTCCGCATCCGCCAGAACGATTGTCGCACGGCGTAGAACTACCTGCTTTTCGCCGCCGGGGGCCAGAACCGTCAGTTTCAAAGTGCCGGAATTAAAGCCCGACAGCACGGACGCCACATCCGCTTCTGACATATCCGCGACGCGCGCGCCGTTCATTTTCGTAATCAAATCGCCGGCTTTGACGCCACCGACGTCCGCGGGTGAATCCTTGTAAATGCCGGTCACGCGGAAATTGCCGCGGTTGTCGCGTCCACCCTGCAACCCGGCGCTGGTCAGAATCCGACCATCTTCGTCGATTTCGGCCGCGCGCGAATAGATATACCGGCCGTTTTCATCCACGCCGCGCATCAGGCTGTCGACCACCGTTTGGTACATGGCGCTTTCCGACGCGCGACCGAATTCGGGAATCAGCTGGCGCAGTTTCACAATCAGCGCGGTCGTAATCTGGCCGAATCCCTGCCAGTCGCCGGCCGCGGGCCGCGGATAATTCGAGACAATCGAATCGCGCCAGACCAGGACGACGCGCTCGTCCGTTGCGGCAATATGCGCGTCAGGGTGAATGTTTTCCACCGATTCGATGGCGACGTTGATGGTCTTGCCGCCCCAGGACATCCCGTCCAGCTTTTGATATATATCGGCGAAGACATCCGAGACCGCGAACACATTCAGCCCAGCCTGGACGGTTTCATCTTCATGGAACAAATCGGTTGCGAACAATGGATGATAAATGATGGATGATGGCAGAAAAGACATCAACGCAAATAATATCTTTATGTCGAATATTTTTTTAAATCCCATCATCCCTTATCCCTCATCCATTAATAGTCCGTCTCGCGCAGGTTAAAGTGATACAGCACGACGTTGGATATATAGATGCTTGTCAGCGTGCCCATAACGACCGCGAACGTCATCGCGACCGAGAAATCCCGCAGCATGCCGCCGCCGAACAAGTACAGCCCTATCATGGCCAGGATGGTGGAAACAGAGGTCATGATTGTCCGGCGCATCATCTCGTTCACCGACAGGTCGATTAAATCCGTCATCGGCATCTTGTGGTATCTTCTGATGTTCTCGTCGATGCGGTCATAATTCACGACCTTGTCGTTGATGGAATATCCGATACCCATCAAGATGACCGCGATGGACGTCTGGTTGAATTCCAGTCCCGCGACCGAGAAGAATCCGAACATCAAAACAAAGTCCAGCACCAGCGACACGAACGAGCCCACCGCATATCCGCCCTTGTATCGAATCCAGATATAAACCGACATCAGTATGAATGAAATCAGAATCGCCCATATGCCGCCGCGGACCAGTTCGCCGCCGATTTTCGGACCGACGATTTGAACCTGGGAGTATTGAACTTTTTCGCCCAAGATTTCTTTAATTTCGCGGACGCGCTGGTTCTGCTGCTCGTCCGTGGCGCCCTTGGGCAGGCCGACGCGCACCAAGATGGATTTGTTGTTGTCCACCGATTGCAGTTCTGGGCCAAATTCGGCCAAGTCGTGGCGCATCTTGTCGATTGTGTAGTCGGCCGAGATTGGCGTGACCTCCATCGAAATGCCGCCCGCGAAATCGATGCCGTAATTCAATCCGCGCGTCGCCAGTGACAGAACGCTAAGCGCCACCAAAATGCCGGAAACCCAGTACGACAGCTTTCTGTACTTCATAAATTTCAATTGCATGACATTTTTCCTTATTTAATAAATCCGATTTTCTTGTTCTTGCCGTCCATGTGCCATTCGATGATGACCTTGGACAGCACCAGACACGTGAACAGCGTCGTGATAACGCCGACCGACAAGGTCACCGCGAATCCGCGAATCGGCCCCGCGCCAAATTGGAACAGAATCAGCGAACAAATCAGATTGGTCAGATTTCCGTCCATCACGGTCTTTGTCGACCGATGGAAACCGTATTCCACAGCCTTTAGGGTCGGCACACCTCCGCGGACTTCGTCGCGCATTCGCTCGAACGGCAGGATATTGGCGTCCACCGCCATCGCCAGCGTCAGCGCGATTCCCGCGATTCCGGGCAGCGTCAGCGTTCCGCCCAGCAGCGCCGTCACGCCGATAATCATGGCGACGTTGACCAGCAATACGATATTGGCGACCATTCCGAATCCGCGATAGTAATAAAGCATGAACAGCATAATCAGCAGCACCGCGACCGCCGAGCCCAGCTTGCCCGCGGCGATGCTGTCCGCGCCCAGGCCCGCGCCGACGGTGCGTTCTTCGATAACCGACAATGGCGCAGGCAGCGCGCCCGAGCGCAATAATACTGCCAAATCTTTCGCGCCCTGCAGCGAGAATCCGCCAGAAATCTGGCCGCGGCCGCCGGGAATTGGCTCGCGGATTGTCGGTGCGCTCAGGACTTTGCCGTCCAAAACGATTGCAAATCTTTCGTTCACGTGCTCGGTCGTCAGCTTGGCGAACTTGCGTGCGCCCGTCGAATCAAAGACGGTCGTGACGACCGGCATATTGCTTTGGTCGAAATCCGCCTGGGAATCCTTCAGCGAATCGCCCGAGACCTCGACGCGCGAATAGACCGGGATCATCTGCCAAGGCGCGTCCTGCGACGGCAGATATTCCGTGCCAGTCGGCGCGCGGCCCGACGCGATTTGCTCCACCGTCACGCTTTCGTTCACCAGATGAAAGCTCATCTTCGCGGTCTGGCCGATAAGTTCCTTGATACGTTCGGGATTGTCGACGCCCGGCAGCTGCACCAGAATATATTTTCCGCCCTGGGTCTGGATGGACGGCTCTTTGGTGCCCAGCGCATCGATGCGGCGGCGCACAATCTCGATGCTGCGCGACAGCGCGTCACGAACCATCTCAGATTTCTGTTTGTCGGAATAGGAAATCGTTATCGCCGCGCCAGACGAATCTATGTCGACGCCGTCGCCAAGCTCGCTTTTCAAGCGGCCCTTGGCGCGGGACACGTCGGATTCGTCGCGGATTGTCAAAGACACTTTGCCGCCCGCATTGCGCAAATCCGAAAAGCGGATGACGCCCTTTTCGCGGTTAATCAGCGCGGAGCGCGCGCCCTCGTACAATTGCGCGGCCTTTTCGTGGAACATGACTTCGGTGTCGACCTCCAGCAGCAGCTGCGCGCCGCCCTTCAAATCCAGACCCAGGTTGACCGGTCCAATCCAGGACGGGAAATATTTCGCCGCCTGCGGCGCGATGGTCGGCACGGCCAGCAGCACGCCGAACACCGCAACGAATATTATCGCCAGTTTTTTAAACATTATTTCTGTCCTTCGATTCCCGCCACGGCGTTTTTGTTCACTTCGATGACGACGCCCTTGGAAACTTCCAGTTCGACGGATTTTTCGTTTATCTTTTTGATGGTGCCGTAAATGCCGGCGGCCATGACGCGGTTGCCCACCTTCAGGGAATCCAGCATTTTCTGGTATTCAGCCATGCGGCGGCGGTTCGGGCGTATCATCAAGAAATAGACGATGGCGAAGATAACCAGACAATATACCACCAGCGCCCAGGTATCGTTCTTTGGCGCTGCGGCGGCGTTGCCGACGACTTCAATTACTTCTGTATTCATATTTTTCTCCTTATTTATGGGGAAATCGTAGTAGAAAAAGGCATGCGCGTCCAGCGCAAAATACATCTTGCATTGCGGATGGCAGCGGTGCATAATCTTTGTGCCGCGGAGAGTTTCCGCGACGGGGTTTAGCGACCTCCTTCATTGCACGCTGGCACGAAGCGTTGTCGTGCATGTTTTTTGTGTCTCCAATCGTTTCGGTTGGAGGGCGCGGGAATATATCGAATACCGCCGCTATTTGCAATGATAGTCGCTAACCTCCAACCACCAATTTCTGGTGGTTTTTTCATTCGCAAAAAAAAAGGAGGTTTGGATGAAAAAATTAACCCTGGCCGTATTCGCATGGGCGCTTGTATCTGCAATGCGCGGCGCTTTTGCCGTTTTAGCCTTAGAGGATGAAACTGGGAAGTTTGAAATCGGCGGCGATGCCGGAAACGCGAACCCGGCAGAAGACTATGCGGACGGCATCTACACGCAGTATAATTCCGGCAGCAACTATGCCGGCTTGGAACTTGAATACAAAGGATACACTGTTTATCAATCTTCTCATACTCCGAATAATGCGGTCAGAGGCTACCTTATTCAGAGCGTATGCAGCCTTACCTCTGCCGCCGGTTCCGGTATTGCGAGCTGCAATATCGTCAGAAATCACAGCGGTACGGAGTTAAATTACCCCGAATGGTACTGCTGGTGCCGTTTGAAAAGAATTTCCGATAATGTAAACTATGCCGGCTGGGTTTATTACGGGTCACTTAGCGGGGGTGCCAATTGCGCAACGAAGTGTGCGAATGAGTGCGTATCTTCAACTGACGCCAGCAGTTCCGCTTTCGTGTCCGCGCTGCTATCGGCTTTCGCGCCATGACGCATACCAATGCGCGGCGGGCCCCTATGATTCAGATAGTCGCAATTTTCATCCGTATTCCTTTTTTTAGTAATTATACCACTTGTAAAAACATTTCACTATTGGTATGATTCAAGTGCCGCGGAGAGTTTCCGCGACGGGGTGTTACGACCTCTTTCCAATGCGCTGTTGACAAATCGGCGCGCTTTCGCGCCATTTTTGTTATTGCGGCGAAAAATATCTCCCGACTTGGTTGGGAGGGCTCGCGAATATATTGAATAAGCGGCACAATTCATTGGATTGTCGTAAACCTCCCGACCGCCTTTTTCCCGGCGGTTTTTTCATTCGCTAAAAAAGGAGGTTTGGAATGAAGAAATCAGGATTTATATTTTTATACACGGCTTTATGCATCTTTGCCAACACGGGGCCCTGCGCAGCGGCATCTGTTCCCGAAAGCGGCCACGGGTACTTTCTTTTGGCAAACAACGGTCAATGCTACGCGTGCGCAAACATGGATTGCTCTGTCGTTTCGGAATGCAATGGCAAAACATGTAATAAAAACCAACAGAACGGAACAAAAATTGACGGTTATGTATGCAAAAACTCATATTGGGAAACCTGCGACCCAAACATCTGCGAATGTGACCAGACATACAGCACAACCGGTTGCACACAGCCAACAAATGGCGCATCCAAGCGTTATCAAGCATGCAGCGGCACAAACGAGTGTAATACTTCGTGCACCAAGTCGGCGGGAAATTGTTCTATTACATGCAACAAGGGATTTTATTTGTCCGGTTCCATTTGCGAACCATGCTCGGGCGGCGGCACAACGTCCGGTACAGGTGCGACATCGGTCAACAGCTGCTATATACCGGCTGGCACCGCTGGTTCAGATTCCACCGGCAGCTTTACATATACATCTGATTGCCCATATTAAATACGCTCGAACCAGCCATCCAGCTCTCGCTGTTTTATAATCTTATATACCGGGCGGCCGTGGTTGCATTGGCCGGCGCGCTCGGTGTTTTCAATATCGCGCAGCAGCGCGTCCATCTGCGCGTAATCCAGTCGCTGGCCGGCGCGTACGGAATGGTGGCAGGCGTGATTCGCCAGCTTCAGGTGCAGTTTTTCATGCAGCTGGGACGAATGCCCGTGGGCCGTCACCTCGTCCGCAATATCGGACAGCAATGTCTGCCAGTTCAAATCCCAGTCGGCGGGCTTTTCGAATATCGCGATGCTGTCCGCGCCGAATTGGTCGATTGCCAGACCGCAGTTTTTCATCTCGTCCCGGACGGTCAGAACGGCGTCGACCTGCTCGGGCTTCATATTGATTACAATCGGCGCTAACAGTGGCTGGACCTTGATAGCATGCATGCGCAGGGTTTCGTAGACGATTCTTTCGTGCGCCGCGTGCTGGTCTACGATTACGAATCCCTGTTCGCTTTCGGCAACGATATATTTTTTGCTGTATTGACCAATGACGCGCCCCAGCGGCCGGGTATGGACGGTATCTTCGTCGACGACGGCCGGCGTTTCTGGTCTGAATCCGTCAAAACTGACAGGGATTTGTGTATCGAAAAATGCCGCCGGGCGGCTGCGCACCACAGTGCCGACGTCACTGAATCCCATCATAAAGGACGCTTGGTGCGGCGCGGGAACAAAGGGCGCGCCGCCGTCCGACACGGATTCTGAAAAAGAATCGAACATTGTTTTGGCCAGGACTTCGCGCAATGTTCGGATGATAAAGCCGCGCACGCGCGACGGTTCCAGAAAATGAACCTCGGTCTTGGCGGGCGACACGTTCACGTCGACGCTGCGCGGGTCCAGTTCCAGATACAGCGCGCACAGCGGAAATTCGCGCGCATGCATGACATCCATATATGCGGCGCGCAGCGCGCCGACCAAAACCTTGTCCTTGACCGGCCGGCCGTTGACGAACAGATACTGGTCGACTGACGACGCGCGGCGCAGCGTCGGTTCGGAAATAAATCCGCGCAGCGACAGCGTGCCGGCGGAATTTGACGCGTCGCCGACCGCCAGCATCCGGCCGCGAACTTCTTCGCCCATGACGGAGATAATGCGCTCGGCCAGACTCTGGCCCTTTGGAAAACGCCAGCGATTGTTCAGCGTGAATCCAACGTCCGGGCGCGCCATCGCCAGGCGCTTTACGACCTCGGTCACGGACATCATCTCGGCACGGTCGGTCCGCAGGAATTTCAATCGGGCCGGCGTTTTAGCAAACAGATTCGCGACGCGGATGCGCGTGCCGGCCTCCCACGCTGACGGCTTTATCTGGCCAGTGGCGCAATCCATCTGCCAGCCGTGTGATTCTGTCATGCTTCGCGTATCGATGGTCATGTCGGACACGGACGCGATGGACGGCAGCGCCTCGCCGCGGAATCCCATGTAATTGATGTTCATCAAATCGTTGTCGGGCAGTTTCGACGTCGCGTGCCGGGTAATGCTTTTTTCCAAATCGTCGCGCGACATCCCGCATCCGTTGTCGATGACGCTGAGCAGCGTGCGCCCGCCGTCGACCGCGTCGACGATAATCGCATCCGCGCCGGCATCCAGCGCGTTTTCGACCAGTTCTTTGACGACGCTGGCGGGACGCTCGACCACTTCGCCGGCGGCGATTTGATCGATTAGTGAATCAGGCAGTATGCGAATTGACATGTTATTTCTGATTTATGATTTCTGATTTGGGATTAAAAAAATCAGAAATCTTTAGTCATTCCTTGAATTTTATTTCCAGAATATCGTATTCCTTTTCGCCGCCCGGCAGGCGCACGACGCAGGTGTCGCCGACGCACTTGCCAATCATGCTGCGGCCCACCGGCGACGTGCATGAAATTACCTGCTTGCCGTCGGATTCTATATCGGACAGTATGCGGCACTGCATGACGTTGCCGTCCTGGTCCTGGGCGACGACGCGCGCGCCGAAAACTACGCGGTCGCCGGACAGGCCGTCGATGTCGACCACGGCGGCGGCCAAGACCGTCTCTTCGATAAAGCGGATGCGCTTGTCGATGGTGCGCTGTTTTTCCTTGGCCGCGCTGTAATCCGCGTTTTCGGACAAATCACCCAGCGAGCGCGCCCATTGGACAACCTTCAGGATTTCGGGCCTGTCGGTTTCCTGCAGTTGCTTCAGTTCTTTTACCAGGGCGTCGAAACCCGCGCGAGAAATCGGCTTTTTATCCATTTCGGTCTTCCTATTGTTTACCAGACAGTATTCATTTTAATTTTGCAATTGTCAATCGAACAGGCTATACTGCCACGGTTATCCGTACGAACGCGCGAATTTATGTTTTTACGACCCAGAATTTTAACCCGATTTTTGATGGTCCGATGGCTCGAGAGTCTCGGTACGGTCCTGCTGGTGGTGTGCGGCATTATCCTGGCCATCACCTTCGTCGAAAGATTGCCATCAAACCCGACGGCCGGCGCCGCTGTTTCGGAGGCCTGGGTCCGCCTGATGGAATACATTCCGCTATTTCTGCCGCTGGCGGTGTTCATGGGAACGCTGTTCGCGTCTTACAAGCTGACCAAATCTACCGAAAACATCATCGTGTCAGGTGCGGGACTGTCGCCGTACCAGGCATCCAAGCCCTTTCTGATTGGGGCGTTAATAATCGGATTGCTGACGACGACGGTCGTAAATCCGTATTCGGTCGGCCTGTCGTCGAAGAATATCAGCGCGGACAGCCTGCATCTGATCGACGACGCGATTTGGCTGCGCGAATCATCGGAAAACGGCTATATCACGATGAAGTCCGAAAATGTCGCCGGCGACGGTGACGCGCTGTTGTTCAAAAACGCGACCGTGTTCGTCCAGACCGCCGACTTTAAATTAAGCGAGCGCGTGGAATCCACAGAAATCACACTATCAGACAATGGTCTGGACGCAAAACGGGCGACGGTCTGGAATGCAAAAAGCCACCAAAGGACCGCGCCGTGGCATGCCGACACGCTGCTGAATCCCAAGACGGTTTTGGACCGCTATCTGCAGCCCAGCCAGATTTCATTCTGGCGTCTGCCGTCCTTTATCGAAAAGATGGGCAAAATAGGCGCGTCCGTCCGCACCCACATGGTCCAGTTCTGGACATTGCTGTTCATGCCGCTGACCATGATTGCGATGACGGCGCTGGGCGTCGCATTTTCGCAGACCCGCCAGCGCCGCAACTATAGCTTTGGCGTCAAGTTCGGCGCCGGAATCGTCACCTGCTTTGCGCTGTATTTTCTGACGAACATGTTCAACGCGCTGGGCGCGACGGGCGCGCTGCCGGCGTTGCTGGCGGTCGTCGCGCCGCCGCTGATTATAATCGCCGCATCCGGCGCATTCATCGCCAGTTTCGACACGGCCTGAGCAAAAGGAATCCGATATGCCACTGAAGAAGAAAAACACGACGCGCAACAAAATTATCGTTTGGACGGTCGTCGCCATCGTTGTGGTGCTGATGATTGTCTCGTTCGCGCCGACGCAGAATACAACCGAAATCGTATTGTTCCGATGAATTGTATCGAGATATTTTTAGAGGCCCTGTCGGCCGAAAAAGGCCGCAGCAGAAAAACGCTGGAAAGCTATGGCAGCGACCTGTCGCACGCGCAGAATCATCTGGGCGATTTGACGGCCACGACCGCCGAGGCGCTGCAGTCGTATCTGTCGTCCCTGCCCTGCCGCGCGTCGTCGGTTGCGCGCAAGGCCAGCTCTCTGCGCGGATTTTACAAATTCCTGATGTTGGAAAAAATCATCCATGCCAATCCGTCGATTGGCTTGGAATTGCCCAAGCGCCAGAAAACGTTGCCGAAATTCCTGTCGGTCGACGAAATCGAGCTGCTAATATCCAGCGCCGGCGATATTAAAAATTCACTGCGCCTGCGGGCCATGCTGGAATTGCTGTACGCGTCGGGTTTGCGCGTGTCCGAGCTGTGCGAGCTGCCCGTTACCGCCGTCTTGGGCGACAAGTTGCTGATTCACGGCAAGGGCGCCAAGGAACGTCTGGTCCCGATGCACGAATCCGCCCAGCGCGCGCTGGGCAAGTGGATGGATGCGCAACAGGTGGAAGGTCGCAGAACGCAGAGCGAAGGTGGTTCGTCATTATCAACACCTTCTACCTGCGACCTGCGCTCTTCGCTCTGCCGCGAAGCGGCGAAACCTGCGCTCTGTGCTCTGCGCTCTGCGACCTCAAAATATGTTTTTCCATCAAACAGCAAGACGGGTCACATAACCCGCGACGGATTTTTCAAGATATTGAAAAAGTGCACGGTCCTGGCCGGAATCGACCCGAATCGCGTCAGCCCGCACGTCCTGCGGCATTCGTTCGCGTCGCATCTGCTGGCGGGCGGCGCGAACCTGCGCGCGATTCAGACCATGCTGGGGCACGAGGATATTTCCACCACGCAGATATACACGCACGTCCTGCCCCAGAAACTGCGGGACACCGTCGAACAGCACCATCCGCTGGCGCGGAGGAAGTTATAAGTTATAAATTATAACTAAAAAAATTACGGAGTAATTTTTTATGATTAAGAAATGCGACCATGCCGGATGCGGCAAAGCCGGAACCTGCCGAGCGCCGAAATCCCGCGATTTGAAAGACTATTGGTATTTCTGCCCCGAACACGCGGCGGAATACAACAGGAATTGGAATTTCTATGCGGACATGAGCGCCGATGAAATCGAGGCCGATTGGGAAAAACAAACATTCGGCACGCAGCTGAGGGACAAGGACGCCGCCAACAAAGACGCCAAAGAATACGAGCAGTTTATCCACAGCTTTATCGCGGGCCGCGCGATGTTCGACCTGTCGCCGAAACCGAAATCCTTGCCGTCGAAAATCGTATCTGCGCTAAAGGTTTTGGAACTGCCCATCAGCGCCAACGCGCGCGAAATCGCGGCCCGGTACCGCGCGCTGGCCAAACAGCTGCATCCTGATACCGCCCGAAATAAAAAGGACGCATCGGCCGACGCCTTTGCCAAGCTGGCCGACGCGTACAAGACGCTGCAGACATATTACAAGAAATAGTTATTAGTCAATAGTTAATAAAGTCGTCGCGCTTCCACCTTCGCCAAGGCTTCGGTGGACAGGTTGCGCGACACCTTCACTAATAACTAACGACTATAGACTATTGACTATTATTTATCTTGCCCGTTTTCCATCGGCGACGTACTGGGCGTACTCTTCGGACGTTATCCAAAAGAAACTCTTTCTCTGACCCAGAATGCCCGCGCCCGCATCATTCACCTTGCGGTTCGATATTGTGATAACGCCGGCGCCCTCTATCAGCTTCATCACCTTTCTGTCGTTCTCAAACATAACTTCAAATCCATCCCCTTTTTCCAAAACGACATTATCTGGCACCACAAAGCAATACTTCATCGCGTCAATCGTATACGGAAAAACGTGCAAGTCCGCATGCTCGGCCAATACAGGATTATTCAGCGGCAATCTCGCGCTGTTAATATGCAGCAGAATAACCTGCAGCCGCTCTATGCCGCCCGGCGATTTTGTCACCATGTTCGCATCTTCGTAATAATGCGCGATGTCATACGACATAGCCGACGACATGCTGACCGTGCGTATCTTGGTCTGACCGTGCGAGCCTTTGACGCGCTGGTTAATCGCCAAACCGACTGAATCAGAATACACCCGTGTCTTGTCCAGAAATATGTTTCGATAAACCGGGTCGTTATCGCACCAGATGTCAGGATTCGGATAATCGACCGTGCCGCGAACGGACGGCTGCGATATGCGCGACAGTATTTCCTCCTCGTTATTATACAGGTCGATGCTGGATTCAGTCCGCAGGCGATAGTTCTTATTCCGCCACCCATTGCGCGACGGCAGTCCCCTGACGCCCTGGGCGAATGTCGGCGCGACCGCGGCGGATTTTGTCGCGGCGCCCATTAATTGCGCATTTGCGTTATAGATTATTTGATTCGGAATCGCAATATCCGTATTCGCGAAGTTCACGGACACGTCCGTTCTGACCCGCGCGCCATCGGCCAGAACTGTGCGCAGGGTTTCCGAATCTTTGACATCATTTATAAACAACGCGTTCGCGCCGCCGCCGACTATCCGACCATTCGTCGCAGCCAGATTCCCAATAAAGGCATTCGTTACCGCGACCGAATCACTTGTAGGCGCAATCTCTATCTTTCCCCCGACGCTTATGTTTGGGCTTGCAACTATCTGCGCCAAAGCGGCTTCCAGCTTCCCGGCATTGCCGTTGCCGACCTCTAGAACGTCCGTCACGTTGATAACGACCGGCTCCGTTGCGACCTGCGCAGCGTTGACCAAGTTCGCTAAATCCTCGACAGTTTCAGCGTCGTTCGACGCTTTTTCCCGGCGGACTTCAAGCGTCAGCCCCAGCTTGCTGTATTCCGTCGAATCGGCCGCGCTGGCCGCAGACGGCATAACGCCGTTTTCAGGGTTCGCGATAATCTTTGGCATTCCAGCCGCAACATAATCGCCGAACGCGTAAACGGTTTTCTTTTTTGGAACGTAAATTCCCTTACCTTTCCAATCCGTTTTTAAATTCGGCACGGTGTCGTTCATCGATTTCCAGTCGGCCAAGGTTTTCGCCAGACCAACCGAATCCGCGGCGATGTCTTGCAAAACAAACGCGTCATAGGTCTTGCCGTCGCGTCGCGGAGTTTTCAGATTCGATTCGAAATCGGACAAGGCATTCAGATTTATTTGAACCTTTTCCGTTTTCGGTTCCGGTCCTGGTTCCGGCGTCGGATTGACCGGTTCAATCGGCTCCGTCCCGTCGCATGCCGCCATGAACATTAATGCTGTCAATGCAGCCGATTTCGACCAGACCGCCATCTTTATCAGGTTGTTTTTCAATGTGTATTTCATCGTTGTTTCATTTTCGGTTTATTCTCTCTCGCCAGCACCCAGTACCATTAATTGCTCCACGGGCATCCGCCGTAGTCGTAATTCCAACTGCCGGTGGTGTCGGTAAAGACCTCGGTTCCCGGGATTTTGCAATCGGTTTTGGCGTCTGCGTCGGTACCGTAACCGCTTGTCTGACCATAGGACGCGCCGCCTGACGGATTGGTATAAGACTCGCACAACTGGCGGGAAAAAGGCGAAACGCTGTAATAATTCACGCCGACCGCGACACACGATAAATCTGACGCGTTAACGCGGTAATATCCCGCCTCGCACCTAACAATCGATGTCATCGTGCAGTCGCTGTACGAACCGTCTTTATAAAAACACATTTGCCTTAGCGTGGCATGAGCCGACGAATCAGAAACATTATTCATGATTTTATAGCAATCTTCTATACTACCATTGAGCAAGCCACCTTTGTTATCCCCACCGCTGTCCGCAAGACCGTTGTCCGGACATTTATTGCAGGCTTCGTTACCGCCCAGACCATAATATCCCGACATACAAACACAACCGCCAGCTTCACGTGAAAGTTCTTTTTCGGGATCACTACAACCGCATGTAACGTCTCCGATATATTCGCCCATATAATACTCCCCAGAACAAGTTACCGTATCTCTTCTTCCAATTTGAAGCACAAATCCACAGTAATTTTCATATTCGTCGTTACAGTCTCTATCATAGGCATGCGCCGGGCCGAACGCGAATAAACACAGCAATATCGCCATAATCGGAACCCCGATTTTCGCAACCTGTTTAAAAGGCAAAAAACACTGGGAAACCCGCGCCTTTATGGCAACCCCCAGACTGCTAATCAAAACCAGCGTTTGGATTAGGCAATAAAAGAAATGAAAAAAGCCGAGAAAACCAATGAATAAAAAACATAAAAAAAGCGTCGCAAAAACGCTGGTTTAGATTAGGCAATCCGTCACGCTGACAATAGTATTTATCGTGAAAAAAGTCAACTATTAAAACGCTAGTGAATAGTCATTAGTCAATAGTCACTAGTGAATGTGTCGGCGGAGCCGACGACTTTATTAACTAATTGACTATAGACTACTGACTAATGACTATTCACTACTGGTGTTAATAAACGCAATCGCGTCCATCGCGGCCGAACAGCCAGTGCCGACCGCAGTTGCAATCTGCATCTTCAGGTCGCTTTGCACGTCGCCGGCAACAAACAGGCCCGGCGGCAATTCGCTTTGCGCCAGACGCCCCATGTCGTCGCGCTTGATGTCTTCGGGCAGATAATCCGTATTGGCCTCGTGCCCGATGGCGACAAACACGCCGTCGCATGCAATCGTATCGCCGCTTGTCGTGGTCGCAATCAATTCGCCATCCGCGCTGTCCGGTTTAAGCGCCAGGCTTGCCAGTTCCGTGTTGAACAGACATTCGATGTTGGACCTTTCATTGACGCGGTCGACCATAACCTGTTCGGCGCGGGCAAAGGAATCCTTGCGATAAACAATCTTTACCGTTTCGGCCAAATCCGCCAGATACAGCGCGTCGTTCAGCGCGGAATTCCCGCCGCCGATGACCAGTACGCTCTTGCCGTTGTAAAAGAATCCATCGCACGTCGCGCAATAGGATACGCCACGGCCGAACAATTCGCGCGCGCCGGCGATTTCCAACTTGCGCGGCGACGCGCCGGTCGACGCGATGACGGCCCGCGATTCATATTCCGCCGCGTTGTCGGCAACGACCGTAAATCCGATTCCCTGTTTCTGATTCGCCGTAACAGATTTCGCGCTGGCGAGAATAATCTCAGCGCCGAAGCTAGTCGCCTGGTTCTTTATGAATTTGGACAGTTCCAGCCCACTGCCGGCCCAGCCCGGGTAATTTTCCAATATGGCGATGCCGGCCGTCTGGCCGCCCAGCTTGTCGCCGCCCAGGACCAGCGTCCGCTTTCCTGCGCGGGCGCAATACAGCGCCGCCGTCAATCCGGCCGGTCCCGAGCCCAAAATAATAACGTCATACATACTATAGTTCTCCATCTTAGTTTTGATTGGGGCAGCATACCATATAAAATCCGCCGATAAAAGTCATTTTTAAAAACCGCCCTGTCCGCCATGATTCGCAACGGATTCGGAACCGATTCTAAATCAATTGTCTTCCGATTCCCAAAATTATTAATACAAACCGGTTTTTTGTGCAAAAGTCCGCTGCTTCGTCCCCTTATGAATCGTGCGGAAAACGGGCATATTTTTAAGTCAAGCCCAAATTATCGTTTTTATCAAATTTTTTTTAACCATTTCGACTCGAAATACTATATATTGTGTTAAAACCAGCTAAATTAATACTACCTGTTGATTTTTGCGTATTTATGGGGGGAGGGACGCAAAAAAACAGGAATAACAACAAAGTAACTGTGATATGAACGAAACCGAGCATATGAACATTTGATGAGCCGCGTTATTAGCGGCGAATTGTAATGTGATTTGCAAGGTTGCGTGATTCAAGTGCTGACCAGACGTAAAAAGGAATGTAATGAACGAGACCCTTAAACTTTTATCCGATTTGACCTATTATATGAAGTACTCCAAATACATGCCGGACAAAAAGCGCCGCGAGACTTGGGAAGAGACCATCCAGCGCAACAAGGACATGCACATGGCGAAATTCCCCCAAGTCGCCGACAAGATTGAACGCGCCTATCAGCTGGTGCTGGAAAAAAAGATATTGCCGTCCATGCGCTCGATGCAGTTCGGCGGTGACGGCATATTCCGCAACAACGCGCGCATGTATAACTGCAGCGCGATTGGAATCGACAAGGTCGAGGCCTTTTCGGACCTGTTCTATTTATTATTATGCGGCACGGGCGTCGGTTTTTCCGTCCGCCGGAATTTTGTGGAAAAACTGCCGGAAATGGTTGCGCGCAGCGGCAGGAAAACCGTGTTCAAGCCGGATGATTCCATCGAGGGCTGGGCGGACTGCACGCGCGCATTGTTCAAGGCTTATTTTGAAACGGGCGATGATATTGAATTCGACTTGTCGGCTATTCGCCCAAAGGGCGCGCTGATTAAATCGTCGATGTGCGCCGCGCCGGGACCAGAGCCGCTGCGCCAAAGCCTGGATAATTTGAAAAAGCTGATGGACCGGAAAATCGCGGACGGCGAAAAGAAACTGACATCGCTGGACTGCTATGACATCTGCTGCTTTATATCCGAGGCCGTCCTGGCCGGCGGCGTGCGCCGCAGCGCTATGATTTGCCTGTTCGACAAGGACGACGAGCTTATGCTGCATGCCAAGGAAGGCAACTGGTGGGAAACAAACCCCCAGCGCGGCCTGTCCAACAATTCCGTGCAATTCGACCGCGAAGACATGACGCGCGAAGACTTCGACAGAATCTTCGCCCAGTGCCAGGCATCGGGCTGCGGCGAACCGGGCGTGGTATTGTCGAACGCGAACGACTGGTTGGTCAATCCCTGCTGCGAGATTTCCATGCCGTCGAACGGTTTCTGCAATCTGACGTCCGTCAATCTGGGCAGCGTCGAATCCCAGGAAGATTTCAACGAACGCGCGTACTATGCATCGGTCTTGGGCACGCTGCAGGCCGCGTATACGGACTTTAAGTATATCGACCCGCGGTGGAAAGAAAGGGCTGATGATATGGCGCTGATTGGCGTATCGCTGACGGGCATCGCGTCACACCCGGATTTATCCGCCTTGAATTTCAAGGAAGCGGCCGGCCATGTCAAGGACGCGAACAAACACATTGCCGATAAAATCGGCATCAAGACGGCTGACAGGCTGACGACTGTAAAGCCTGACGGCACGGGCAGCTTGGTCTTGGGAACATCCAGCGGAATTCACCCGTGGCACGCCAAGCATTATATCCGCCGCCTGCGCGTGAACAAGATGGAACCCTTATACGCCTATATGGTCGAAAATTTTCCCGATTTGGTCGAGGACGAAGAAATGAACCCCAACAAGAACGCCGTCGTGTCGCTGGTCATCCGCGCGCCTGAAGGCGCGGTGACGCGCCGCAATGAAACGGCCGTCGAATTTCTGGAACGCGTGAAGTATATCTTTGAAAACTGGGTCGTGCCCGGCCACGTCAAGGGCGAGAATTACAACAACGTGTCCTGCACCTGCAACGTCAAGAACCACGAATGGGACGAGGTGCGCGAATGGATGTGGAACAACCGCGGCAGCTATACGGGAATCTCGCTGCTGCCTTATTCCGATTCGTCCTATGTCCAGGCGCCGTTCGAAGACACGAACGAAGACGTGTACAGGGAATTCGCGAACCGGGTCCGCGACCTGCACTTGGAAAGAATTCACGAGGAAAAGAATTTCGTTAACTTTGGCGCCGAGGCGGCCTGCGCCGCCGGCGGATGCGAATTGGTTTGACAGCGAAGCTGTCAAACCAATTATAAGTTATAAGGGATAAGTTATAATATGGCCGAGAGTCTGATTTTGCAAAAAAGCGAAGATTTCGCCTTAAGAATAATAAAACTCTTTAAATATCTTAATAATAAAAAAGAGTTCATTATTTCGAAACAGATTTTTCGCTCAGGCACAAGCATTGGTGCGAATGCGGCGGAAGCGGTGCATGCATCAAGCGACAGGGATTTTGTTGCAAAGCTTGAAATATCGCAGCGCGAATGTTCCTAAACACTGTTTTGGCTGCGGCTGTTGCAAAAGTCTGGTTTTATTACAAAGAAACAGTTTGATGATATTTACAAGGATTGCGTAGAATTGGAAAAGATTCTGACATCGATTATAAAAAAGGTTAAAAAGTTATAACTTATCCTTTATAACTTATAAATTAAAAAATCCGGAGGATTTTTGAAATGGCACTGATTACAACAAAAGGCGGAGATACGGGAATGACCCAGCTGAATCCGAACAGGATTGCCAGCAAGACTCATCCTGTCATCACGATTCAGGGCGAACTGGACGAGCTGTCCTGCGCGCTGGGTCTGGCCGACGACAAATTCGACAACGTCCAGACATTCCTGTCCGAACTGATGGGCTATTTCTATTACAAGAACGTGGACGAGCGCCGCGTCGCCCAGCAGATTTGGCAGCTGGAGGATTACATCACCACGCACAACAATTCCATTCCGCCGTTCTTTGTCAATCCGCGCGGATACGTGTCGCTGGCGCGCGCGATTTGCCGCCGCGCGGAACGGCGCGTCGTCGAATTGATGGAGGGCGAGCGCGCCCTGCCCGAAATTGAAAGATACGGGATGAACCTGGCGCCGGTTATCCAGTATCTGAACAGGCTCAGCGATTTTTTGTTCGTCAAAAGCTTCGAGCGCGCCCAGTCCCAGCCGGCCTTGTTCCGGGACGAAATGGAAACCGACGACAAAAAGGTTGTCGCGGCCTAATCAAAGGAGTGCAAAATGCCTATGCTAAGAACCGAATTGTCCATATTTGATTATCCGCCGTCTTTTTATCCGAACGCGGTGGCCGCGCATTATGATTTCGTTGAACTGAACGACATCATACCGAACGGCGAACGCAAGGCGATTGAAGTCGGGCACCTTTTGCGCGTAAAGCGAGAAATGGAAACGAAAGACAGACGGGCGGCTCAAAATTGGACTCGCGACCATCTTGTTAAAAATAAGATAATCTATGCGGAATTGCGGACGCTGGTGGCGCATGTTCGCTCTCACAGCATGCTAAGGGGCTTATGATTGCACGTCGCGCAATATAAGGTGTTTCAATCCTTGATTTCATCAAGGGAATCGTTTATAATCCAAGCATCATGAAAAATATGTGCTCTGCTAGCTGTTATCTGTGCTCTAAATTCTCGTCCCCGTCGGGGATGTAATTTCTATTGCGCTGACGCGCGCCATCATTATAATCAATTATATAATTTATGATTTAGCCAAACTAAATCAGAAATCAAAAATAGGTACAAACATGCTGGACATAAAATTTATCCGCGAAAACCCGGATGTCGTCAAGAACGCCTGCCGGGTCAAGGGATTCGCGGACCACACGGACGCCATTATCGCGCTGGATGCGCGCATCCGCGAATTGAAAACAATAACGCAAACCAAAACGGCGGAAAAAAATAAAATCTCAAAACAAATCCCGACCGCCGCCGACAAGGCCGCGCTGATTGCGCAATCCAAGGCTATCGGCGACGAAATCGCCGCGGACATGGCCGAATTGGCGGATAAAGAGGCACAATTGAACGACCTGCTGCACCGCGTTCCGCAAATCCCGTCGGCCGATTCGCCAATCGGCGACGAAAGCGCCAATACGGAAATAAAGCGCGCGGGCAAAGTTCGCGATTTTGGTTTCACTCCGCTTGCCCACTGGGATATTTTGGATATGAACAAGTGGTGGTCGCCTGAAAAGATTGCCGAAGTTTGCGGTTCGCGAACCTATTGCCTGATGGGCGAAGTCGCAGAGCTTGATTTGGCAATCCAAACATTTGTCTTGCAGAAATTGATTTCGCGCGGATTTACGTACATCCAGGTGCCGTCCATTACCAAGCCCGAATCTGTCTTTAACGCCGGGCATTTTATGGGCGCTGATTTATCTGTCATGAATAATGACGTCTTTATGCTGGAAGATACGGACCGATGTCTGTCCGGAACGGGCGAAATCGTATTGAACTCTTTGCACAACGGCGAGATTTTATCCGACAACGATTTGCCCGTAAAGTATGCCGGCTGGTCGCCCTGTTTCCGCAAAGAGGCCGGCGCTGCCGGCCGCGACACGCGCGGATTGATTCGCGTGCATCAATTCCACAAAGTCGAGCAGTTTATTTTTTGCAAGCCCGAGCAAAGCGACGAAATGCATGATTTGCTGCGCGCAATCTTGGAAGAAATTATGGAAGATTTGGAAATGCCGTACCGCACGCTGGCCATTTCGACGGGCGACATGGGCTTTAACAAAGTCAAACAGCATGACATCGAAGCCTTCATGCCCGGCCAGGATAAATACGTGGAACTGGGCAGCTGTTCATCCATCGGTGAATTCCAGGCGCGCCGCACAAACACGCGCTATCGCGAAAACGGCACCAACGAGGTCAAATTCGTCGCGACATTGAACAATACGGCCATGGCTCTGCCGCGCTCTTTGGCTGCGGTGATTGAAAACCACCAGAACGCCGACGGCAGCGTCAACGTTCCGAAAAAATTGCAGCCGCTTATGGGCGGCCGCATAAAAATCGGCGGGAAACATTAATAAATCCCCTTCGCTTGGCGAAGGGGTGGATTCACGCGAAGCGTGAAGACAGGGTAGTGGTAAACCGCGAAAAACAACATTCCTGTCCGTTGGGCAAAAATTAATTTATATGAGGCGAATGCGCAGTTGTTGGCGAGCGTAGTGTACAAACAGGTACATGAGCAAGCCAACAACCAGCAGGCGCCCATAGAAATTAATTTTCATTTCGTTCGCACACCTCCACCGCATAATACCCATCGCGCGCCTCGTCTATTTCGCGAATAATGCGGTAACATGTTTTGCCTGCGTCCGACACGACGTTTACAAAAACATACCGGTCGTCTGACGCTGCGGCGGCGATTATATCCCCGGCCGCAAAGAACAGCCTTTCGCCATCTTCGCGTTCAGCGATTTCGGTCAGCTCCGGACGTTTCAAACACTGCAGAACATAATCGGCGTCCGTGCCAACGTCCGCCACGCGGCGGCAGACGCGCACGCGCTGGGACATCGTCGAATAATCGCCGTATGATAAATCGGTATAGGGCCCTTCGAACAATGTATCGACCAGCGCATCATTTGCCGCATGCGACGCGCCCGCCAGCAGAATCGACAATACCGCCGCGATTAATAAATTCATTGGCGCACACCTTTTTGAATATCGTATCAAAATTCCGCCGCACGCCCTATGGGAATCGTTTCAAAACAAATATCCAAAGGATGGCGAATATGAAACAATCAGTAGTGATTAGTGCATAGTTAACTAGTTCACTACTCACTACTGTTTTATATGCCATCTTGCGATTCACGAATCACGAGTCACGATTTACGAAAAAACCGCCCGGGCGGGCGGTTTTCAACAAAGGCTTATCTTCCCCTAATCTCTTTCAACAGCGCCCCCGCCTCGACCAAAACATTCGCAATCTGGCTGTTTGGGTCTGTTTCTGGGATATATTCGAACGCCTTGTCCGTTCGGCTGCGTATGACGCCGTCTTTGAAAACCCACCGGCCGCGGCGAACGTCTTGGCATGCTATGTCAAGCTTGGTCGCGTCGCCGCAGAAAATAATATCGGCCGCAACGCCGGCGATGGCCGTCGCGCGCGGCGCGTAAATGCACGAATAGCGGTTACAGGGGATTCCGACATTAACGGCGCGTTCGTCAAAAAGTTCATATTTCTCAGTAAACATTATCGTTTTTCCTTAGGCTCTTACAATCGTAATAATAACACAAATATTATATTTTGTCAACAGTAACTTTGGCCGCTCGCGATTTTTCTGCAAAATGGCCGTATTATTTGTTGAAATCGCGATTTTATAGTATAATCTTGGGATTGTGAAAAAATCGGATGCGTTCGTTTCGCAAAGGCGGAACATCCCGCAATAACAAAGGTAAAAAAATGAAGATTCGCAATATCGCCATCATTGCCCACGTCGACCACGGCAAGACCACGCTGGTCGACAATATGTTGAAACAAGCCGGCACGTTCCGCGAGAACGAGCGCATCGAAGAACGCGTCATGGACAGTGGCGACCTGGAACGCGAGCGCGGCATCACCATTTCCGCCAAGCCGACATCTGTCCAATGGGGCGATTACAAAATCAATATCGTCGACACGCCCGGGCACGCTGACTTCGGCGGCGAGGTCGAGCGCATCCTGTCCATGGTTGACGGCGTGGTTCTGCTGGTCGATTCGGCCGAAGGCCCCATGCCACAAACCAAATTCGTTCTGGGCAAGGCGCTGAAGCTGGGCCTGCGCCCGATTGTGTGCATCAACAAAATCGACCGCGGCGACCAGCGCGCGGACGAAGTTCTGACCGAAACGTTCGACTTGTTCGACAAGCTGGGCGCGACTGATTCCCAGCTGGATTTTCCTTATCTGTATTCCGTGGGACGCGACGGCTGGGCGGTGCGCAATCTGACCGACGAACGCAAGGATTTGACGCCCCTGTTCCAATTGATTGTGGACCATGTGCCGGCGCCTGATTGCGGCGCGGCGCGCTGCCGGCTGGACGCGCCTTTTGCGATGCTGGCGACGACATTGGAAGCCGACCCATACGTTGGACGGATTCTGACCGGAAAAATCGAATCGGGCACAGTCAAAGTTGGCCAGCCGGTCAAGGCCATCAATATGAAGGGCGAGGTTGTCGAACAGACGAAAATCACCAAGATTATCGAATACAAGGGCTTGGAAAAGGTATCTTTGGACGTCGCGCACGCCGGCGACATTGTGGTCGTGGCCGGCTTTTCCAAGGCGACTGTGGCCGACACCCTGTGCGATTTGAATGTAGCCGAACCGATTCCGGCGCTGCCCATCGACCCGCCGACACTGACGATGACGTTCTTTGTGAATACATCGCCCCTGGCCGGCCGTTCGGGCGGGAAAAAGCTGACCTCGCGCATGATTGGCGAACGCCTGCTGCGCGAGGCCGAAACTAACATTGCATTGAAAGTCGCGCAAAGCGCGAACAACGAATCGTTCGAGGTATCCGGCCGCGGCGAACTGCAGCTGGGCATTCTGATTGAGACCATGCGCCGCGAAGGATTCGAACTGTCCGTATCGCGTCCGCGCGTCGTTATGAAAGACGGCGAAAACGGCGAGAGTTTGGAGCCTATCGAAGACGTCACCATCGACGTGGACGACGAATTCAGCGGCGCGGTCATCGAAAAGATGACCAAGCGCAAGGGAACGATTATCGAGATGAAGCCGTCTGGCGCCGGCAAGACGCGCATCGTGTTTTCCGCGCCGTCGCGCGGATTAATCGGATACCTGTCCGAATTCCGCACGGACACGCGCGGGACCGGCATCATGAACCGTATCTTTGACAAATACGATTCCTACCGCGGCCCGATTGACCAGTACCGCCCGGGCGTGCTGGTGTCAATGGAAAACGGCGTCGCCGTCACGTTCGCGCTGCATAATCTAGAGGCGCGCGGCCAGATGTTCATCGACCCCCAGACCCAGGTCTACAGCGGCATGATTATAGGCGAGCATTCCAAGGAAAACGACCTGGAGGTAAACCCTGTCAAAGGCAAGGCGCTGACCAACATGCGCGCGGCCGGGTCCGAGGAAAAGATGTTCCTGTCGCCGCCGCGCCGCATGTCTTTGGAAGAATCGCTGTCCTATATCCAGGACGACGAATTGGTTGAGGTCACGCCGAGCGTCATCCGCCTGCGCAAAAAGGAATTGGACAGCAACCTGCGCAAGAAATCAAAGCGTGGCCCCGAATAAGAAAAACGTGCAAACAATATGAAGAAACTTATAAGCACCGTATTAATCGGCTTGCTGGCGTCTTGCGCTGCGAATGACAATCCAGCCCGATTGCCAATATCCGGCATAAGCCTGTTATGTAAAAATGAAAATTTTTCACAAGAGTTGGATATTTTGATTTTTGATTCATCCGTTTTGGTTGGCGCGGGTGCCGGATATACCGTGACAATGACACAGGCTACGAACGATAATGGCACGATAAAATATGAAGAAGATTACTCCAAAGTCTCCGCGCTTTGGAACACAAACGATAGTTGGATTTATTTCAAAGCTGAAAATCCTTATGCTCCGACTCAAAGGCTTTACACTGGTGACAATGCAATGGAATGCATAATTGTTCGAAAATTAAACAAGGAACAGGCAACTGCGGTTTATAATGACATTCCTTGCATAAAAAACGAATGCGAATAATGACGAGAATTCAAAACAACAATCCGCAGAGCTTTTGTTCCCGCATGTTTTGATTTTCGAACGAAACCATTCTTTATTCCACCTTTAATCTCCTTTTCATCCATTTGCGAAAGCGCCCGCGCCGCATCCGGCCTGGAACCGCGCAGGCCGACAATTTGATCGCCAGTCGTTTGACATCGTTCGCCAGCATGCCGCCCTTTTCCTTTTTATATGCGGCCAGCGCGTCTTTGTATCGATTCCATTCGGCGACGTCAGGGCACAGGTCTTCCTGGCTGCACTCAAAACCGAAATCGCGAAAGAATTCGCGCATGTATCTGGTGACGCCGACAATCTGCAAGCCCAGCGTTCCGTGGTCGGTTTTGTATTTTTCCAGCGATGCCCATATGAATACCGAATCGATATTCTTGTTTTTATTTATCAGATATTGTATCGGCGCATTGCATTTATTCCGACGGTTTCTTTTTATTTGAATGACCCGGCCGCCGGCGGGCATAAACAGCGCCAGATGCAGCGCAGTCCCTGCCAAACCGGCCAGCACTTTGCAATTCTTCATCAGCGACACTTGTTCCCTCAGCGGCATCTTTTCGGGATATGCGATGTAAAAGCCGTTCTTTTCAAATATTCTTTGGATTTTTTCTTCGCCATGTATGCGCCTTGGACTCAGCGCCGCGCGCGACAAATAGATCTTCTCGTGAACGACGTCCGGCGCGGACGCACGGGCGGCCATCTTGTCGAATGCGGTCTGATATTCCCGGGACGAATACACGGGAATGTTAAAGCCCTGGGCCGGGACAATAACGCTGCGGAACCGTGTGGTCCGGTCCAGGACGATAATGTCGTCGCGGCGGACGCCAATCATTTCCACCAGGGCGTACATCCATTCCGGCACATCGCATTTTTTATTTCGGACCAGGACGACCTTTGCGTTCCCGTACCTGTCGTCAAGCAGGCCCCAGGCCCTGTTCATATGTTCCAGCAGAAAGTGTCCGAACTGCGGATAAACATTTCCCAAATACAGCGCATCCGCGTCGATGAACGGAATATCCTTTTGTCGGGCGATTTTCGGAATAAACTGGCCGTCTTGGTTGCGTTTCTGCAGCGACGACTTCACGAATTTGAAATCTTTGGTAAACACGCCGTACGCACGCGTCTGTTGGTCCACGGCGATAACTCCACCGGCCACGTTTTCAATCGGCAGTCCCGACTTGATGATTTGTTTTCTGGTCTTTCTTTCGAAGTATTTTCCGAAACCGTCCGGCGCATAGATTTTATACGACATTGTACCTGCCTGTTGCAAATTGATAATCAAACAGGTATATTATATATACGTTCCAAGAAAAGATGTACAAAAAAATGACGCCAAAACGCCTGTTTTTATTCGCGGCATTCGACCCGAAGGACCAGAATCATGGAATTGTCGACGATTCCCTGCTGGTTTATCTGTCAGCGCTGAATGAATTGGGCGACGTCGTCCTGTATATGGACAACGACGTCGCGGCCGACGAATTAAATAAGGTCGCGCCGTTCGTGCTGCACGCCGGCGCCAATCGTCACAAAGAATATGATTTCGGCAGTTACAAGCGCGCCTATATCTGGGCGTCCGAGAATCTTGATTTATCCGGTTATGACTGGGTCTATATGGTTAACGATTCGGTGTACGCGCCGCTGCGCCCGTTGGGGCCGCTTGTCGAACGGATGGAATCGTCCCGTTGGGACGCGACCGGCGCCACTTGCAATCCGAATCCCAAACATCCGCATATCCAGTCCTGGTTTATCGGCATGTCCCCAAGCGTCTTCGCCGCGGATTGGTTTGGCACATTTATGCGCGGCGTGGCGCGTCATAATGAAAAAGGCGCCATAACCCGTCTTTACGAACAAGGCTTTACCCGCAATCTTATTAAAAGGAACATTCCGTGGGGATGCGCGTACACGATAAAAAACCGCGGGATTTACAACCGGGTCGCGCGGCTGTTCCACCGCGGTTTTCCCTTTATGAAAAAGCTGGCGCTAACCCGCCACAACGGTGCGCTGGGGCGGCAGATATTGTACGTGCTGAATCGCGCGCCCGCGCATGTTCGCAGCGCAGTGATTCAAAATGCCGAACGACAGTATGGCCGCGAATACGTGTCGAAACTGCTGACGCGCAATCCGTTCAAGATATTATTCCGAAACATTCGCTACGCGTTGTATAAATCAACTTCTGGGGGATTTTAAAAATGTCAAATACAAAGGATTCCCGTCGGCGCGGGAATAGAATCGCCGCGATAACTATGGCGCGAAATGACGAGTTCTTTCTGAACCGTTGGATTGCCTATTACGGCGAACAATTGGGCGAAGAAAATCTGTACATCTACCTTGACGGTCTGGACCAGAAAATCCCAGGCGGCGCCCGAAACGCCCATATAACCAAGATGGAACATATCGACGGGCTGTCCCGCCGGGCCGGCGACAAACACCGCATCAGATTGCTGTCAAAACGGGCCACGGAATTGTTTGCCCAGGGATATGACTTGGTTATCGGATGCGATTGCGACGAATTCCTGGTCGTCAACCCGGCGGTTGGCAAGACGCTGAAACAATATTTGTCGGACGCGGACATTAAAACCTCTGTTTCAGGCCTGGGCCTGGACGTCGGTCAGGATTTGAATCGCGAATATCCATTGGACGCGAACGAGCCATTCCTGGCGCAGCGCGAATACGCCCTGCTGTCGACGCGCTATACCAAGCCTGTGGTCTTGGCGAAACCGCTGCGCTGGGGCAGCGGATTTCACAGCGTCAAAAGACACAATTTCCATATTGATAAAAATCTGCACCTGTTGCATTTCGGCAGTGTTGATTACGAGATGCTTCGAAACAAAATCGGCGACCGGAATCCGAATTGGCGGAAACATCTGGCGCGCCGCGCCGAAACGATTTTTATCATCACACGGAAAAAGCGCCGCCGCGCGTCCTATATCAAATTGGCGCGCGCGATGCAGACGGTATTCCGACCGCCATATGCATGGAACAAGCCGTTTATGTTTGGCATCAAACTGGTCACAAAAATCCCATCGCGATTCCGGGAATACAATATTTAATAGTTAGTGCATAGTGATTAGTGCTTAGTTTATAGTGCATAGTTAACTAATTCACTAATCACTATAAACTATGCACTACTCACTAATGACTATTGATTGATATACTTCAAAATTCTGCGCTGATATATTTTTGCCCGCCAGGTCTGTGGATTGTCGAACATGCCCATTTCTTTGAAACGCAGCAACGTCTCTTTGATAAATTCGGCATCCGCCGACTTTTTGATATATCTTACCTTGCGAAAAATCTGATAGACGATGACCGGCCACATGACTTCGCGTTCCCATGCGATCTTTTCATAATCGGTCGCCCGTGCCCTGTACATATTGTAAGACGATTCCAAACCGATTATCCAGTTGCGCACTTTCTTGACCTCGTTGGACGCCATGTCGATGGAATTAAGGTTCGGAAAGTAATAAAGGAACGGCAGCTTGGTAATCGTGACGCGCGGATGGTGCAGCATGACCTCGGACCACCAGGGAAAATCCTCGAAAGTGATTCCCTTGATGAATTTTATTCCTTTGATGAATTCGCGGCGGATTAAATGGCGCCATACGTAAAAATGCTTGATGGGCCATTTGATGCTGCTGTTCGGACGCTCGGTCGTATGCGCGAAGACATCGTCCGTGACGCATGTCCTGATTTTTTCCAGCTTGTACCTTTTTTTGATTCGGCGCGGCATCATGGAATCGATGTCGAACCCCAGCTTGTACCATATCAGCAACTGCGGGCGAAAGAACTTATCCTTGTACCAGGATACGATGTCGGAACCGTCGCGCTGCGCCAGCGCATAGGAAAATTCCATCGTCTGGGGATGAATAAAATCGTCCGAATCCAAATAAATCAGATAGTCGCCGGTCGCGGCGTCCGTGCCGACATTGCGCGCGTCGGACAGGCCGCCGTTTTCCTTGGTGATGACTTTGAACCGCTTGTCGCGTGCGGCGTATTCGGCCAGTATCGCGGCGCTGTTGTCAGGGCTGCCGTCGTTGACGCAAATCGCCTCCCAGTCCGAGAAAGTCTGACCCGCGACGCTGTCCAAACAGCGCCGCAGGTATTTTTCAACATTATATACAGGTATCACGACCGATATTGCCGGCATAGCGCACCCCCAGTTATTTGTACATTTGCGTCATGGCGTCGGCATAAGTTCCGCGTTTGACCGCATCATTATAGCTAATCTTTTGAAAAAACACACCGGCTGTTAACTCCTCGAACTTTTTCCGGTCGAACGGCCTGTATTTATAAGCATGCCACAAGATGTGCGTCAGATACTGGTCGACGTGCGGCATTTCGGCGAAATATTTTTTGGCGCGCGGGTCGTTCTCCACCAGCGTTTGGAACAGCATCTGGTGCATGAAGTAATCAAAGCTTTTCGGTTCGTGAATCCAGTATTCCAAAATCATGGCGCGCCACGCGGCCAGCAGATACGCGCCACGGCGCGCGCGGATAAAGCAGTTCTGCATATACATGTATTTCTGTCCGACATGGTCCCCCACCAGATAGACGAAGAAATCCAGGTCTTCGATGGATTTTGGAATCGGGCCGACCGCAAAGTCGGTCGCGTCCATCCAATATCCGCCGTAGCGGTACAGCAATTCCACGCGGCAAATATCCGCGAAGTGCGCGCGCCGGATTCGGCCTTTTTTGTATTTGTCGACGATGATTTTCGGCAAATCGATATAGTCGAATAGATTATTGTCGTCCAAGACGACCAATTCCTGTTTGCAATTTTTGCGGATAGCGCGAAAGCACGCCTTGACCAATTCGGGGGCGGCTTGCTCGCCCTGCTGCCAGATGGTGAATATTTTGTCGCGCCGGTCGTCCCGGATGACTTCTTCTTCGCGAACCGCGGCGGCCGCGTGCAAATATCGCTTGAAATAACCCGGCGCGACGCTGGACAGAACGCGCGTTCTGACTTCGCTGCGGCGCGCGCGCGGGCGCCAAAACCAATTGAACACATGCGACTGAAACAGAATCTTGGTCAACGCCCAGAATCTTGGAAAATTCATACCCATCCTCTTGCTTTAATCCATTGCGCTACCCTATTCGCCGACTGGTGCGTCCGTGTCTTCATCTTCGCCGGCAATCGGGCCGGTCGTCATTTCTTCGGCGATTCCGGTCGATTTAGCCATAATTTTATTCAGCAATTCGTTCTGAACTTCCGGCCTGTCCTTCAACCACTGGCGGGCGTTGGCCTCGCCCTGGCCCATGCGCTCGTTGTTGTACGAATAAAAGCTTCCGGCTTTTTCAATCAGGTCATACTTGATGCCCATGTCCATGATTTCGCTGAGGCGGGAAATGCCTTCGCCATACATGATTTTGAAATCCACGATGCGGAAAGGCGGCGCGACCTTGTTCTTGACGACCTTGACGCGCGTTTCGTTTCCGACCACGCTCTCTTTGTCCTTAATCGCGCCGATGCGGCGAATATCCAGGCGGACCGAGGCGTAGAATTTCAGCGCGTTGCCGCCCGACGTAGTTTCAGGATTACCGAACATGACGCCGATTTTCATACGGATTTGGTTGATGAAAATCATCAGCGTGTTGCTACGCGACACCGAGCCCGACAGCTTTTTCAAAGACTGCGACATCAGGCGCGCCGTCGTGCCCATGAATGTGTCGCCGATGTTACCCTCCAGCTCGGCCTTGGGAATCAAGGCCGCGACCGAATCCACGACGACCACGTCGACGGCGCCGCTGGAAATCAGGGTGTTAGCAATCTCCAGCGCCTCTTCGCCGCTGGACGGCTGGGATATAATCAGGTTCGCGACGTCCACGCCCAGTTTCTTGGCATACGACGGGTCCAGCGCGTTTTCGGCGTCAATATAGGCGCATGTTCCGCCTTTTTTCTGCGCCTCGGCCACGGCATGCAGCGCCAGCGTCGTCTTGCCCGAACTTTCCGGGCCGTATATCTCGACAATGCGTCCCTTTGGGTATCCGCCGATTCCCAGCGCGATGTCCAGCCCCAGCGAGCCGGATGATATGGCCTCAATATTCTGCTGCGAGCCGTCGCCCATTTTCATGATGGCGTCCTTGCCGAATTGTTTTTGAATTTGCGCCAAAGCGGATTCCAGCGCGGGATTTTTCGCGGGCGCCGACGGCGCCTTTGCGACTTCTTTTTTTGCCATAACCTTTCCTCTTTTTTCTTAAGACAAATGGTACAGAGAAAACAACTGTTAGTCAATAGTCATTAGTCAGTAGTTAATAGTGATTAGTTTATAGTGAATAGTTAACTAGTTTACTAATAATTAAACACTATGCACTAATCACTAATGGTTATCAACTACCGCTATATGCTATCCGCTATTTTTTAGAAAGCAGCACCCATGTCGACAAAACGCCGATGGCCGCCGTCACCAGCCATACCGCCCACGTTCCGCCGAAAAACGTTATAAAGCCGGCGCCCACCATCGGCGCGACGACGCTGGGCAGATTCTGGGACGTGCGGAACACGCCGTAATATTTGGACTGCTCGGCCTTTTTCGCGGCGTTAAAGAACATCAAATCGTGCACCGGCTCCATCAGCGCGCCCGATATTTGCCATAATATAAAGATAAGCGGCAGCGTCCACCCGCCCGCAAACGTGGCCCATACGGAAAATCCCGCGAACGTCAGGAATCCAATAGACATCCACAGCTTGGTTCCGAATCGACGCGCCAGGCGGCCCATGGGCTCGGACAGAATCAAATAGGGAATAATGCCGATTGTCAGGACCAGACCCAGGGTATCCTTGCTGAAACCGTTTTCAATCATCATGATGGGCACGTACAGATACCGCATATTGGCCAGCGCGTAATGCCCGAAATTCACGACATACGCGCGCATCAGGTCGCGGCGGACAAAGAACGACGCCGTGTTGCGCCATAGCGATTTCAGCGTGCGGCGCGGATTGGGCTTGCGCGCTTTTTTGTCTTCCTGGACGATTTTAAAATACTTGAAGAACCAGAATCCCAGCATATACACCATGGCCGATGCGAAAAACGCGCTGCGGTTTCCGAACTGCCCGGCGACGAACATCGCAACCATCGGCGCCAGCAGCGCGCCCGCATTCAGCCACAGATGATACCGCGCGTTCAGTTTCGCCATTCCGACATTACGCGAGAAATCCGCCATAAACAGCGGCAGCAGCACCGACACCAGCACAATTGCGACGCCCGTCGCGTAATCCAGCGAGATGAACGTTCCCGGCTTGATTGAAAATCCCATCATGAAATATCCCGCCGCCATCGCCATCATCGCGAAATAGAACAGCTTGGCCTTGGAAAAATAGCGCAGAAGCTCGTTCGCGAACAGCGCGACCAGCATGCAGAACACCGAATAGATTGACACATAGATTCCGACCGTCGCGGAATTCTTGAAAATCTCCAGCAGAACCAGCGAATAGACGGCGTTGTAAATTCCGTTTCCGAATCCGGTGAACAGTCCCAGATTCGCGAACGAGAATCCGTTTACGGACTTTTTCATAGAAATATATTTGTCTTTGGCCATACAGACGCCCCCCGTTGGAACATCATATCACAAAACCACACGGTGTAGTCAATAATCATTAGTCTATAGTCAATAGTCGTTAGTGTTCAGTAAACTAGTCAACTATGCATTATCAACTAAATACTAATCACTATAGACTAATGACTATCGACTATAGACTATTTCTCAAGCTGTCATCCAGTGGCTGTCACTCCTTGCTTTGTCATCGCGGGGCTTGACCCCGCGACCCAGGTGATGTAGGGGCGAATCATATTTGCCCTTTTTAATGAATAAATAATAAAGAATAAAAATATGTTCGGTCTAAGTTCTCCTCCTTTGGAGGAGTACGGTCGAAGACCGGGAGGTGGTTGGATAATCAAAATTTAATCTCGAAACCTCTAACCACCCCGTCGCGCATCCGCGCGCCACCCCTCCATAGGAGGGGAAATTAGACCGAACATATTTTTATTCTTTATTATCTATTCTTTATTATTTATTATCATGGCGCAGTGAACAACGCGGCGCGGCTGCATCCATCGGACGAGCCTACGCGTACGCAATTGGCGCATCTTGACGCGCAGGTCGCATAACAATCTTCATAGCCGCCGCTTTCAGTATGCTTGAACACCCAGGCGCCCAAAACGCGCGTATTGTTTATTCCTTCGACCCTGCACCAGCAGTTCGGGCCGTAACCGAATGTGCTGGGTAGGATGCCGCTTCTGCTATCTGTCGACAGGCATGTGCCGACGCCGTCAACCATATATGTTCCGTTATCGACAACCCATTTGACGCCCCAGCCGCTGTCCGCCCAGTCTTCGCCGTTCAGCGCGGCCCACGATGGGACGGAACCGCCGCCGATGGTCCCTCCGCCGGCCGCGGCCAGATTATCAACATAGTCCTTGGTCGTCGCATCGTCGCCGTCCGTCGGCGCGCCCAAACCTGCTATTTTATTTCCGCCCATCGCGATTTCACCGGTCATCGTGCCGCCGGCTTTTTGCAAGTAATCGTCACCGTTCGGCATCGCCAGACTATCTACATAGGACTTAGACGCGATTTCGGCCCGGGCCGACATGGGTGCAAATAACGCGATAAGCGCCACACATAATAACACACGTGATAACTTGGAAATTATTCTGTTCATCTCTCTTTTCCCCATTGCCAAGAATGATATAAAAACCATGGTTTAGATTAGGCAATAAATGGGAAATAAGAGACGGCGGAAATGCGGGATTTTTGAAAACGGGAACTATGTACAATCCAAGGATGGTTTGGATTAGCGGTCCTGTGATGGCATTGTGCGCCTTTGTGACGCCCGTGTCCAGAAGAAAAATAGCAATTAGCAAATATCAAATAGCAAATGGGGTGCCGTTTATGGTGTTATAGCCCAATTCTGCACCAAATTGCTATTTGATATTTGCTATTTAAAAAACCGGCTTTCGCCGGTTTTTTTAAGAAATCAAATTATGCGAGGTTATTGGAAGTGTTTGATGATTCGAAGTGTACATAACGTACATGAGAATCAGCAAACGCGACAAGAACCCGCAGAATTTGATTTATTGTCCCTGCTTCTGCTTTTCTTCATACAGCGCCTGGAAATCAACCGGCTGCATCGCGAACGTCGGAAATCCAGATTCGGACGTCAGTCTGGCGACCAGCGCACGCACGGATGGAAACAGCATCTTCGGAATATCAATCAGCAAGGTGCGCTTTTTGACTTCCTCGTCCTTTTCCTCTTCCATCTGAACCAGGCCCGCATAGCTGGATTCAATCAGGAAAATCGTTTTGCCGTCCGCCTCCAGCTTGGAATGAACCTTGGTAATCAAATCGACCATGAACAGATTGTTCTCGGCGCCCTTGATTTGAACGTCGATGCTGATTTCCAGCTTGGCGTTGCCGTTGTCTTGTTTGAAGAACAATTCCGGAACATTCGGGCTCTCGAACGAGATGTCTCTCAAGAATTGCTGAATGATGTTAAATTTTGGCATTATTTTTACTCCTGTTTTATGATATTATAGTACAAACACAATATTTTTCAAGCAAGGATTAAAATTTATGAAAAAAATATCGATACTTGGCGTGCTATGCCTGTTTTTGGCATCTTGCGATTTAAGCGGGCCTGCGCCGAGCCCGACACATCATACAGGCAACCGGTCGACCGTGCCGTCCAATCTGCGCGCGGTTTCGTACTCGCAGCTGCCCGGCTGGCGCGAGGATGACGTCCGATACGCCCTGCAGTCGTTCCGCAACAGCTGCAAGGCCCGCATCCAATATGTCGGCCGGGTCGTGCCTGACGCGGCGCTGTTCGAAGAAAAGTGCAAAATGCTGCCCGCGGCGTCCGCGGACACCGCGACCGTGCGCGCTTGGTTCGAATCGCACTTCCAGCCGTATAAAATCCATGACGATGCCGGCAAAGACAAAGGAACATACACAGGATATTATTCGCCGATTATCCCTGCCTCGAAAAGCAAAAGCACACAGTATAACGAACCCCTGATGGGCATTCCGACTGACGGGCGAGCGTACAAAGGCGTGGACAAGAAGACAATCGTGAACAACCAAATCGGCAAAGTTCTGTACTGGGCGAACATTGTCGATGTTCAGAACATCCAAATCCAAGGCAGCGGCATGCTGCAGCTGGAAGACGGCACCCTGGTCAAATTGAACTTCGCGGCCGTGAACGACATGCCGTTCAAATCGATTGGGGAACAGCTGAAGGCGAAAAACATCCGCCCGGCAAACGGATATTCGTCCGAGGCCGTATGGCAGCATCTACGCCAGAACCCGGCGCTTGCGCGCGAGGTTATTTACAACAATCCGCGCTATGTGTATTTCTATGTGTCGGTGCCGCCGGACGTGATTGGCAAAATCGGCACGCCGCTGTCGAAAATCCGCAGCATCGCGATGGACGATTCGCTGTATACGCTGGGGCTGCCCGTATATGTCAACACGAACCTATCCGACGGGCGCAAGTTCCGCCGGCTGATGATTGCCCAAGACACCGGCAGCGCCATCCGCGGCTGGATACGCGCGGACATATTCTTCGGCAAGGGCGACGACGCGTACAAATACGCCCAAGGCCAGCATTCCCAGGGCGAGATGTACATCCTGATGCCCAAAGAATACGTGTATGTGAAACCTTACTAGACACTAGTTTGTAGTGTATAGTGAATAGTGCTTAGTGATTAGTAAGCTATTTAACTATGCACTATAAACTAAGCACTAATCACTATAAACTAATGGTTCAACAATGGCCAATCCTGTTAATCTTAACAAACGCACTGCCCGCCCCCAGACCATCGCGTCGACGTTCGGGGGATTGATGCGGCTGTTCGGCGTCCGCGCATCAGACGCTGATTTGAGCAATCGCTGGGATGAAATCATGGGCGGCGACATCGCGTCGATTGCGCGGCTGGCCGCGATAACCAAGACCCGCGACAAGAAATTCAATATCGCCGTGCGCGCCGCGAATCCGGCGTTCGCGCTGCAATTATCCTATATGAAAGACGACATCGCGGCAAAGATAAACAAATACTTCGGCTATGACGCCGTGGCAAAGGTGACGATAAGAAAATAGTCATTAGTGAGTAGTGCATAGTTTATAGTGCTTAGTGTTTAGTAAATTTTAACTATGTACTATAAACTAAGCACTAATCACTATGCACTAATAACTATTGGCGTTTCCGGCATGCATGCAGTTCCCACCATGCGGCCAGCGCAGGCACCAGGAAGAACAGAACGCCCGCGATTTTCCACGCGCCCAGCAAATCCATGGTATACGTTTCCGCCTGCGCCGCCGGACAGTGCATAAAGTGTCCCGCCATATTCGCATAGAAATCCGTCATGGACAGTCCCCACACCGCTATTATCAGAACCAGGTTGATTACGAACGCGCGCAGCAGAAAGTTGCGTTTGTGATACAACTTGTGCATGATGCGTTCCATTTGGTCTTTTGGCATATCTTTCATAATGAATCCTTTTGGTTATGCGTTTGAAGTCATTGAGTCATGACCCTGGTATTTTATCAAAACGCGCAGGGGAAAATCACAGGAAAGGAATCCGGCAGGCCGTAATACGAAATACGTGACTCGTGATACGTAAATCGTGCGATATAATCATTATTGTGCCAATTTCGTATTACGTATTTCGTGTCACGTATCACGGTTTCACGAACCTATTGATTTACATTCTCGTTTTTGCTAAACTATATTTGTCGCGGGCGGCAAAGGCCTGCGGCGGGGCGTAAAGACCTCTTAATTTTCAGCGTCCGCGGGGACGATAAAAACCTCCAACCATCGGTTGGAGGGCGGCGAATATATCGAATAAGCCCGCTATTTTCTGAAAATTATAGTCTTTAACCTCCAACCACCCTTGCGTTCGCTGTGGGTGGCTTTGTGTCAAACAGGTTAAAAATGAAATCCATCGCCGCCGGTCTTATTTGCATAATCGCATGCGTTGCAAACGCCAGGGCTGATGTCGCCGGCAACGCGTACATCGACGCGCACGCCGCGCGCACGGATAATCCGCATAGCGTGACGGCGACCCAAGTCGGTCTGGGAAACGTCCAGAATTTGGACCAGACGAACGCGGCGAACATAACCGCCGGCATATTGGATGCCGCGCGAATTCCCATTGGAACAAATGAAAACACTGTCTTGGCCGGCGACGACGCACGGTTCGACACCGTCGAATTGGCCGAGCCCTGGCGCCTTCCCGCCGACGGCCGCGATAAGGTATGGTATGAAAACGGATGCCTTTATGTTCGCAGCGGCGGCGTGACGACCCCCGCCCTGTGCGAAAACGGCGCCGGACAGCCGGTCGATTACGTCAGCAAACACGAGCTGGGACTGATGTGCGGCGTCGCGGGCGAAACCGCCGGATTGGTAATGGGGCCGAACGGGACCTTGGTAAGCGTTAGTTTGTATCGGGGCGAGTATTGCGGCAAAAGCTGCACGTCGAATTTGTGCGCCGGGGCGCTGGCGGCGCATCTGGGCCAGAAATTTTTCCTGGTCGCGACATGCTCGTCGACCACGCGGCCCGGCGGCACCGGACGCGTTATCGAAGAAGTCGCGATTGACCAGACTATGGAATACCACGCCCGCAGATATTGCTGGATTCGCGCAACGGACAAATACGGCCGCACGTCCCGATGGTATTACCCGACAAATTCAAACTGGAACCAGCTTGGCGGCAACAGCTATACCAATTGCGTCAACAGCTGCAATGACGAAGTCTATTACCTGTCCGGCGGCGACATGATAAATATGCTGTCGGACATATGGCTGTGAATATGAAAAAACGAATTATGTTTTTATTATGTTTTTTTGCCGCGACGCCGGCATTGGCGGAAATTGCCGGCAAGAGCTATGTCGACGCGCACACCGCGCGAACTGACAATCCGCATAACGTGACGGCGGCCCAGGTCGGCCTCGGTAACGTTCAGAACTTGGACCAGACGAATGCGGCGAATATAACAAGTGGAACATTAGGTATCGCGCGGATTCCCGTCGGTACGGATACAGGCACCGTCGCGGCCGGCGACGACGCGCGTTTCGACACCGTCAAGACATCGGAACCATCGGCCGCGGCCCCGGCCGGACGCGCAAAGATATGGTTTCAAAACGGATGCATCCAGGTCCGCGATTCGTCCGGCACGCACACGCTGTGCGGAAACTGAAAAACAAATAGTTGGTAGTGTATAGTGAATAGTTTATAGTGATTAGTGAACTAATTAACTATGCACTATCAACTAAGCACTAATCACTATTTACTAACTATTACCCTGCTCATATTACTATGCGCCAGCGCGATGGCAATCGCGTCGCTTTCGTCCGACGTTTTCGGATTGGCCACCGGCAGCAGCAGCTTCACCATTTTATAAATCTGTTCCTTGTCGGCGTGGCCCGCGCCGCTCAGCGCTTTTTTTATCTTGTTCGGCTCGTACTCGAAAACCGGGATAACCTTGTCCGCGACGGCAATCAGCGCGGCCGCGCGCGCCTGGCCCAGAACCAGCGTCGTTTTCGGATTCTTGTTCACAAATATGATTTCGACCGAGCATTCGTCAGGTTTCCATATATCCAGCAATTTCGACACTTCGCGGAAAATAAATGCCAGGCGCACGGCCAGCTCCTCGGTCTTTGGCGGCAGAATCACGCCGCTGGCGACATAGGCCCGCGCGTTGCCGGCCGAATCAATCACAGACCATCCCGTGTGCAAAAGCCCGGGGTCAATCCCCAAAATGCGCGTCATATCATAACCCCTATCGGCCTTCCCTGGTATTCTGACCAAGGCTTACGCGAAACCTATATGCGGCGCTGTTAATTACTTCGGCATATTTTTCAGTTATAAAATTCTGCGTGACCCGGTCCGTAATATCCTGATTGCCAAAATTCAATCTGCTTGGCGACAGGATATAGAACGGAAACACATCGCGCCGTTTGTCCGTCAATTTGTAACCGCCGGTGTATATCCTGACAGCTTCGCCGACAGCGCCCGCGGCGTCCAGATTGTGGTGCGAATCCAAAGCCGCCGTAATATCCCGGCCGTATTGGTCTTCGTACATGGCTTGTGTGTCGGTCGGCTTGTTCGGGTCGGTCCGCCTTGGCGGTAATATGATTCTTCCACCGGCTGTAAACAGTTTGTCTGTTATTTTTTGCACTATTTTCATTGATACACCTTTTTTTATATTTTAAAAAATTAAATTTATATGAGATGAATGCGCCGCATTAACCAAAGGGGAGTGTACAAAGACGTACACGACCCGACGGTTAATGCAAGCAGACATCCATAGAATTTAATTTTACGCCGCTGCCGTTATTACCTTTTGTACATCGTCGTTATCAGACAGCAAGTCCACCAGTTTCTCCAGCCGCGCGTACGTTTCGTCGTCCAAATCGACCGGCATGTTCGGAATCCAGGTCAGCTCGGCCCGCTCGGGGTCGCCCAGCTTGTCCGCCAGCGCCTTTTGAACGGCCATGAAATCGTCCGGCTTGGTCGTTACGATATATCCGTCTTCGGACGATTCGACATCGTCGCCGCCGGCCTCCATCACGGCCATCATCATGTCGTCGGGATTCGCCGCCGCATTCGGCGCATAGAAAATCTGGCCCGCGCGGGTAAACAGGAACGATACGGAATTTTCCTCGCCCATGCTGCCGCCGTTCTTGTTGAATATGCTGCGGATTTCCGGCACGGTGCGGCGCGGGTTGTCGGTCAGCGCCTCGACTATAACAGGGACCGAGCCCGGACCGTACCCCTCGTACCGAACGGCCGAATAATTGTCCATGCCGCCAGCCGAGGCCTTGTCAATCGCGCGCTTGATATTATCGTTCGGCATGGAATTCTTGCGCGCGTTTAAAATCGCCAGCCGCAGGCGCGGATTGTTGTCAGGGTTCTTGTCGCCCAGCTTGGCCGCCATGGTGATTTCGCGCGCCAGTTTGGTGAACAAGCCGCTGCGGGCCGCGTCGGCGGCGCCCTTTTTATGCATAATGTTATGCCATTTTGAATGTCCCGACATGTAAAAAGACTCCGTTTTTTTATTGCTGACTGACGATTTATAATCTATGATTTTCCAAAAGGATACAAAATGATTGGCAAATTGCAAGGAATTGTTGACTACATCGATAACGATTATGTGATTATTATGACGTCCGGCGGTGTGGGATACAAGGTCTTTACGCCGGACAAATCGGCAATCGGCGACCCGAAATCCGCAGCAACATTGTGGATTGAAACGATTGTACGCGACGATTCCATCCGTCTGTTCGGATTCGCGACGCGGGCAAGCCAGGAATTATTCAACCAATTGACGACCGTGTCCGGCGTAGGCCCCAAGGTCGCGATGGCCATCCTGGGCGCGTTGAAAACGGACGTTTTGCTGACGGCCATCGCCGCCGGCGACGCCAAGACAATCCATACAGCGCCGGGCGTAGGCAAAAAGGTCGCGGAAAAGATTATTCTGGAATTAAAGGGAAAAACGGGTACTGGGTATCAGGTATCGGGAACTGGTTCGAATTATTCCGCATTGGCGGATTTGTTGTCAGCGCTGGAATCATTGGGATATAAACGGGCGGACATTGTCGAGGTCGCCCAGAAACTGGTCGGCGACAATCCGGATTCCGGCGTCGAGAAACTGGTCCCGATGGCGCTGAAATTAATAAGCGGGAAATGATATGAACCGAGAAACCGGCGACGCAATCTTTGCATTATCATCGGGCCTGGGAAAATCCGGCGTCGCCGTCATCCGCATCAGCGGCCAAATCAACCCGTCATCCATCATCCATTATCCATCATCCATTATTCCGCGCCATGCCTATCTGACCGACCTGCGCGACGACAGCGGCGCTTTGATTGACCAAATTATCGCGATTTATTTTCGCGCGCCGAATTCGTTCACCGGCGAAGACGTCGTCGAAATCCATTGCCACGGGGCGTCGGCCGTTATCGAGAAAATATTCGAACATCTGCGCACACATGGAATGCGCATAGCCCAGCCCGGCGAGTTTTCCCGCCGCGCCTTTTACAACAATAAAATGGATTTGCCGGCGGTCGATGGCCTGGCGGCGCTGCTGGATGCGCGCACGGACCGCCAGCGCATGCTTGCCCTGAAATCCATGACGGGCGGCGATAGTTCCGTCTATGAATCATGGCGCAGCCAAATGGTGGAAATCGCCGCGTACGCTGCCGCGATTTTGGATTATGCCTCCGACGAATTGCCGGAAAACATCGGCGAGAAATTATTTGCGCAAACAAAGAAACTGCATGCGGACATCCGCGGCGCGTTATCGGGCTATGCGGCGGCGCGCGCCGTCCGCGGCGGTTTCAATATCGTTTTTACGGGTGAAACCAACGTCGGCAAATCGTCTTTGTTCAACAGACTGGTCGGCCATGCGCGCGCCATCGTGTCAGACATTCCCGGAACGACGCGCGACGTGGTCGACGCGGAACTGGACATAGACGGATACCTGGTCAATCTGTCCGACACGGCCGGCATCCGCGAATCGAACGACGCGATTGAAAACATCGGCATCCAGCGCGCGCATGCGGAAATCGAAAACGCCGATTTGATTATAAAAGTGTTGAATGTTGAGTGTGGAATGTTGAATGAAGCGGCCAAAGATAACGAGATTATTGTTATCAACAAATCCGATTTAATCGACCCGTCATCCATTATCCATCATCCATCATCCATTCATGCCTCCGCCCTTACCGGCGACGGTATTCCTGAACTGCTGGACGCGATTAAGCAAAAAATGCACGCGATGCTGGATGGCGCGGAATCCGACATCGCCGTGAATGAACGAACGCGCGGACTGCTGGAAACCGCCGCCGATGAATTGCGGTCCGCCCTGTCGGATTACCGATTACCGATTACCGATTACGATATATTCGCAGAACACGCGCGCGCCGCGGCTGACGCCGTCGGCAGGATATTGGGCGTCATCGGCGCGGACGAAATCGCGGATGCGGCGTTCGGGCAACTGTGTTTGGGGAAATAGTTGAAATCCGAATATTTTCATATACAATGTGGTCGAAAAAAACAAAAAAAGGTTTTTACAATGAACGCCAAGTATGCAAACTTCCCCGAAGTAAATCTGATTATAACGACGGCCGAAAACGGTCTGGTTACCGAACCGTATGACTCCTCGCTTGCGCTGAAATGGTTTGACCTAAACACCATTGGTTATCCGGTGATTTTCGACGGCGCCACCGCGCAAAACATGCCGTTGTTTTCGCTGCGAAACAGGCCGTGCGCGGTTGCGTCAAACAAATGCAACACCGGTATCGTGCCAGATGTGTTCAGTCGTGGCCCCCATCTGACATTCGGTATCGGGGCCTTTTACGACCCTTTGGGCGAAGCGCTGCGCTTTTACAAAAATTATGACAAGGCATTCATAACCGGCGGCCATGCGATGTGCCAAAACGTGCTGCGCGCCGGCCAGACCGGGACGGAATTGATGACGACGCCGCGGGTCGACGCAATCTTTAAAACCGTTCTGCCGAAAGACGCTTGCCCGATCGGCAAGGTCCCTATGGATGAAAAGATGTTAGGGCTTATGTCCGCGCCGAATTTCGAATTGTATTACTATATAGAATATGGATTGGGCGCCATGGAGCCGGGCATTTACGAGGCAACCGATCACACGGTCGTTGAAACCAAGGAAGAAGCCGAGCTGTTGCCACGCATCCCAGCCGAACATAAATTGGAAAAAACCGACACCCCGTTCCCGACAATTCGTTTTGAAATATGGAAACGCGCAAAGCAAAATTCCGGAAAATAATTTGATAGAAAAACCGGTGCTTGAATTCGGAAAACCAATCATAGCCTGCCGAAATGCGAAAGAATTGAAAAAAATTGGGAAATAATAATGATTATTGGAATGGTGAGATATTCGGTCTTGAATGCTTTTTTAAAAGGCCATCCGGTAACAGGGAATGTTGATTTGTGGAAAAATCCATATTTGCAAGACCGTTTGAAATTATTTCGTGCGGTCACATTGGCAAGCCTATTGCAACAAACGAACAAAGATTTTATACTGCTTTTATACCATTCTGACACTATGCCGGAAGACGCAAGGTTGATATTCAAAGGTTTGGAGACTGAATTTCCCTTTTTGCGAAATGTTTTTATTTCAGATGATAAAATGACCGTCCCGGATGACATAAAGGCAAAACGCATGCTGACATTCCGAATAGACAATGATGACGGACTGCCCAAAAACTTTATGGAAAATATGCAAAATATTTATTTAAGAAAAGATGGATACTTTGATAATACAATCATCTCCATACCGAATATACGAAAGATTCAGCGCGTTTCAGAAAATACATATAAAACTGGAACCCACGAACACAAACTTAATTCCATAGGTTTGGCATATTTGTCTACTGATGGGAAAACCATCCGAGATATACCGGGCGCGCATAACAAGGATTTTTTCTATGAACAGAAATCCATTTGTTTGCGCGGGGTCGGCGGGCTGCAATGTATACATGGGTATAATGTTGCGAATGGATTTTATCCAAAACACGACGGTATGGATGATGTAAAACTATTTGCAGGCAATGAAATTACGGATTTGTTAAAATCAGAAGGTTATCCGAATATTGATTTGCCCGGTATCCCCATAAGCAACAGGGACGAATACCCTTTGGGTTTCAAATAGCGTTTTCCGACACATTCCGAACATAAAAATCGACGAATCAAAATGAATTGCCCGCAGGCCAAATCAGGCTGCGGGTTTGTTTTTTTGTGGAAAGTATTTTATATACACATCTTAAAAAACCAAATCATTTTCATATATTGTGCCGACTGCGGGTGTTTTCGACCATGTAGTGTACAAAACGTACATGAATGTTCGAAAACACCCGCAACGCGAACCGATAGTAAAGTTTACTCTTTTCTTGTCGGATAATCGCCGGCAACCAGCTTATCGCGCACGACATGATGGCGGACCTTTTGCGTGCTGGTCAGCGGCAGGTCTTCGGTCGTCATGGCAAAGTGCGTGACCCACTTGTAACTGGCGACCTTTTTGTTGGCTGACGCGACGGCGGACGCCAACTCGTTGACCGTCATCTTGTCGTCGACGCTGAAGACCGCATAGGACACGGTTTTGTTTTTGACCTTGTGCTCAAATACGGCGACATTCTTGACGCCCGGAATGGTTATGTACAATCCCTCCAGCTCGTCGGGATAAACGTTCTTGCCCGAATCCAGAACGATGACCTGCTTTTTGCGGCCGGCGAAATGCAGCTCTCCGTTCGGGTCCATGCTGACCATGTCGCCTGTGTTGAAGAATCCCTTTTCGTCGAACACTTCTGCGTTCACGTCCGGGTTGTCCAGATATCCGCCGAACACCTGGTGCCCGCGCAGCCACAGCACGCCGACGCCGTCGTCGTTCTTGTCACGGATGTCGCATTCGTTGTTCGTTATCGGCCCGCCGAACGCGAAAGGATAGCGTTTTTTTGTCGGTTTGGAAATGCAAATTGGTCCTACCGTTTCTGTCAGGCCATAGCCTTGGATAAACGTCAGCCCCAGGCGCTCGTAGAATGTTTCGACCTCAGGCTTGGTGGCGGCGCCGCCCGCAATCAGCAACGCCGCGCGTCCGCCGAAAACGCCAAGAATTTGACCCTGGACCTTTCTTACCAGAAAGCCCAAGCCGATTTTTTTCATCGATTTCCCGTATTTCAGTACGAACGAAACCAGCCACCATTTCTTTTGGGACTTGATATTGTCGATAATTTTGTTGCGGAATACCTCCCACAAACGCGGAACGGCCGGAATGACATGCGGACGAAATGTCTTGAAGTCATCCATGATGTCCTTGGGGTTGACAGTCGGCTGCAGCAGGACCCCGGCGCCGTAATGCAGCGTCGCCAGGATTTCGACCGCGAATCCGAACACGTGGTACATCGGCAGGAATCCGTACAAGACATCGCCCGGGTTAATCCATCGGTTCATGTCTTCCAGCGAATTTGCGCATTCAACCAAGTTAAAGTGCGTCAGTGGAACGACCTTGGGCGTGCCGGTCGAACCGGATGTGAACGACAGGGTCGCGATGTCGGACGCCTCGACGGCTGCGGCCTTTAAATCGGGGTTCGCCGCGCCGTCCGGGGCGGTTATGTCCACGAACTTGATTTTGTTCGTCTTGAAAAAGAACGAGTTTTCTGCGAACACGATTTTGCAGCTGGTCAGCTCAGCCATGTTGTTGTATTCGAACGGGGTCAGATTAGTATCCAGCAGCAGGCATTGCGCGCCCAGATACCAAATCGCGAACAAAGTGGTCGGGAATTGGGGGATATTATGGGCCAGAATGCCAACAACGTCGCCCTTTTTGACGCCCATGCCGTCCAGAACGGCGGCGCGTTTTTTCACCAAATCCACAAAGTCCGTGTAATTCACGCCCTCGCGCACCAGGAAAAGATTATTCGGATACTGTCCGGTCGTCTTTTCCAGCAATTGAAACATATTCATTTTTTCCGCGCCCGCGCCAGGCGGGCGTCCCTTAAGGTTATTCCCGTGCATGTCTATTCATGGTGGGAATTTGTTATTGTTTTTATATTGGACAACAGATATTATAAATCAGGAATCCATGATTAGCAATTAGGAATTATATATTATGAAAATACTGACTTTGAACATAAATTCAATCCGCGCTCACGCGGAAAGCTTTATCGACATCCTGCGCCGCGGCGGATACGACACAATTCTGGTCCAGGAACTGAAGTGCGAAACCGCCAATTTTCCGCACAATTTGTTCGACGAATACGGATACAACGTCAAGGTGTTCGGCCAGAAAAGCTATAACGGCGTCGCCGTCTTTTCCAAGCATTCCATCGAAGACGCGACATTCGGCCTGCCGAACTATCCGGACGCCAATGCCCGCTTTATCGAATGCGTCGTCGACGGACGGGTCCGCATTATCAATGCCTATATGCCGAACGGCGAGGCGGTTGATTCCCCGAAATTCCCGTACAAAATCGAATGGATGAACCATTTTACCAAATATATCGAACGTTACATCGACAGCGAAGAGGCCGTTATTCTGGCCGGCGATTTCAACGTCGCAATCGAAGACCGCGACGTGTGGAATCCGACTGCCTATCGTGGCAGCAGCATATCGGCCCCGGCCGCGCGCGCGGTCATGCAGAAATGGCTGGACGCGGGCTGGCTGGACGTATGGCGTCATCTGCACCCGACCGAGGTCGGATACACTTGGTTCGGATACCGCGGCGGCAACACTGTGCAAAAGAATCAGGGTCTGCGATTGGATTATTTCCTGGCGAACAAAGCTGCGCAGAAACTAATCAAAAATTGCGAAATCGATATGGAGCCGCGCCTGGCCGACAAGCCGACCGACCACACAGGATTGTCACTAGTCATTAGTTAATAAGTGCAATTGGTGCCAGTGATGCCGAATGCCCCGGTCGAATCGTTGAAATTTCCTTCTATATAGCAATCGGTTCTTCCATTCACTCCGTTGTTCTTGCTTTTTATATTCATGCCGATAGCCGGATTGCTGCCATTAGTCAAAGTGATTCCGTCGGGCGCCGTACATGCCGTGCATACATTTCCATTTTTATAGTACCCGTTGTTGCATGACGATACCGTGCATGCTCCATACGTGCAGTTGCCCGTGCAGTTGTTTCCACCTGTATTCTGCTTGGTGCCGGCGCCATTTTGGATGGCGCATGCCGTGGTGCCGCTGGACTGGCAGGTGTTCGCGCATTTCGCGGTGCAAGTGCAATCTTCGCCGTCGCCAAAAATTTCATATCCGGCGTTGCAAATGCATTGCGCAACAATTTCCACACACTCGCAAGTACCATACCTACCTACATTGCAATCTTCACCACCACAACGTCTACCGCCAGTAAAGTAAGTGCACCAGGATTGACCACTACAATCGGGGGCTTCTTCTACAGGCTCCTCTGCAAATGAATCAGACGATGCGAATGCGAATCCAAACGCAATCAAAAATGCCGTTGCGCGCACTAATATTTTAAACTTCATCCTAACCTCCTTTTTTTCGAACGAAAAACCGCCGGTAAATGGCGGTCAGGAGGTTCACAACAATCACATGAATTGTGCCGTTTATTCAATATATTCACGAGCCCTCCTGACCCGGTCAGGAGTTATTTTTCGCCGTGATATAAAAATCGGCGCAAAAGCGCGCCAATCATCTCTCGACGCATGTGCAAGGCTGTGACACCCCATCGCAGAAATTCTCCGCGACACAGGGATTGTAGCATTGCTTTCAGGAAAAGTATAGCGAAAAATTAATCAGCGGAAGTGTTTCATGAACCAGGCCGCGCCTGGCCGACCACACAGGACTGTCACTAACCATTAGTTAAAAGCAGAAGTAATAAATTTATGATTTGGGGCAAGCTTGCCTACTTCTGCCTTTTACCTTCTGACTTCTGCCTTCTACCTTTTGCCTTGACACAAAAATCTTATTGATTTAAATCTCACAGATGCTACCATTGCCGGTGACGCCGGGTGTTCCGACGTCGAGGATTAAGAACCTCTGAAATCAGCGTCCGCGGGGACGAAAAAATCCTCCAACTTATCAGGTTGGAGGGTTGTGAATAATGCGGCTTGCCGCAAAATAAGCACGCTATACTGATTTATAGTTCTTAACCTCCAACCACCAAATTTTGGTGGTTTTTAACTGAACGAAAAGCGAGGTTTGAAATATGATATTTTTAATTTTTCTCTTATTTTCGTCGTCGGCCGTCTGGGCCGCGCCGCAAACGAACAGCCCGGCGCCGAACGAACTAATTTCGACTGGCGCCATGAAATCATGCTATCCAAATCTGGACGACGCATTGTTCAGGAAATGCGCCAGCAACGTATGCGAATCCGGCATGATTGTACAATGCTTGACGGCCACGGGTCTGCTTGGGACAAAAAAGTGCGTCAACAAAAAATGGGAAGAATGCATTGAAAGTAAACGATAGTGCACAGTCAATAGTCTATAGTTAATAAAGTCATCGCGCCAAAGGCGCGACACATTCACTAATGACTACTGACTAATGACTATTAACTATACACTAGTGTTTAACGCAAGCAGATGCCCATAAAAAATCAAATTATATGAGGCAGATGCGCAGCATTAACCATAGGGAGTGTACATACTGGTACATGACCGGCAGTTAATGCAAGCAGATGTCCATAGAATTTGATTTTTAATCGTCAACGCGGGCCAGGTCGTCATAGACCTTATACTTTGGGTCGGACGTTTCGTAGTATTCATACGGCTCGCCATCATTCGAATATCGACCGAACAGCTGTGATACTTTGTCGACGGCGGCATCAATCATCTTTTGCGTCGCGTCCGCGTCGTATTCAATCAGCTTTACGTTATTGTTTTTCAGTTGCAGAAACTGCATGACGACATTCGGGCTTTGAACCTGGGGCCCCGACCCCTGGGCGAATCCGCCTGATTGAATCATATGCGCCTCCAGCGGCAATTGCGGCATATTGCCCTGCTCTAGCTGGCTTCTTGACGGGACTGCACCCGTTTTGATGTCCAGCGCAACGGTAATCGGTTCCGCAGAATCGGGAAATTGCTTGTAATAAACCATATCCGCGCGCGCACGGACGCGACGACCCGCGATGGTCGTACAAAGGTCGATTTCTGATTGCTGCCGGTTCAGGCTCTGCGATTCCCGCAGCAGCGCCTCGACAGCCGGAGCGATTTCGACAAAGCGCTTGTGCCAGAAATGATATACGGCACTGCCCGCCGGCAATATTTGCTTCGCGCGTTTGTCCATCATTTCTATCAAATCATCTGAACTCTGAACTTTGAACTTTGAACATTCTTCTATCACGCCGTGCACCAGATTGCCGAAGTCGCGCGCATCGGGTTCCTGCCAATAATCGTCCAACGGGCGCAGACGCAATATATGCCGCGCATAGAAAGCATAAGGATTATGAATCAGCAATTCCAGTTCGGTCACATAGACGTCGCTGCGGTCGGCCGGAATGCGCGGCGGCGAATAATCCAGCGGCCTGTATTCGACCTCGTCGCGGGCCCGCACCGCTTGCAGCAAGGTGGAAGGTCGCAGTGCGCAGTGCGCAGGTGGTTCAACACCTTCCACCTGCGACCTGCGCTCTACGCTCTGCCGCGAAGCGGCGAAACCTTCGCTCTGTGCTCTGCGATCTGCGACCTTTGTCGCGACTTGTATTCTTGAAAGAAACCGGCTCTCGGTGGTCTGGCTGCCGCCGGCGGTCTTGCTGCGCAGCCAGTAAACTTCCGCGCCGCAGGACAGATTCATAAAGTCCAGTGCCATCAGCGACACCTTTCTGTCCGCCGGCGGCAATCCGATTTTCTGCGCCATAGTGCGCGGCAGCCACGAATTCTCGTACCCTTGCGCGGGAAACATCCCTTCGTTCAAGCCGGTCAGGACGACGACATTGGCGCTTTGCATTCTGGATTCGATTGTCCCCAGCACGCAGACGGCCGCGCCGTCGTTCATCGGCGGGCGGACCGTCGCGCCGGCCAGCGCGTCCGCAACCACCGCGCGCGCGTCGGACAATGTCAGCGCGATTCCGTTCCTTGACAATGCGTCGGACGTCTTTTCCAGCGCGTCCCAGACGACGGCCGATTCATCGGAATCGAATTGGAACCGCGGCGACAGAACATCGGGCATTGTTTCAACAATCTCAACCAACGTTTTGAACAAATTGGAATCGTTGCGTTTATACAAACCGTCGAATGCGGACGAATTTTTATCCTCTATCCAATCGTCGAACAGATTCAACAGCGCGCGTCCCGCCAGCGTCATGGCGCCGCTTTTTCCGCCCGAAAAGTCGGCCGCTATGCCGCGATGGCTCAGCGCCGCGGCAATGCGCTGGTTTCCGGCGGCGTCGGGCGTTATAACCAGAACGGTTTTGTTGTCTGCCACGGCGCGGGCAGCAATTTCGGCGACGCACCATGCCTCTTCGCTTTCGCGCGCGCATTCGACCAACTGCGTGCCGTAAACCATGAACCGTGAACCGTTAACCGAATTTGAAAATGCAGCGTTCAGGAAATCCATGTTCGACGGGCCTGTATCGATAATTTGAACGTCAGACGGCGCGACGCTTATCCGGTCCAGGAACATTTTTTCGCAATGGTACGGATTGCACGCGTTGAATCCGCCGTCCATCGGCCATTCGCCGGGGCCGCAATTAATTTTGCCCGGCAGAATGATATAGCCGTTGGACATGCCCGCGACATAGGCCATCAAGTCGGCGGTCGCCGGTACGCTGCCGGTCGATCCGCAGACAATGATTTTAGATTTATTATTTAGTATTTCGGATTTAATCCATGCGCGGATGTCGGCGTTTCTTTTTTGAGTTTCGGTGATTTTGTTGGGAAATATGTTAGACAGGAACGCGCCGGATAATTTCAAAAATTCCGCCTTTTTCTGAAAATGCGCTGCGTACTTTTCATCGACCAGCGCCGGCCAGTCAATCGCGGCGGCGGCAATTCCCTCGTTTTCCAGGTAATCCTGCATACGCGTCAAATCGCGCGCAATCGGCAGCGCGTTCGAAATCGTCCGTATGTTCGCGTCCGCGCTCAGCAGTTTCGCCAGAACGACGACGCGCTCGGTATTCGACACAACATCAGAATGGACGACGTCATCGTCGTCTTCGTCCGCACCCTCGCCCAATGCCACCAGCGTAGGCAGCAATACCGCGGCGCCGGATTTTTCAACCAGCATTTTTTCAACGCTGCGCGCAGCGCGCCGCGACGGCAGGAATATAATGTCGTCGGAAAAGTCCGACCCGCCCTGCTTTATGATTTCCCACAAGGCGTCAATCAGCCTTGCCGGATTGCTTGCGCAGAAGATGTTGCTTTTCACCGGCATAGGCCGAGTATCTCCCTCATTATGTCGACGCCGAATTTCTTTTCGGACGAAGTTTCGATTACCTCTTCCATCATGGCCGGATGATTGTCCGCGCGGATTACATCCTGATTCTTTTCGCGGATTTTCTTATCTTTTTTTGTCAGAACGACCTGGTATGAAATTCCGTTGCGGTCGCAGAAATCCATCAGTTCCAAATCGGATTCCTTGACGCCGACACGCGAATCAACCAGCACGAACAATCTTGCCAGCTGGCGGCGGTTCAGCAGATAATCTCCCAACCTGTCCAGCCAGCGCACCTGGTCGGCCTTGGAAACCCGGGCGTATCCGTACCCGGGCAGGTCCGTAATTATAATCCGGTCGTCGAAATTAAACAGATTCAGCGACTGCGTGCGGCCCGGCGTCTTGGACGTGCGCGCAATTGCGGCGCCCGCAATCGCGTTAATCAGTGAAGACTTGCCGACATTGCTGCGGCCGATAAACGCGTATTCGGGGAATTGCGTTTTGGGCAATTGCGATACCCTTTCAAAACTGCCGACAAATTTTATCATTGCGTGCCCCCATCTTTTTTAATCAATCGCCTATAGGCTTCTTTTTTCGAAATCCCGCTGCGCGCGGCAACATCTGCCGCCGCGGACTTGGTGGACGCCGCGACGACATCATTTACAATTTCGGATATTTCGTCATCGGACATCTTTGTTTCCGGCGCAGGCTCGATTACGATGACGATTTCGCCGCGCGGCGGCTCTATGCGCATTAATTCCGCCGCATAGCCGATTATAGTCTCTTCGTGAATCTTTGTGATTTCGCGCACTATGGCTATGCGTCGCTCGGGCATAATCAGGGCCAGCGCCGCGACGGTCGCCATGACGCGGTTCGGACTTTCGTAGTAAATAATTGTGTGGCGGATTCTGTTGTCGTCGCGCGCTTTTTTTTCATCGAAGAATCCGCAGAACGTGAACCGGTCCGTCGGAAAGCCCGACAGCACCAGCGCGGCAATCGCCGCCACCGGTCCTGGGACCACGAACACCGGCAGGCCCACTGCGCGGCATTCGCGCGCAATGCGAAATCCCGGGTCCGATATTCCGGGCATGCCCGCGTCGCTGACCACGGCAACGGCGGCGCCGTTTTGAATTTTGTCCGTCAGGTTTGCGACCGCGGCGCGCTCGTTATGCTCGTGAAATGACACCTTTTTTGTTTTTATGTCGAAATGCGCGGCCAACTTGCCGAAAACACGCGTGTCCTCGCACGCAATTAAATCCGCGCGGCGCAGGACATCGATTGCGCGCGGCGACATATCCGACAGATTTCCTATGGGCGTTCCGACGATATGCAGCCCGGCGGGCAGCCGTTCGTCGTGATTTGTGATTTTTGATTCGTGATTCGGTTTCATTTTATTTTACATTCTGTTATTATGTGTTATGATACTAGCACAAAATATGGGTTTTTCAATGTTTATAAAAAAACTGTCCGCGCCTTGCGCCCTGTGCCTTGCGATGTTGGTCGGCGCGTGCGCGCCGCAGGCCGGCTGGCACGGCGAATACGGCGAAGCGCCGGCGTCTCGTCCCGTCCAAATGCAAAGTGATTTCTATTACCCCGAATACGGCCTTTACGGGCGCGGCGATGCGACGGACGTAGTCGCCCCGACGTCCGATTTGAAGAACGTCGCTGTGCTGCTGCCGCTGTCCGGTCCGAACGCGACGGTCGGCGACGGCATAAACGCGTCCGTCGAAATGGCGTTTCTGCAACGCAAGCACGATAATATATCCGTCACATTTCACGACCTGTCGGGAAACAAATCGCAAAAACAAGGTGTAATCACAAGCGCCCTGGCGGCGAATCCGGACATCGTCATCGGCCCGGTTTTTGCCGAAGACGCGGCGCTGCTACGCGATATGAAGCCCCAGAGTCTGCCGGTCTTGTCGTTTACGTCCGACGTGTCCGCGATTGGCGACGGCGTTATGACGATGGCCCTGATACCGTCGCAAAGCGTCGAAATTATCGTTAAAGAAATGACCGCCGACAATATCAGCGGAATCATCGTCATGGCGCCCGATACCGCGTCCGGCGCGCGAATGGCCGGCGCCGCCGTGCAGAGCGCGAACATCTACGACATGCCGGTCGCGGGCGTGTTCTATTACGCCGAGGGCGATTCCGATTCCATCAAGCGCGCCGCGCAAAAGGCCTCTATGCATAGGGCGCGGACGGCCGCGAACACCAAGGCGCGCGAAATCCTGGCTGATATTTTAAACCGGGAAACGCTGACCGCGGTCGAGAAATCGTCCCTGAACGCCCAGCTGGACAAACTGGGCAAATCCGACACATTGGGCGGTGTGCCGTACGACGCCGTCCTGTTTCTGGGCAACGCCGGCGACACCAAGGCCATCGCGTCGTTTCTGCGCTATTTCGACGTCGCGCCGCGCGACGCCGGATTCTATGGAACGGCGCTGTGGGACGGCACGGAATTGCTGAACGACTTTTCGTTCGTCGGGGCAAAGTACGCCGCGCTGGGTCCGCAGTCGGCGGACTTTTCGAAATTGTACGAACAGGTCTGGGGCCGCAAACCGTCGCGTTTGGACACGTTCGGATTCGACGCCGCGAACATGGCGATCGGCATGCTGCATTCATCCCGGGCGCCGGCGGCCTATCTGCTGGACCCCGGCGGATATAACGGATTGGACGGCCTGTTCCGATTACGGCCGACGGGCGAAAGCGAACGCGCCTTGCAGATTCTTGAAATCACTGGCGGCGGCGCGGCGCGGCTGGTCCGCGCGCCGCGGACGGACTTTCTGATACCGATTTACAGCGCGGCGCCCGGCCAGATTTCCGGCGCGAACGAAATGGAATTGACGGGTCCGGGCGTCAATCCGATGAAATATATCCGGATTCCCGAACGTCTGCGCGGCAAGTACGCGTCCAAGACGTTCGGCGCAAACATGGCGGCGACCGCGCCGATGGCGCCAGCGGCGGATTCGGTCGTCATTCTGCCCGAAGATGACAGCGATGTTATAGAATCCACCGAGTTCCAGCCGGCGGCGCTGGAACATATCGACCGGACGCTGATTGACAGCGTCGAAGTGAACGAGTGACAAACCCGCCGCCCAGCGGGTTTGATTTAGGTTGTCATGTCACGGCAACGCAATTATTTTTTCATTATATGTCTATCGAAGAAACCTTTGACCTCGAACTTCAATTCCGAAAGCGATTTGTTTTCCATTTTTTCATACGGATATTCTTTTATTACTTTGCCGCCAAGTTTCCTGTAAAAATCCATGGATTTATTATCGGTCATACAGCTGACCCAGAATTTTTCTTTGCCCATCGCGCGCAATCGGCGCGCAAATTCGACAAACAATGCACGACCGATTCCCATGCCGACATATTCCGGGTCAATATATGTCCCGCCGCCGCGCCATTCGCCGTCATCGTCCGGCTGATTAAATTTGAATCCCAATACTTTGCCGTTCGCGTCGGTTGCGACCAGCCGAATGCCAACGCCGCCAGCGATGTCTTCGGTCGCCCGCATGATGTTCTCAGGCGACATTTTTCGCGCCTCGTTTTCGCGCAGACGCCCCTCGCTGATAATTTTTCCGTATGCGTACCGCCAGCCCTTGATGCCAATCCGTATCGTCGGCAGCGCGTCCGCCGGAGCAGCGGCCCTTATAATAAAGTCAATTTTTTTCATCTTATATTCCCGCAAGATTTATAATTGTATTATAACATAATTCTGTGGAAGTTTCTTTTATAAAAACCGCGTCACGGGGACGCGGAATCTATTTTGGTGGGAGTGGCTGGATTCCCTTGTGGCTTTGCCACTGCGGGGCAGTCGTATCGTTTGCTTCGCAAACTCCCAATCGCTTCGCTCTTGGACTCCTTGTCAAACCAGCGGTTCTTCCTCCATCCCAGGCCACAAAAATAAAACCGGCACAAGACCGGTTGTATTTTTGGTGGGAGTGGCTGGATTCGAACCAGCTCAGGCATAAGCCAACAGATTTACAGTCTGCCCCGGCTCTCCAACTCCGGCGCACGCCCAATCTCTAAACACCCGTAACGACGGGCGGACCCCTTGCGTAGAAACATCTACAAGGGATTTTTTCGGGTAACTAAAGTGGATGTTTGTTTGGTGCGGGTAGCGGGACTCGAACCCGCATTTTCAGCTTGGAAGGCTGACATTCTAGCCTTTGAACTATACCCGCATAACACCCATTCGCAAGATAACTTGCATTTTGACCGCTGCGCATGCTTTGCATGCTCGCGTCCCACTTCGCTGCTCCGCAGCTTCGTAGTCAGCTTGGAAGGCTGACATTCTAGCCTTTGAACTATACCCGCGTTTTCTCAAAAGCCTTTGGATTATATACTAACCGCCGCTGAAATCAAGTTTTTATTAAACGCGGCAAAAGCCACCCGGTGATGTCCGCAAATTCCGCTTTATATTGATCACTCAAGTGATAGGAATGTATCTTTTTCGACATTCTTCTCTCTTGGCGTCATACCGGCGCAGGCCGGTATCCAATGTATTCATCATACGGGCATTGTTCATAGTTTGAACACAATGGACCCCGGCCTGCGCCGGGGTGACGAGTATTGGGCTTTTGGGGCCAAAAAGGTACATTCTTGTCGGTTGTGCTTGATAAATAATATATTTTCCCTGCGGCGGCGCAGGGCGTTCTTTTATCAATATAGCTAAACCACCAAGAATGTACCTTTCCAGTAATTGTTGAGATATTTATCTAGTTGCCTCTGTCTTCGCCTTGTTGACGACATATTTGCATACAGAATTCAAATCTGTTCTGCATCCTTTGATATTAAAGGCATAAGAAATCAGCTACGCAAGCAGATTATCACAGATGTTATGCAATTCCTTGCAATGTCAAAACGTTTATCATATAATTGCTATCAGTGTAGAAACAGGGATAAAATGGTCATGGAAAAGAAAAATAAACAATATATCTATATTGTTCAGGCATCGTTAGAACAAGGAAAATGCAAGATTGGATTGACCGATAATCTTGAACGGCGGTTGTCGGAATATAATAACATGACTGGCAGGTCAAAAGATAACGTTTATCAGTATTTGTTTACCTGCGAAGTCAAGGATATGCAGAAAATGGAAAATGATATAAAAAATCACTTTCCTCAATTACGCGAAGATTCGCGGCGTGAAATCTATTTTTATAATTCTGCACTGTTTGATGGATATGTTGATTTTATAAAGTCCCACCAGTTGTTTATCAAACAGGTTTTTATGAAACCCGATACGAAAAAGCGCATTGTGAAAATCATCAAGAAAACAACACCAACATTGAAAGAAAGAGATATAACCCATAAAGACCTGATGCAAAAAGCAAGAAAAGTCAAAAATGATGAGTTTTATACCCGCTATGAAGACATAGAAAAAGAAATCGCAATGTATGATAAAGAGATTTGGATAAATAAGGTTGTTTTCTGTAATTGCGATGATGCGGTCGGCGACATTCCACGAAACGGCAATAATACATCTGCGTTTGCACTTTATTTTATACAGAACTTTATGCAACTTGGATTGAAAAAGTTAATATGTGCGCATTACAGCGGCGGTCTTGATTTATTCAATGCAAAAGGCAAAGGGTATATTTTTACCAAGGACGGGTTTCAAGAGATAAAAACAGAACCAGACAACTATACTGGCAGTTTTGACGATAAAGAATCTTTGCGAATCTTGCACGATGAAGCGGATATAGTTTGCACGAACCCGCCATTTTCGCGGGCAATAGATTATTGGAAAATAATAATTGAAAGCGGTAAGAAGTTTTTGATTATATCAAATTATACAAACACAATAAATACAGCATACATTCCGTATTTTATGAATGGAAAGGTTTGGGCTGGGCATAGACGGGTTCGTTGGTATCTGAATCCGAAAAAAGAGTTGATGACAGCAGCGGGGCATTGGTTCACAAACTTGCCCGTCATGAATCGTCCAAAAGCAAAATGTTTAAAAATTATTCCAATGGCAGATATACCAGAAAAAAACAAAAAATATGATGATACAGAAACCTTGTTGGTTGATAATGGATATATTCCGAACGATTATGAAAAGCCGTTTGCCGTATCGGCAAATCCTATTTTGGATGGATTATTGGAACGCGGATATGAAATCGTTCAAGATAAACGATATGAACCTTATACAAACGGAAAAAGTGGGTTTGCTCGTGTATTAGTGCAAAAAATATCGGATTAAAATAATGGATTTTTATTAAATGATTACATATTGTGTATTTACATTACAGTTTGGTAGATTCCTATTAGTTGAGCTATTTATTCTTTATTCTCTATTCTTTATTAACTGTTAATTGAAAAACGCCCCGTTTCGGGGCGTTTTTTTGATTATTCGTTGATGATTTTTTCAACTTGCAGGATAAAGTCAATCGCCGGGTCGGTCAGCTGTTTCACCTTGTCGATAACCATTTCCGCATCGCGCTTCATATCCAGTTTTTTATAAGCCTCTATCAATCCCAGAGTTTTGCCGTCGTCATAAAACTTGTCATTCGTCAACGCGCGCGAAATTTCAATATCACGCAGGGCCAGTTCGCGATATTTCTCGGAATTTTCCTGACAGCCGCGCGCTGCCAATGTTGCGTAAAACTCCGCGCGGGACACATAATACCAAGTATCTGAAACACTATATTCCGGATTATCCGAATCCGTACGGTTGCCCTTGATGGCCATTTCAACCGCATCGCAATTTCTGACGACCTCGGCATCCGTCTTTTCCGGTTCCGACGCTGGCTTTGGCTTTTCGACGATGCGGCCAGCGCAGTTTTTCGCATAAATATCGTTCAGTTCTTTCAATACCTCTCCCCTGTCGGAACCATCGTTTCTTGCAACATTTACTATCTGACTCGACAAACTGTCGCATTCGTATTGGCTGAATTCAAGGCGTTTGCCATTTGTTTTGTCCGCGTTCCAAAACAGACCAGCGGCCAGTCCCAGGACGAACAGCGCCAAAAATACGAATATCGTCGCTGCGAATTTGCCCCAACTGAATCTTGATGTTTTTTTATTTTCCATGTTTCTCTCCTTAATTGTTTATTATTGTTCATATTAGTAAAATTAAATAGAATGATGTGGATGGCGGTTTTGGCGATGGCGAAGTGTAGTGAACCTACATGAGCCATCGCAAAAGCCGTCAGACGCGTCGTTATATTTAATTTTACCCCACGATGCCGTTCGTGATTGTGACACTCCTATCCGCACGCGCGGCCAGATTCATGTCATGCGTCACGAACAACATCGCCATTTTGTTTTTGCGCACCAAGTCCAGCAGCAGGTCGAACACCGCGGCGGCATGCGCAGGGTCCAGACTGCCCGTGGGTTCATCCGCCAGCAGGATGTCTGGGTCGTTCGCCAAGGCGCGCGCGACGGCGACGCGCTGCTGCTCGCCGCCGGACATCTCGCCCGGCAGGTGCGACGCGCGGTGCAGGACGTTCGCGGATTTCAGCAGCATTTTCGCGCGCGAATTGGCCGCGGCCTCGTCCGCGCCGTTGGCCAGCATAGGCAGAACGACGTTTTCCAGCGCCGTGAAATCCGACAGCAGGTTGTGGCGCTGATAGACGAATCCGATTTTGCGGCGGCGCGTCAGGGTGCGCATTTCGTCATCCATTTTTTGAACCGAAGTGCCGGACACCAGAATGCTGCCCGACGATGGCCGGTCCAGCAATCCCACACATTGCAGCAATGTCGATTTGCCGCATCCCGACGGGCCGACCATCGCGACGATTTCGCCGCGGCGCAAATCGAACCCGCCGCCGCGCAGGATGTGCAGAGGCTGGCCGCCCTCGATAAACGTTTTCTTGATGTCGCGCACGCTTAAGACCACGTCGCCGCCCTTTTGCACTTTGGATAAAGATTTCAGTATGTTTGTCATTTTTATTCCTGTTTATGCTATCCAAAAACCTTACTATTTTAAATTAATTTAATCATGTTATTCGTTCCTCAACACCTCTACCGGGTCGGTGGCCGCGGCCCGCCACGCCGGATACAATGTCGCCAGAAACGCCAGCGCCACCGCAATCAGCGCTATGCCGATAACATTCGACGCAATCAGCTTGGACGGCAATTCCGACAGGTAATACAATTCGGCCGGAAACAAATCGCGGCCGGTCAGCCACTGAAAGAACTGGCGTATAGGCTCTATATAAGTCGCAATCAAAACGCCCAGCGCCGTCCCCAGCGCAGCGCCGATAACGCCGATACTGGTCCCCGACAGGATAAAGATTTTCATCATCGAACGGCGCGACACGCCGAACGTGCGCAGCACCGCGATGTCTTTGGACTTGTCCTTGACCAGCATGACCAGGGATGAGACGATATTGAACGCCGCGACGATGACTATCAGCATCAGAATCAGGAACATCACGTTGGATTCGACCTGCAGCGCGCCGACAAATCCGCGGTTCAAATCGCGCCAGTCGCGGACCACAAACCCATCCGGCAGCAGCGCGGTCAGCGATTCGCGCACGGCGGTTGTCTTTTCGGGGTCGCGCAAAAACAGGTCTATATGTGTGACGCCGTCGCCAATGTTCAGATATTTCTGGGCGGTCGCCAGCGGCATAAACACATATCCAGAATCGTATTCATACATGCCCATAAAGAACGATGACATGACCGGATAAGACATAATGCGCGGCATAGTGCCGAACGCGGTTGGCGTTCCGCCGTTGGCCGAGACTAATGACACTTTGTCGCCCATCGTCACGCGCAGGTTCCGCGACAGCGAGTTGCCCATAACCAGCTCGCCATCCTTAATCGCGTCCAGGCCCTTGCCGTATATTTTCACGCCGTCGGATGTCTTGGCCGACAGGTCCGACATGCGGATGCCGCGCAGCATCGCGCCCGAATTGTTTCCGTTGGCCGAGACCATGACCTGGCCCTCGGCAATCGGGACGATTCCGGTCGCGCTGGCGGCGACGACCTTGTTCTGTTTCATCTTGTCAATCAGGAAATCATAGTCGGCGATGGCACCGTCCTGGTGATAGACGACGACGTGGCCGTTCATCCCGACGATGCGCGACAGCAACGTGTCATGGAATCCGCCCATGACCGACATCACGACAATCAGCGTCGCAACGCCCAGCATGATGCCCAGCAGCGAAATCCAAGATATGATGGACGTGAACTTTTCCCGGCGCTTGGCGCGCAGATATCTGAACGCGACTTTTCTTTCAAGTTTTGTAAACATTTTACTTTCCTTTGCACGGATTATAAAGCATTTGCAATTCAGTGCAAATTAAATTATAATAACAGTGAATCCAAAGGGATTTGGGTTCGGGGCCGTAAGAAAGCCCACGATTAAGCAATACGGATTCTCGTATTGTTATCCGCCTGATGAAATACGGCGCGGAACGCGCCTTTTGTTTTATCTGGAATGCCCCCGCCAGGCCGGGGAGCCGTCGGTTATAAAACAGTCTCGGCTGCGCTTGCGCTGACGGGTCGAAGACCGGCGGGGTCATGCTTAATCGTGATTTTCTTAACTCCCCGACCGCCAATTCTCTTGGCGGTTTTTTTGCAATAAAAAAAGGATTATGTCATGACCAGCATAAAACAGAAAATCAAAAATCAGATTAAAACGATAAAAATTCCGCACTCTTTAATCTTGGGCGCGATAGCGCTTATATTCGCCGCAAACGTGTCCAAGGCGCAAGCGGCTGACTACGAAAAGTTGGATGATACGAAAAAGAAAGCCATCGCATTTACGATATTAGAGGAAACGGCAACCTTTACCGACGAGCAAGTAATGGACACTTTGCGAAAGTACCTGCCCCCAGAAAAACTGTTCACGTTTGACTACATGTACAAGGCAATGGACGCAATATCGCTCGATATAATTGCCGGCCAGATTTCACTTATGCAAACATTGGAATCACAGCAAAAATTGATGTTTGAAATGATTGCCAATAATGGGGGAACGCGGAAACAATCCAAAGAATTGGCGGATTCGGAAGAAAAAGTGCAAAAATTGAAAAAAGCGATAAATGAATTGGAACAAATAAAAAATACAGTCAAAACCGCCACCAAAGCCGGAGCTGAAAATATTTATACGAAGACTCGTGCCACCAATGAAGCCAATGGTTACAAACTTATTGAAGACCCCGATGAACAAGACAAACTGTCCTCTGATGTCAAGGAAATAGTAAACTTGGTGACAAAACAAAAAGGGCGCTGACGGAATCAGAACGCAACGCGCGCTTCGGTTGAATCTTGCGCGCTCATCCATGTAAAATATTGGAAAAGCAAGCTCATCATTCCTCTAAATACCTGCGCAAATCGTCGCCCGACAGCGGCGCCGATGCGTCTAGGGCCGGCGCGATAGATATTACACGCGGACTCATGAACACGACCAGTTCGGCGAACGGGCTGATAAGCGTCTCAGGCTCGGTCACGAACGAATGCGTTGGAATGCCGATAATCACATAGTTGTCGCCCAAGCTGCTGGGGATTTTGAACGATGTCAGTTCACCAGCGCTCGTATGCAGCACGATTTTGGAATCGATTTTGTTGCGGCCCGCATAGTCGCCGTACCGGCCTGTCGCGCCGATGGTCAAATCAGTTTCCAGCCTTTCCTCTTTCCCGCACTGGCCGATGTCGAACCGAGACTGCCATCCGTTGGGAATAACGAACGTTCCCTGGGAAATCAGAACGACGTTGCCCTGCTGGTTTAAAAATTCCTGCAGCGTCTTGGTGTTGATTTCAGGACTGGTCACCAGCGCGCGGCCGACGACGCCGGGAATCGACATCTTGACGTTCTTGTCGCCGAACGCGGGGAACATGTTCATCCATATAATCGGGTTGTCCGTGCGCGGATAGACGCGGTAAACGTCGATGTCCCACGCGACCATGTATTTTTTCGAACCGACGTCGGCGACGATTTTCGCCACTTCGCGCTCGGTCTGATAGTTTCCCTCGAACGTGACGGTCTTGTCCTGCCAGTCGACCAGCAGATTTCTTAAATCGGCGCCGTGCATCGCGTCCAGCAGCGCCATTATGATGTTTTCGTCCCGCGGCATTTTCATCAGCCACTTCGCGCGGTGCGACAGGTGGATTTCCCGCGCAGCATCATCGTAAGAATAATACGCGCGGCCCATTTTGGCAATCAGTTCCACCGTGTCGGACAACGAGCCCGATTGAATCGCGCCGGTGATTTTTTCCGGCAAGTCTTCGTCCTCGACGACCGCGACATCCGTGCCGTCCAGCAGCTTGTCCAATGTTTGCCTGACCGTCAACTTGGTGAATTCGTAATCCGATACATTGAACGACGGCAGCGGGTCACCAACATCCAGTCGGACGATTTCGATTTTTTCCTCTTTGACAACGGACAATATGTTCTGGTTGTTCCAATCCACCCGGCAGCGTTTTGGCAAATCGATTGAAAAGCGCCGCGCGGTATCCGTCGTCAGCGCCGCCTTTTTCGGAAAGATGGGCACCGAATTTTCGTCGATTATCAAGCTGTTGACCACGTTCACAGTATCGTATTGCGGCTGGTCGCCTTGCTTTCGCTGCATCTGCGCACAACCCAACAGGAACAAGGAACAGGAACAAGGAACAATCCATGAAACAATTCCGAATGTGCAAAATATATTTTTTATTTTCATTTTTTTCTCGCTCCCGCCCCTTGTTCCTTGTTCCCGTCCCTTTAGATATTCATCACTTTCTCGAACTCTTCCAAAGTCATCTCGTGCATCGGCTTCTGCGTCGGCGTGGCCAGAGTCTTGACCTTTTGGTATTCTTCCTGAAACCTTGCGATTGCGGCCGCGACATCGGCGCTTATCGGCGTTTTGTCGGCCTGCATCCGCGCCGCGTAATCGTTGATGAATTCCAGCGTGTCCGCGGCGAAAAAGCGGCCGACATAGTTTTCCATGGCAATACCGCCCTTTTGTACGCAGACGGCCGACATGACGGTCGTCATCTGGTTGTAAAAGTTCGCAAGCCTGATAAAAATATCAACACTGTGTGCCATCGGCGGATACCTTTTTTAAAAATTTCGCACGTTGTTCTTTTCCCTTATTATAAAAACTATTGCCCAGGTAACGCAATTAAATTATAATGGAAAAAAACAAGTTAGCGTTGTTGGCGGTTGGCATGAAGAAAGTCTTTATTTTTTGCTGTTTGTTTCTCGCGGTTGCGGGCTGTTCCAGCCCGAACAGCGGCAGTATCGACGACGCGACGATTCTTGATTGGGAAAACGAGACGGTAACCACCGAACAGTTCGTCCGCGACCACAAGAGTTGCCTGGGGGTCACGCGGCCGGCGCATATGCCGCGCTCGCGCATTGCCAAGCTGATTGCCCCGAACCAGAGCGGCCAGATGCCGGATTGGGACGGATTGTGGGTCACATTCCAGTCGAACGAATCCGCCAGCGTCGGCCAGCGCGCGCTGATGTCGATTCCGCCGAATTCCAGTTCCAAATCCGTCGGCGCATACCGCAAGTGCATGTTCCGTCGCGGATACTTATTAAGAGCTAGTTAATAGTATTTAGTGCTTAGTTTATAGTGCATAACTAAAGAACTAAGCACTAAATACTATACACTAAGCACTACTTATGCTATAATGCCCCACATGAAGAAATCTTTCTGGTTTTGGCTGTGTTTCGTTCTCGCCGTTGTGTGCGCGGTCTATTTCGCGTCGCGCGTTATCATGACGTCGCTGGGTCGCGGGCCGGCCACCGTCATAAAATCCATATCCGTTTATTCGAATTCATCGAAACACAACCTGGCCGCCGTGGTGGCCGCCGCGGGAATCGCCCCTGGTACGCGGACTTATTCTGTCAATTTGGACGACGTAAACGCCCGCATCGCTGCTGTTCCCGATGTCAAAACATCGGCGGTGCGCCGCCTGCCGAACGGCAATCTGGCGATTAAGGTCAAACTGCACAGGGCCGTCGCACTGTGGACAGACGGCCAGGATTTCTATCCTTTGTCCGCCGACGGGACCGTAATCAGGCGCCCGATTGGCAGCCGCCCCGAAAATACCGTCGTTTTCCGGGGGGTCTTGCCGGGCGATATTTCAGAAATCGCGAAAACCGCGCGCGGCCTGGCGCCGCATCTGGATTATCTGGAATGGGTTGAAGACCGCCGCTGGAACATTCGCACGAACGGCGGGATAACCGTCATGCTACCGGAATCCGGCCCGATCGCAGCCATCGGCGCCCTGGATCTGATGGACAGAAACCATCGCATCCTGTCAAAGAAAATAACCGTTCTGGACATGCGCGACGGCGCAAGAATACTGGTAAGGTAACCATCAGTCGCTAGTCGTTAGTCGCTAGTAGCTAGCGACTAGCTACTAACGACTAGCTACTATATATGAATTTATTCGATTCATCTTTTCTGTGTCTTGACATCGGCAGCAGCGCGGTGCGCGCCGTCGCACACCGCGTCCGTTCGGGGCGCATCACGAAATCTGCCGCGCACGTCGTGTTTGGCGCCGACACAGTTTTCGCGATTAAATCCGCTGTCGATGAACTGGAGCGGCAAATCGGCGCGCATTTTGACTCGGCGCACATCACCGGAAATTTCGGACGGGCCGAATTCGAAATGGCTGGCCGTCGCACCGAATGGTCCGGCGAGCATAAAATCACGCCATCCGACGTCGGGCACCAAATATCGCGGATAAAGCCCGGCGACGGCTTTTATCCGATGCATGTCGTTCCGCTGCGCTATGACACGCCGGCCGCGCGCAACGTGTCGACGCCCGTCGGATACACCGACAGCCAGCTGATTTCCGTCTTCGGCGCAATCTTTTACGAAACAGCCCGTCTGGATGAAATATTCGCCTGTCTACGGCGCGCGCACATTCGGGCTCAATTTTTAGAAGACCCGTCGTTTCTGCTGGACCGGGCGTTCCGGGACCATAAACAAACCGCCGTGTTTATCGATTTGGGCGCCGAATTCACCAGCCTGTCGATTTGGACGCCGCGCGGCCCGGTCTTTTTCGACAAGCTGTATATGGGCCAATCCGCCGCGACGGACGCCATCGCTGACAGGCTGGGCATCGGCGCCATCGACGCGGCGCGGATTAAGGATTCCGTCGCGTCAGTTTCCGCAAACGAAATGGACCGATTCGCCCCTGCCGACGCCGCCTATGACTTTTCGCGCGCGGACGTGAACGAAGTCCTGCTGCCGATTCTGTCGGACATAATCGACGCGGCGTCACAATCGTTGGCCGGCGCAGTCGCGAAATACAACCCGACGCGAATCTTCGTATCCGGCGGCGGCAGCGGCATAGAAGGAATCGACAAGCTGCTGGAAAACACGTTCAAAATTCCGGTCAGCAATCTGGGTGCGGACGCCGCCGTGAACGCGCTGGGCGCGTACATCTGGGCGGAACAGGCGCCGCGCGTCAGGGCTTATCTGGCCCGGCGCGACAAATGGCGGAATCTTGTTTCGAAAATCGCTGCTGTCTTTGCGCGCCGTCCGCGCCGGAAAATCAAATTCGTACCCGTCATGCCCAGCACATTGGCGTTCGACATGGCGTCGCCCGCCACATACGCGCTGTTCAGGTCAGGAAACATATCGATGATACACGTCGATGTGATGGACGGTTTCTTTGTGGACAGAATCGCGGGCGGCATAGAACAGGTGAAGTATATCCGCGAACATACGAACGCCCATCTGTATGTTCACTTGATGACCGAAAGCCCGGCCGTATGGGCGGCGGCGGCGGCGGGCGCCGGCGCCGACACAATCGTCGTGTCGACCAATACGGCCGGCGTGCGCACAGCATTGCAGAAAATCAGGGAATTGGGCAAGCGCAGCGGAATCGCACTGAATCCGGAAAGCGGCGTAGATATTTTAAAGCCGGTATTAAAGGAAATCGACGACGTGCTGGTTATGTCGGTGAAACCGGGCGCCGGGGGCCAGGTATTCGACGACGGCGTCTTGCATAAAATATCCGTTCTGGCAAACACGCGGAAAAAATACGGCCTGAAATTCAAAATCGCTGTGGATGGCGGAATCAATGCGGATACGGCGCAACTGTGCTGGCGCGCGGGCGCGGATTATCTGGCGTCTGGTTCCTATCTGGCCAACAGCCCCGATTTTCCATTGGCGGTGCAAACATTGTTAGATAGAAGATAGGAGATACGAGATAGGAGATATTAGAATTGTGCAAGCGTAAAGAAATTTTATTATTTTGAACAATTTTCAAGCTACACCGAACCAATATCTCGTATCTTCTATCTCCTATCTCGTATCTCTAATTTTCTTCCTTCTCCAAACTCTTCCATATAAACATGAATCGTGTTTTTTGGCAACTTATCGGCGGCGATTTCAGGCCATTCGATTAATGTGATGTCGTTTTGCATCGCGTGCGTCAGGCCGATTTCCTCCAGCTCAGACACGTCTTGAATACGGTATAAATCAAAGTGCGAAATGCCGTCGTAATTTTGAACGATGGTAAATGTCGGGCTGGGCACGACGGTGCCGGCGCCGCGAAGCGCCTGAATGATTGCGCGCGCGATTTCGGATTTGCCCATGCCCAAATCGCCATGCAGCGCCACGGTTTGCGGCGCATGCAGTGTTTTTGCGAATTTTGCGGCCCAAGCGCGCGTTTCGTCGATATTATTTAAAACAATTTCTTTCATGAATAAAATTATATCTTGTTTTGTCTTGAAAACAACACTATAATTCCATTGTCGCGGAGTGTTTCCGCGGCGGGGTGTCGAAACCTCTGCTCTAAGCGTCCGCGGGGACGATAAAACCCTCCAACAATCGGTTGGAGGGCGCGCGAATATATTGAATAAGCGGCACAATTCTTAGAGATTGTTTCGAACCTCCAACCACCTTTTTTCGGGTGGTTTTTCATTCGCTAGAAAAAAAAGGAGGTTCGAATGAAATCAATCGCTTTCCGTCTTTTCCGCGACGCGGGATGCCTGCCCTGTTTCTTTGCGTTTTTTATCATGGCCGCCGATTGCATGGCAGCGATTGGTTTGCCAATTGAAACCTGCGAATGCCCCAGCACTCTCGGTTCTTGCCGGTTGGATTGCATATATATTGATTGTGAAATCTGCGCCACGACGAATCCGCCGGAATGCACCAACACATGTTCGACATTTACAGAGCGTTTCTGCATCATATCGAATGGCGCCGGCACGCAGCCCATAACCGGCGGCGACAGCTGCACGACCGGTTGCACATACGGCGACTGCACGGTATCGTCATGCAACGACGGATATTATTCAACCGGCACCACGTGCGTCGCCTGCCCATCCGTTTTCATTAATTGGACAATCCTCAGCGGCGGCGTACACAGCAAGAACAAAGGATTAAACGGCCGGTCCGACTGCTATATCGCGGGGGAATTTTCAGACACAATCGGGAATTTTGGGATAGACGGCACCGAGTGCACTTATTAACCACTAGCGGATAGTGAATAGCAAGTAGCGATTAGCAGCCAGCTATAAACTATACGCTACTTGCTATATGCTATTCGCTACTGGTTATTCCACCAACAGCAAGTCTTCTTCCATTTTTCGGATGGCGTCGCGGATGGCGCCGGCCTCTTCGAATTCCAGATTCTCGGCATGCTTGCGCATCTTGATTGTCAGCGACTTGATTTCTTTGCGAAGCGACACCGCGTCCATAACGCCGCCGGAATTGGTATAAATAAATTTATTCCTTGTTCCCGTTCCTTGTTCCTTTTCTGTGACCTCGGCGAATATTGCTTTTTTAACTGATGTTGGCGTAATGCCGTGCTCGACGTTATAAGCCATCTGCTTTTCGCGGCGGCGCGTCGTCTCGTCCAATGCGGCGGCCATGGAATCGGTCATCTTGTCCGCGTACAGAATCACGCGGCCGTTCGCGTTGCGCGCCGCGCGTCCGATTGTTTGAATCAGCGAACGCGTGCTGCGCAAAAACCCCTCTTTGTCGGCATCCATAATCGCGACCAGCTCGCATTCGGGAACATCCAGCCCCTCGCGCAATAAATTGATACCGACCAACACGTCGTATTTTCCCATGCGCAATTCGCGCAGCAGCTCTATGCGCTCCAGTGTTTCGATGTCGCTGTGCATGTATCGGGCGCGCACGCCGTTTTCGGTCAAATAATCGGTCAGCTGTTCCGACATCTTTTTGGTCAGCGTCGTAACCAAGGTCGCAGGTCGCAGAGCGCAGAGCGAAGATGGTTCGTTATTATCAACACCTTTTACCTGCGACCTGCGCTCTGCGCTCTTGAGTTCATTAAGAAGGTCATCAACCTGGCGCACGGTCGGGCGGACCTCGCATATCGGGTCCAGCAGGCCCGTTGGGCGGATAACCTGCTCGGCCACGATGCCGCCGGATTGTTCCAGTTCCCACGCGGCGGGCGTCGCTGACACAAATATCGTCTGCGGACGCAATGCGTCCCACTCGTCAAATGTCAGCGGCCGGTTGTCGACCGCCGCCGGCAGGCGGAATCCATAGTTGACCAGCGTGTCCTTGCGCGCGCGGTCGCCGCGCGACATGGCAGAAATCTGCGGCACGGTCACGTGGCTTTCGTCGATGAACAGAATCGCGTCCTTTGGCAAATATTCGAACAGTGTCGGCGGCGGCTGGCCGGGCGCGCGGCCCGACAGGTATCTGGAATAGTTTTCAATGCCGCGGCAGGTTCCAGTGCTCTCCATCATTTCGATGTCGAATCCTGTGCGTTCGCGCAGGCGCTGCTCTTCCAAATACTTCATGTTTTCATGAAAGTAATCCAGACGCTGCTTCAAATCTGTTTTCATCTGGCCGATGGCTTGCAGGACGGATGGCATCGGCGTCGCATAGTGCGTGTTCGGATACACCGCAACCGAATCCAGCTTTTGCAATCTGCCGCCGGTCAAGGTGTCGAATTCCCAAATCTCTTCGATTTCGTCGCCGAAGAACGACAGCTTCCACGCGCGGTCCTGACTGTGCGACGGAAAGATGTCCAGCGCGTCGCCGCGCACGCGAAAATCGCCGCGCTCGAACGCGACGTCGTTTCGCTTGTATTGAATGTCGACCAGGCCGCGGATAACGTCCTTGGAACTTAATTTATCGCCCGCGCGCAGAACCAGTTTCATGCCCGCGTATTGTTCGGGGCTGCCCATTCCGTAGATGCTGGACACGCTTGACACGACGATGACATCCTTTTCCTCCAACATGGCGCGCGTGGCGCTGTGGCGCATGCGGTCCAGCTGCTCGTTGATAGACGCGTCCTTGTCGATGTACGTGTCGGTGGTCGGCATATAGGCCTCGGGCTGATAATAATCATAATAGGACACGAAGTATTCGACATGATTGTTCGGAAAGAACTGCTTCATTTCGGTATACAGCTGCGCGGCCAGTATCTTGTTCGGCGCCATAATCAGCGCCGGCCGGCCCGTATCCGCGATGACGTTTGCCATGGTAAAGGTTTTGCCCGAACCGGTCACTCCCAGCAGAACCTGAGATTTGCGCCCGTCGTTCAGCCCCTGCTCCAATTCTTTGATGGCGGTCGGCTGGTCGCCCATGGGCTTGAAATCGGATATAAGATTGAATACGTTTTTTTTCACTATGCTTTTTAATTCTTAATGATTAATTTTTATTGTCAGACACTAATATAATCCTTTATAATCGAAATACAAGAGAAGAGAGACGGATAATGAAACCCCGTTATAAACGCAGAATTTTCTGGACCGCCGTCTCGGCGGTTGCGGCCGGCGCGCTGGCGCTGGTGATTGTCCCGCCGTTTGTCCGCCTGAACAATCTGAAACCCCGGATTGAATCCGCCATTTTCGAACAGACGGGCCTGGCCGCCAAAATCGACGGCGACGTCAGTTTCAGCCTGGCCGGTGGCGCGACCATCGTCGCGCGCGACGTCGCGGTCGAACGCGGCCGCGCCCGGCGCGTCATGTTTTCGGTGCCGGTGTCGACAATGTTTGATTTGAATTCCGTGGAACTGACCGGCGACATTTTCGTCTATGACGCGCGGTTCGCCGTGGGCGAGCTGACGCCGCCCAAATTCGCCAAACGCATCGATTTTCGAAATTCAATCGTATCGTTCAAGGGCAAGGATTACGAAATCATCCGCGGCGCGCTGGCGGACGGATTGCTGCGCGGCGTAGTCCGCACGGACCAGCATAAATACGAATTCGATTCCGACGGGGACCAGTTTCATATCACCGGAAAATCGAACGATTTGGATATTCGCGGGCGGCTTTTTTCCGACGGCTCGGCACGCGGCGCGTTGTCCATCGACACCGAAAACGTGAACGAATGGTTCGAATTCAAGGAACCGCGCGTCACCGGCCGCGTCAAGCTGGCGATGGATTTCGATTGGAACGGAAACTATGGATTCAAATTCTCAAATATCCGGGGCGATAATTTCAGCGGTCAAATCGAACTGTTCGACGACGGGCACCGCGACATAGCCCTGCGCGCGAGCGGCGCGGATTTCGACCTGTCGTTTCTGCTGGGCACGACGGGCATATTCCGCAACACCGCGTTCGATTTGGATTTGTATGGAAATTTGAAATTCGCGGACAGACATTTCAAGCACGTCGCCATCGATGCGGCCGGAACTGCGTCTGAAATCGTTATACGAAATATCGTCGCCGACGACATCATCGTCAGCGGCGGCGTTATAACCGCGAACGGTGCGGAAAACATGCCTGTTCGAATGCAGATTGGCGGCCGACCGGTATACTGCCTGTTTTCGGGTTCGCCGGATTCCTGGAAATGTTCGGATTTCACATACGGCGATTTGCGCGGCAGCCTGTCGGTGTCCAACGGCGAATTCGACGTATTTATCCGGTCGGACGCCCGGATGCCCGACAATACCGACTTTGTCAAAGACGCCGAGTGGCTGGGCGGCAAGGGCCGGATTGATTTTCAGTTCTTGAACATCGGCGGAACAATCAGCGTCGGCGACGGCGACGCCGTCACGGCCTATCGCTTTGCCAAGGACAAAACATTGGGCTGGCTGGGCGCCGATTTCGGCTTTATGCCCGGCGCTATGCGTGCAGCCGTCGGAGATTTCGTCTGGGACGACAACGGATTGTCGTTCGCGCCGCATTCGAAAAGATGGAAGCTGTCAGTCGCCGGGGATTTCTTTTACATCAGCGGCGCGAATTTCAAGGACTGGATGCCGGACGCGAACCTGCGGGCCTTGAACGATTCCGAATACATCGTTTCGGGGAACTATCGCCGCGGCAATATTTCAAATTTGGAAATCAAGGTCGCCGGCCATGTTTTCCGCGGCGCCGCGATTGGCAGGGATATAACGCTGACGACTGATTTGCTGAATATCGACGCCTTGTCCAGCCAGGATTTTATCGACGACTATGACGAATTGCGGTTTCTGAATCCTGATCCGCTGACAATACCCTATACGCTGGGCGTCAACGTTTCATTGTCCGCAAAATCAATCATATTCAACGGCGACCGCTTTGCGAATTTCGTGTATTCGCTGCGCGATGGAACCCAGGGCTTTTCGATTACCGACGCGGCGCGCGGCAGCATACTGGCCGGAATCGCCCGCGCCCAGAACAAATACGCCATCACGCTGCAGATGAACCGGTTCGCTGCGTCGGGCCGTCTGCTGTCCGCGATGATGCCGGTCAATATCGCCGACACAATGATTACAGGGCGGGCGGTCTTTGACACATACGGCCAGATTGCCTATGACTTTTGGCACAACCTGGCGGGCAGCGTAGACATGGCCTTTGACGGCGGACGCATTCTGGGATTGGGTATCGACGATTTTTACGCAGGCGCGCGCGACATAACAAAAATGAACGCGGAATTCGTTCTGGCCGGCGCGTTAGATGGCGGCGACAGCGCGCTGAAAAGCCTGCACATCATCGGCGATTACGCTCAGGGCGGCTTCGCGACGACCCGGCCTTTTGAATTGTCCATGCGGCATGCGGACGCAACCGGCGACATCGTCGTGAACGGCGGCGCGATGAGCATCAGGATGAACCTGGTCCTGCGCGGTACGTCGCCGCTGCCGGCGCCGATTGCGATGGAGATATTGCCGAACGGCCGGCGCGATTATTCCCTGTCACAAATCATGACTAATTTCGACCCCGATTTTTTCCGGGACTTCGTCGCCACGCACAACAAATTTTAGATAGAAGATAGGAGATATTTGCATTGCGCAAGCGTGAACAAATTTTATAATTACTACACTCAACTGAAAGGAATGTACCTTTTTGGTCCCAAAAAATAAGACTCGTCATACCTTTGAGGTCCGGTATCCATTGCATTCAAATTGTGAACAATACCTGTATGATAAACACAATGGACCCCGACCTGCGTC